>CAYPRZ010000035.1:0-17699 GCA_964413315.1 uncultured Desulfovibrio sp. | reverse complement strand
TTCCCTCCACGGGCAGGGCGGCACGTCAGTTACTGCTCATCTATATAATGATACGCCTGTGGATACTTTTTCGCTGGGCATACGATGGGCACATCGGTTTTTCCGGCCAAGCCCTAGGCAGTTCATCACCAGCGCCCCCTCTCTCAGCCTCCCCCTTGGCTCAACCTGTCCTTATTTCAGCTCCCCCTTATCTCAGTTTCCACTATCTCCATTTTTCCCATCCCCAGCCTTTTCCATCCGTCCGCCCGCACCAGCCAATAGTCTCCGCCCGCAACCTGCATTTCCCCTTTGGGGGGCCGCATCTTGAGCGGGTCAGCGAGTATACGTGGTGTGTCCATTGGCCCGCATATTGCAAAAGCTCTGGCAAGAGTCGTCAGGCTCAGGGAAGACGGCGGCGCATTTTTTTGTGGCGCTGCTGCCAACACAAGGAGCTGCTTATGCAAGCAGGTATGTTTAGCGGGCTTTTTGCCGCGTTGACCACAGAACACCGCATGAATTTCATCGCCAATAATTTGGCGAACGTGAACACGCGCGGCTACAAGCGGGAAACCCTGGCGTTCAAAGACACCATGACAACCTTTGCATTCGACGAGATTCGGGAACCGCTTCAGAACCTCAAGTCGACGCCCCTGTTTCCCGAACCTATGAATGCTGCACGAGTGCGCGTGGCTGTTGCGCATACAGATTATTCGCAAGGGTCAATGCAATATACTGGTAACAATCTTGATGTTGCCATCAACGGTGAAAATGCCTTTTTCCGGGTAAACACGCCAACCGGCCAGTATCTTACCCGCAACGGAGCCTTTGTGCTCAACGGCGACGGCACTCTTATGACGCCGCAGGGTTTCACTGTGCAGGGGGCTGGCGGTGTGATTGCTGTGCCCCCCGGCACGCGAAATTTGCAAATCAGCGGGGACGGGCAGGTGCTTGCCGACGGTAACGTTATCGATCAACTGGCCCTCGTGAGCGTAGACAACCCTCAAAATCTTGAAAAAATGGGCGGAAATCTATTTCGCCCGCGAGACGGGGTTCAGGTTGCTCAGGGCAATGCCTATGAAAACGGCGCGCGGGTAGAGCAGGGTTTTACCGAAGCCGCCAATGTGGAAGTTGTGTCTGAAATGGTCAATATGATTGAAGTGCAGCGTCAGTTTGAAGCCTACCAAAAAGTAATGCAGACATCAGACACACTTGACCGTGCTGCTAACGAAAAGGTCGGTCGCCGTCAGGGCTAGCCGCTGACAGAATTACAGGTAACCGGCAGCCTCGCCGGTGTACTATAAGGAGAGATTCCCATGATGCGATCACTTTGGACAGGCGCCACTGGCATGGTGGCCCAGCAGCTCAATATCGACGTCATTTCAAACAACTTGGCCAACGTAAACACCACGGGTTTTAAAAAGAGCAGGGCCGAGTTTGAAGACCTCATGTACCAGACCATGCGTATGGCTGGTGCTACCACCGAGGGCGACAACCGTCTGCCCGTGGGCATACAGGTCGGCATGGGTACTCGCCCCACGGCTGTGCACAAGTTTTTTACGCAGGGCGACTTTCAAAACACCGGCAACACGCTGGACGTGGCCATTGAAGGCGATGGCTTCTTTCAGGTGGATGTAAACGGTGAGCTTATGTACACACGCGCCGGTTCGTTCAAACTTAATCAGGATGGCACTGTGGTTACGGCCAACGGCTATATCCTGCAACCGCAGTTTGCCGTACCTGCTCAGACCAAGACCATTTCCATTTCGTCTTCGGGCCACATGGCGGCCATCGATGCGCAGGGGCAGGAACTGGCTGGGGCAGAGTTGCCGCTCTATACCTTTATCAATCCGGCTGGCCTTGATGCCCGCGGGCGCAACCTTTACACGCCCACCGAGGCATCGGGTGACGCCACCGAAGGCGTGCCCGGAACGGATAACGTGGGCACGCTGGCTCAGGGTTTTCTGGAAATGTCCAACGTGGAAGTGGTGGACGAAATGGTGAACATGATCGTGGGCCAGCGCGCCTACGAAGTGAACTCAAAGTCCATTCAGACCTCAGATTCCATGCTGGGTATCGCTGTTCAGCTCAAGCGCAGTTAGGAGAGCGTTATGCGGTTTTTGCGAGCAATACTGGCACATTGGGGCATTCCGGCACGGCATGCAAGCCTGCGCGGTCTGCTCTGCGCGGCGGGGGCACTGGTCGCGGTTCTGGTCTGCTGGCAGGTGTGCGGCCTTGGCGTGGCTGCCGTGTTTGCAGCACCGCAGGGCGGCGTGCCTAGCGCAACGTGGCAGGATAATGACCGCAATCACCGCCGTTCGCCCAATCAGATTGTTACCCAGTTGCGTACTCCGCAGGCGCAGGTAGGGCTGACACCGCAGGCTCAGGCACCGTCAACACAGGCAGGGCAGGCAACGCAACCTCAAGCCGGGCAAATGCCGCTGGCAGCGGGTGCGCAAGACCAACGCGCCGCAAAAACGCGCAATATGCTTGCAGCGGGCGAGGCCCCCATTGCGCAAGACGGCCAGCTCAACATGCTTGGCGCAGAAGACTGGCGGCTCAAAATTTTGTCGGCGGCAGTTACCAATTCAGAAATGGTGCTGCTGGGCGATATTGCCGTTCCGCTGGGGCAAATCAGTTCTGATATGTGGGGTCAGCTGCGGGCGCAACCGCTGTGGCCCGCGCCGCCAGAAGAAGGCAAACCCTTGCAGATCAACAGTTCGCGTCTTGCGCAGGCATTACGGCAAGCCTTGGGCAAGGAGATGGCCAGCCGCTGTATTTTGCCAAGCTCGCTGGTGATTCAGCGCGGGGGGCTCGTTTTTCACGAGGAAGACCTGCGTACCTATGTTGTCAAAAGCTTGACTCCACAGTTGGCGGCAATGCCCGGCGAGGTAGAGCTGAGCGATTTCAGGCTGCCAGACTACATTTTTTTGGCCCACTCACAGCAAAGGGTGCAGCTGGAACCGGGCAAGCTCACACCGGGGCGCGTGCCCCTGCGCTTTGCGGTGCAAGAGGTTGACGGCAACGTGCTGCGGCGTATTTCGGGTACGGTCAACCTTACCCTTTGGATAACGGCCCCGGCGGCTTCGCGCGCAATGAACAAGGGTGAGGCACTGGCTGCGGAAGCGGTCACCTTTATGAAGGTCAACGCCAGCCAGTTGCGCGATTTGCCGTGGGATGGCCGAGGCGGGCCGTGGCAGCTCAACCGGGCCCTTAATTCGGGCGAGCCCATTTTGCAAAGCGATCTTGCGAGTCAGCTGATGGTCAAGAGGGGCGATGTGGTCAATCTTATTTATACGCGCGGCAACCTGCGCATAGCCACGCAGGCTCAGGCGCTTGCGGACGGCGAGCCGGGGGGCACGATTGCGGTACGTAATCTGCAAACAAAAAAACAGGTCTACGCCATAGTAAAAGATGGCACCACCGTGGAAATCCACTAGCGTTCAAAGGTGGAAGGAGAGGAACATATGCAGGCACGTTATTTAATTCCAGTTCTGGCGCTGACCTATCTGTTCTGCGTCGCCTGCGGCGGCAGCCCCACCAGGCGGCCAGCACTGCACCCGCCAGTGACCCCGCAACAGGAATACCGGCAGGATGCTGCGGTCAACAATCCCGGTTCGATCTTTGCCGCTAGCGAAGCAGACACCCTGTTTGAAGACAGCCGCGCCCGCCGTGTTGGCGATATTGTTGTGGTCAAACTGGTAGAAAACACCAAGGCCCAGAACAAGGCTGAAACCTCGTCCAATAAGAAAAGCTCCAACGATTATCAGGTCACAAATATGTTCAACCGTGGGCACGCGGGTTTTATTCCCTTTATGCCCATCGGGCCACAGCCTTCAGTGGGTATTCCGATACTTGATACAGAATCTGCCAGTGGCATAAATTCTACCGGCAAGACCAAGCGTGAAAACTACGTGACAACCTCGCTGGCCACACGTGTGCTGCGCGTGCTGCCGGGCGGGCTTATGGAAATTGAGGGCGCGCGCGAGATCCGCGTTAACGAAGAAACAGAGTACATGGTGGTGCGCGGCATGATCCGTTCCAAGGACGTGAGCGCCGACAACAGCGTGCTCTCCACCCAAATTGCCGATGCCAGTATTGAATATTATGGCAAGGGTGTTCTGGCAGATAAGCAAAAGCCCGGATGGTTCTCGCGGCTCATGGACAATGTCTGGCCGTTCTAGCCCTGCTGTTTAAAGGCATGTTTCACACCCCGCTGGCCGTGCGCTGGCGGGGTGTTTGATTTGGGGGCGTGGCATGCGGCAGAGCGTGTCTGCGTTTGGGTTGAGCATCTGCGGCGAAAGGACTTCTGCACGGATAGAACCTCTGTGCGGTGCCAACAGCTGGCAATGCGGCAGACCGTAACATGACTGAAATGTAGGAAATTTTTACACATAAATTTTAGATAATTAGAAAAAATTGGAAAAAATATTTGGGAAAAAATATGTGAAAAATTGCGCAGCTCCTTGACCTAAGATTTCTTCCATCCTATGCTGTCCGCAGTTCATTGGGGGCCTCTGCTGCACGGCAGGGTGCAAGCCCCGCGCATTCTTTTTTGCCTGCATATTCAGGCTGTTGCGCCAAATGAAAAAGGCTTCTGAACCTTACGATTCAGAAGCCCCGGTGGAGATTGGATTCAAACCCCGCAGCTTTCTGCCAGCGGCGGCGTTCTACCTAACAAGTGTCAGAGTTAAAAAACACAGACGAACTTGTTGATTTTCCCGCTCTCCTCCTGCGAACCAGACTGTTCTGCCGCAGTCAGGTTCCTTACCAAGCCCCTCCGTTTCCGACGGGGGGCTTTTTAGTAGCACGCTAGGTGTAAAACGCCAAGCCCCGCCTTTGCCTTGTTTTGTCCTTGATAAAAAATTAACAATTTCGAATCACTCTGGGCTTTGCCAATGCGGTTGTTTGCGATGGCTTGGGCTGCGGGCAAATGCTGATTGGTGGGTTGCTGCCCCAACGGCGCGCGCCGTAGTATGGTATACTCCGGGCGGTTCCTGTGGGCCCAACCCCCGCTGGCCGTATTGCGCCCGCTGCAAGCAGGGCGTATAGTATAGAGTGTTTGTCGCAAACTTTAACCCTGCGGCGGTATGCCGCTAGATATGACTGTACATGAAATTCGCGCACGGCTGGCGGCTGACAAGGCCACTGTGGGCACATGGCTGCAATTGCCCTCGCCCGATGTGGCCGAGCTTATGGCCCGTGCCGGTTATGACTGGGTTGCCGTTGATATGGAACACGGTTCATTTGGCCGCACTGGCCTGCCGGATGTTTTTCGCGCCATTGAGTGCGGCGGCGCTGCACCCTTTGCCCGGCTGGGCGAGGCCAGCAAAACCCAGATCAAGGCCGCGCTTGAGGCCGGTGCTCAGGGGCTGATTTTTCCCATGATCGAGAGCCGTGAGCAGCTCGACCGTGCTATTGATCTTTCGGTCTATCCCGGTCAGGACCGCTGGCGGGCAGAGGGCGATACCGCACCGGAATACCGTGGCGTTGGGTATTGCCGTGCCAACGTATTTGGCAAAAAGTTTGATGACTACCGCGCCAACCGTGCGCCTGAGATATTTTTGGTGGCCCAGATCGAGCACATCCGAGCTGTAGAAAATCTGGAAGCCATTTTGGCGCATCCGCGCCTTGACGCCATCATGGTTGGCCCTTACGACCTTTCGGGCTCCATGGGGCTTACCGGGCAGTTTGACCACCCTGAGTTCAAGGCGGCCATGGCCCGCATTGCGGCGGGCTGCGCCAAGGCTGGCGCCCGCATGGGTCTGCATATCGTGCAGCCCGACCCTGCGGAGCTTGAACGGCAGATCGCTGCTGGCAGCCGCTTTATCGCTTATGGCATTGATTCGGTCTTTTTGTGGCGGGCGGCTGAACGCCCCAATTCGGGAGAATAACTGTGAAAATTACCGTTTTCGGCGGGTCTGGTTTTCTGGGCTCGCATATCTGCGACAAGCTTTCTGAAGCCGGGCATGCGGTCACCATCGTAGACCTACATCCCTCCCCTTGGCTGCGCCCCGACCAGACCATGCTTGCGGGCAATATTCTGGATGAAGAAACCGTCAACCGCGCCGTTGCCGGTGCGGATATGGTCTTCAACTACGCGGGTATTGCCGACATCGGCGAGGCCAACAACCGCCCGGTGGATACGGCGCGCATTAACGTGCTGGGCAACGTCATGGTGCTTGAGGCCTGCCGCAAGGCTGGCGTGAAGCGCTACGTTTTTGCCAGTTCGCTGTATGTGTACGGCAAGTCTGGCGGTTTTTACCGTTGCAGCAAGCAGGCTTGCGAGCTGTATATTGAAAACTATCAAGCCATGCACAACCTGCCGTACACCATTTTGCGTTACGGCTCGCTGTATGGCCCGCGTTCTGACCGTCGCAACGCCATCAACCGCTTTGTGTACGAGGCGCTGGCCAACGGGGCCATTACCTACTACGGCGCACCCACGGCCCTGCGCGAATACGTGCACGTGGACGATGCCTCTGCGGCCACTTTGGCCGTGCTCGACCCGGAATTTGAGAACCAGAATATCATCATTTCTGGTAATCAGCCCATGCGTGTGGGCGACCTGTTCAAGATGATCGGCGAAATGCTGGGCAAAGAGCTGGACATCAACTACATGAATGACCCCAACAGCGGGCATTATCAGGTTACGCCCTACGCCTTTATGCCCAAGGTGGGCCGCAAGCTGGTTCCGCCGCTTACGGTTGATCTGGGGCAGGGCATTTTGCGCGTGATGGAAGAAGAACACAAGGAACTGCACCCCGAACTGGCCTCTGAAGGCGGGTACCTCGTGCCCACCGACGACTAGGGCCTGTTCACACGATGGTTCTTTTGCCCCTGCTTGCGTCAGGAAGCCTTTTGGGATGCAATTTTTTGAAACCACAGCAAATTTTTTGAGGCCACAAGGAGCCGCTCAATGAACATTATTGCCATCATTCCCGCGCGTATGGGTTCCAGCCGTTATCCCGGCAAACCGCTTGCCCTTATCCACAATGTGCCCATGGTGGGCCATGTGGCCTTTCGCACGGCCATGAGCAAGTGCCTTTCTGCCACCTATGTGGCCACCTGCGATGAAATTATCGAAAACTACTGCAAGGACGCAGGACTCAAGAGCGTTATGACCGGCGACCACCACGTGCGTTGCTCAACGCGCACCGCCGAAGCCCTGCTGAAGATTGAGGCCGCCACCGGGCAGAAGGCCGACATCGTGGTGATGGTACAGGGTGACGAGCCCATGGTGCGTCCTGAAATGATCGACGCCGCCGTGGCCCCCATGCTGGCCGACCCCTCCATCAATGTGGTCAACCTTATGGCCGACATGGACACCCTTGAGGAATTTGAAGATCCCAACGAAGTCAAGGTTGTTGTGGACCACTTCAACAACGCCCTGTACTTCTCGCGCGAGCCCATCCCTTCGCGCAAAAAGGGTTCGGACAAAGTGCCCATGCGTAAGCAGGTGTGCATCATTCCCTTCCGCCGTGACTATCTGCTGCACTTTAACGAAATGCCCGAAAGCCCGCTGGAAATCTATGAATCCGTAGACATGATGCGCGTTTTGGAGCACGGCGAAAAGGTGCACATGGTTCCCACCGATTGCCGCAGCTGGAGCGTTGACACCCCCGAAGATCTGGCCCGCGTGGCCCGTCTGATGGAAGGTGACGACCTCATGAAGGAATACAGCAAGTAAATGGCGGGCAACCTCCCTTCTTCTGATCGGCAGGGCAGCAAGTCCGTTTCTGAAGCAAGTGGCTTGAGCGCCGCAGGGGCTACCTCCTGCGGCGCCGCCGCTCAGCCGGGGGCGCATGCAGCGCCCGGTATGGGCAGCCGGGTAAAGGCCGCGCTTGAAGAATTGTGGATCGCCGCCTTTGCGTGGATTCCCACGCCCGTGGGTATTGCCCTGCGTCTGTTGGTCTGGCGCTGGCTGTTCAAGACCTGCGGGTCTGCGCGTTTTTCTACTGGTTTGAGCCTTGCCGGCTGCGGCAACATGCGCATTGGCAATGGCGTGCGCATGGGGCGCGGCTGCTTTGTTACGGCCAGCGACGGCGAGCTTGTGCTGCACGACAACGTGGCCCTTTCGCCCAACGTGCACGTGGGGGCAGATGCGGGCCGCATTGAAATCGGCGCGCATACAGCCGTGGGGCCGGGCACGGTTATCCGCGCGGCCAACCACTGCATTGCGCGGCAAGATGTGCCCATCATGCATCAGGGCCATGTGCCCGGTCAGATTATTATTGAAGAAGACGTGTGGATCGGGGCCAACTGCGTCATCACCCCCGATGTGCGCATTGGGCGTGGTGCAGTGGTTGGTGCTGGTGCTGTGGTAACGCGCAACGTGGCCCCCTTCAGCATTGTGGGCGGCGTACCTGCCAAGGAGATTGGCAGGCGCGGCTAGCAGCAAACCCGAAACAAAATCAGAGCAACAGTTTTTCAAGGATTTTTATGTCACTGCAATGCCTTGTTTTTGACTGCGATGGCGTCATTCTTGACAGCGTACCCGTAAAAACCCGCGCCTTTGCCCGCGTTATGGAGCCCTTTGGCCCGGAAGCGCGCGACCGCTTTTTGATGTACCATAAGGTGCACGGTGGCGTGAGCCGCTACAAAAAGTTTGAATGGTTTTTTACAGAGGTATTGGGCAAGACCATAACGCAGCAGGAATCGGAAAACCTCGGCAATCTGTTTTCAGAATATGCCTTGGACGAACTGCGCCGCTGTGAGCTCATACCGGGCATTCAGGAAACGCTAGATTCATGGCACGGCAAGCTGCCCATGTTTGTGTGCTCTGGCGCCCCGCACGAAGAAGTGCAGGCTGTGCTGCGCGAGCGCAAGCTGGACAAGTATTTTGATGCCATCCACGGTTCCCCGCCAGCCAAGGGCGTTCTGCTTGGGCAGATTGTGGCCGGGCAGAAGCTTGACCCCGCCGATGTGCTGATGGTGGGCGATGCCCCCACTGACCGTGACGCCGCTGAAACCGTGGGCACACAGTTTTATGGCGTGGGGCCGGAACTTAAGGGCGGGGCATTCCCCTGGGGTGACGACCTTACCGGCCTCAATGCTTGGATATCCGCCAGAGCGTAATATTGTTTCTGCGAGGAATATTCGCAACAATTTATAACTGTTATTTAACGTCCCGCCCTATGCGGGACGTTCGCACGTGTATGCCTATGAAAAACATACTCCATGTTCTGGTGCTGGTTTTAGGGTTGGCCCTTCTGCTCACTGCTTGTGAATCGGGCAAGAAAGAAGCGGACAAGGACGGAAAGGCTGAGAAGTCCGGGGTGGAATCTGCCGCTACCGCGTCAAACGGTGGCGCGCCCAAGGCCGAAGCTCCCGCCGTTGAGCAGTCTGCACAGCCAGCAAGCCCGGCCCCCACCCCTGCCGAGCTGGAGAGGGCAGACCGCCTTGTGGCCTTTTCCATTGCTGCATCCATGGCTTTGGCTGCGGGCCGTTACGCTCAGGCCGACGTGCTTATGGCGTATACCAAGTATTATCTGGCAGAATGGCAACTGGCAAAGCGGCCCGCCATAAACCCGGACGAGGACGAAATACTTGCCCGCCGTCTTGCGCCGCCAGCTGGGCTGTTTACGCCAGAGCAGACAAAGAAAATGGCGGCCAACGTGCAGGAAATGAACAAGGCCGTAGCCAGCATGCGTGCCGATTACCGCTCGCTTGAAAAGTATGTGGAAGACGCACTTTTGCAGGACGATGGAGTAAAAGGCAAGGCTCTGGGCGCAGGTATTGCCAAGGCGCACGCGGCCTTTGTTGTGGCCCGTGATGCCTACATGCAGATTGTGGAGGCCGAGGCTGCCCCGGCGGAAGATATACTGCTCAGCAGCCACCCCCTTAAGCGGCAGATTCAGGCTGCGGAGCGCATTTTTGCCGTATTTGGCAAGGCTGCCAGCCTTCTTGCACCCGACAGGCCAGACAGGGAAGCCCTGCAAGCCCAACGGCAGGAGCTGGCCGCTGCCTTGGCCGATGGTGGCCGCCCGCCCTTTATGGCCGCGCCCGATCTGGAGCGTCGCTACCGGGGATTTTTGAAACAGGCAGAATTTTATGCAGAGCTTTTTGATCAGGGGCTGAATGAAGAATTTTACGCACCCCTGCGTTTTGAGATGAACAAGACCGCTGTGGCAAGCCGCACCGCTTACAACGATTTTGTGCGCGATGCCAACAAGATGCGTTAGGGCGCACGGGCAGTGGTAGGCGTCAAACCGCTGACTATCGCTTGCGGGTGTATTTATATCTATCGGTAATTTATTGATAAAGTATTCTTGGCAAGCTGTTTGCAATGCTGAACGCAGCGGGTGCTATGCGCCCGAACATCCATCTGATTTGGAGGTTCAGCATGTTTTTTTTGCTGGGAGGCCACGAGAAAAAAGGCCGCAAGGCCGAGAGGTCGGCTGGCGTATCTGACGCCAGTGATCGCGTGCGTGAGGTTTTTCTTGCCGGACGTTTTCCTGTGGTGACAACACATCAGGTGGAAGGCCGCCGTATAGCTAAGGTACTTGGGCTTGTGTGCTGCCGGGGTTTTGATTCGGATGAAGCTTTTTTTGGCATGGCGGCCCGCGCCATGAACAAGGGAGCGCAAGCCATTGTGGGCTATAACGAAAACGTGGCCTTTCATCCCGATGGCAGCAAGTATTTTTCCTGCTTTGGCACGGCCGTAATGTTTGAATTTGACCCCACAGACCCAGAATCGCTGCCGCTCATGCTGCAACAGAAGTTCAAGGCGCAGGAACAATCTGGCCTCAGTGAAATTATCTGAGCAAGCCGGAATACCATACAGGCAAAAGCCTCCGTTCGATAAGAGCGGAGGCTTTTGTGTTATGATGTACTTGATCTGTCAGGTGTTGCCGTGTGTATGTCTGTATATTGTATTGATAGTGAGCGAATTAGTGCGGCACTAATAATGTGCTATGGGTACTATAATTTGTTATTCATAAAAAATGATATTTAAGATTTGGTGTCATAAAAATACGGCAAAAGTCTACTTGGATATAAAGCATGGAGAGTTACGTCCGATAGGTATAATAGTGATGTAATGTGCGTAAAAATATAGCACTCACTTATTTCAAATAAATAAATTAAAAATGGTTATAAATAATCGAGGAGTTCTTAATGAAACTTTCAATAAAGCTTGTATTACTGGCGACAATGCTGACAGTATTGTCACTTGTAATAGGGTTGGTTTCTATTGCTGGCATGTCAACTATAAACAGTGATGTTAAAGAAATATCAGAAAATTGGCTTCCAACAGTAAAAGTAGTTGGCGAGATCAATTCAATGGTCAATGAGTACAGGCGCAATGAACTTGTGCATATCTTGTCAACAGATGAAGCAATGATGCGCCAGTATGAAAAAAAGATTCAGACATTGACGGTTGCCATTGATGAAAAAATAAAAGAATACGGTAAGTTGATTACTGAACCAGAAGAAAAAGTTGCATATCCAAAGTTTGTTGCCGCGTGGAAGAAATATGTGGACAATCATGCTTTGGTTGAAGCTCTCTCCAAGGAAAACAAGACAGAAGAAGCTGCCAAGCAGGTATCTGGGCCAGCCAGAGCGCACTATGGTGAAGCCCTTGATCAGCTTAAGATTATCATAGACGTGAATAGCAAGGGCAGCGAGAAATCTGCCCAAGATGCTGAAGACGCTTATTCACGTGGAAAAATGCTGACAATATCACTGATTGTAGCTGCTTTGCTGGCTGCTGTTGTTACGTCTACCCTGATTATCCGTGGCGTAACAAAGCAGCTGGGCGAAGACCCCGGTTATCTGCACCATGTGGCCTCTGAAGTTGCAGC
The DNA here is from genome assembly GCA_964413315.1 of uncultured Desulfovibrio sp. Lineage (GTDB taxonomy): Bacteria > Desulfobacterota > Desulfovibrionia > Desulfovibrionales > Desulfovibrionaceae > Desulfovibrio. The sequence continues at coordinate 5,919 of CAYPRZ010000035.1, read as the reverse complement.
CGGTCAACTTGACTTGGCATTCAAGCCATATTCCGGAGACGGTGGCGTATACGGCGTTTTGATAAAGATGGTGGGCAACCTTAAGGCCAAGATTGCAGAAGCCGACAGCAAGTCTGAGCAGGCAGAGCAACAGGCAAAGGCCGCGCAGGAAGCCACAATTCTTGCTGAGGAAGCCACAAAAAGAGCCGAACGGGCCAAGGCTGAGGGTATGTTTCAGGCCGCTCAGCAACTGGAAGGCATAGTTGATGTTGTGTCCTCTGCGTCAGAAGCGCTTGAAGCCCAGATAGCGCAATCAAGCCGGGGAGCGGACGAGCAGTCGGGACGTGTGCGTGAAACGGCCACAGCCATGGAAGAAATGAACGCCACAGTTCTTGAAGTAGCCAAAAATGCCCAACAGGCCGCAGATGTATCGCATCAGGCCAGAGAACAGGCCTTGGAAGGTTCGAAGATTGTTAACGAAGCCGTAAAAGGCATAGAATCTGTCCACAGTCAGTCCATTGCCATCAAGGAAGATATGGACGCTCTTGGCAAGCAGGCAGAAAGCATTGGCCAGATCATGGGGGTTATTGCAGATATAGCTGATCAGACCAACCTGCTGGCACTGAATGCTGCCATTGAGGCTGCCCGTGCGGGCGACGCTGGCAGGGGGTTTGCCGTGGTTGCCGATGAGGTTCGCAAGCTGGCAGAAAAAACCATGACAGCCACCCAGGAAGTGGGGCAGGCCATCAAGGGTATTCAGGAAGGCACGCGCAAGAATATCGACAATGTTGAGCTGGTGGCCGTGGCTATCGAAAGCGCCACAACGCTTTCAGTCCGTTCTGGTGAATCGCTCAAAAAGATTCTGGAATTTGTTCATTTGGTCAACGATCAGGTTCAGTCCATTGCAACCGCAAGTGAACAACAATCTGCTGCCAGCGAAGAAATCAACCAGTCTGTTGAACAGGTGGCCACCATTTCTGCTGAAACAGCTCAGGCCATGGTACAGGCTGCTGGAGCAGTAGCCGACCTTACGCAGCAATCGCAATCGCTCCAGCGGGTTATTGAGGATATGAAAAAGCAGGGCTAGTTTAGCAGCCAGCGCTAATGACAGGGCCACCCAGCAACGGGTGGCCTTTTCATTTATATGAGCGTGGATTGTTATTGATGCCGTCTTGCAGGTATCTGCCCAACGCCTCTCTTTCTCGCCAGCTCTTGGCTACTCATGCTCTTGGTACACCACGCTTACTAGGGCAAGGCCTTGCGCCGGTGCGGTAACAGATTGCACGGTCCTGCGGTCGCAGGTTGCAAGCAGGGCGGGCACGTTCTGCGGGTCAATCTTGCCCTGACCGCAAGCTACCAGCAGGCCAGCCATATTGCGCACCATCTGTTTAAGAAAACCGTCTGCCGTAACCATAAAGCGCAGCATGGGGGCATGCGGGGGGTAAAATTCGCAAGGGGGCATGGCATAAAGCTCGGCTTGCAGCACGGTGCGTTCGGTGCTGTCCACATCCGTACCAACGTTGCGCATGGCGGCAAAGTTGTGCTGGCCCAGCAGATGGGGCAGGGCGGCACGCATGGCGTCCACATTGAGCGGGCCGCACTTCCACACAAAGGGGGTAAGCTGCGGCGGCATAAATGTTTGCTCCTGCCAGAACTGGTAGGCGTATGTTTTGCGCAGGGCATCCTTGCGTGCGTGAAAGTCAGGCGCGGCTCGCTGGGCATGCAGTACCCTTATGTCGCGCGGCAAAATGGCATTGAGGCTGTTGCGCCAGTTAAGCTCCGCGCGTGCGTCGGGCACATCGCAGTGTACCACCTGACCGTGGGCGTGTACGCCCGAATCTGTACGGCCAGAGCCGTGCGCCCGCACATCGTGCCCGCAGATGGTACGCAACGCCGCCTCCAGCTCGCCCTGAATGGTGGGCGGCGGGCTGGGTTTTTCCTGAATCTGCCAACCGCTGTAGCGGGTTCCCACATAGGCCAGCAAAAGTTTGAGGCGCATTAGTCGGGAATCCTCATGCGGGTGATAAGCTCGGTAAATTTGGCGGTTTTGGCCGGGGCCACATAGGTAAGAATTTCGCCAGACTGCTTGGGCGACATGCCGGAAAGAATGCGTATGGCCACACGTTCATCCATGCTTTCCAGCGCCTTGGCCGCGGCCTTGGGTTTCATCATGGAATAGGTGAGGATCAGGCGGTGAACCTTGTCGTTCTCAATGCCTCTGGCCTCGCGGATCATGTCCTGCATTTTCTTTTCAGTTTCCTGCATGTCCTTGAGGCGTTGGTCCATCTGCTGGCGCAGCATAAGAATATCCTGCTGCTGGCGGGCCAGTTCCTGCGCCTTGCTGTTGGGGTCGTTGGCGTATGAACTCTGGGGCGTCTGCACCGAAGGCGCGGGCAGCATGCCGGCAGATTGCCCTTGCGGCAGGGCTGGCAGATAACCATCGTTGCCGCCCGCAGAGCCGCGCGGCGGCAGGGGGGCACCGTCTGCACTTTGCCCACGGGGAATATTGGCAGGAATGGGCGGCGCTCCGGGTACGGAAAGCGGGGCGGTTTGTTCTGCCGGTGCAAAGGGCGATTGCCCCGTTGTGGGCGTTTGGGGCACAGGCATGTCCAGCGCCGCCGCATGGGCCGCCTGTACGCTGCCAAGTCCAGGAATAGGCAGATGGCTCAGGCCCAGAGCGTCGAGCCATTCAGATTCATTGGCGCGGTTGGGCTTGGCCGAAACAATAAGACTGTTGGCAGGTGCGGCGGTTCCCGGCTCTGCCTGCGGGGCGGGCAGGGCCTGCGGCTCCGGCATGTTTGGCGCAAATGTTTGGCCGTGGCCGCTTGCCACGTTTTGGGCGGGTGTGCCGCCGGTAGCGCCCGCGCGGATAAGCGGGGCGGGCAGGGCAGCATCGGCCACGGCGGCGGCATGGCCGGTCTGAGGTTTGGCAGCGGCAGCCATGCGGGCAGCGGCAGCACCTTGGGGCTCGCTTTTGCCTGGTTCTGTTTTGTCCTTGACGGCAGTGACCACTGAATCAAGGGTAGAATCGAGTGCCGAGCCGATGGCAGAAAGGGAGGAGCCGAGGTTTTGTGCAAGCCCAGATTGCGCTGGGCCAGATTGCGCCGCTGATACTGCCGGGGCCGGGGCTTCCGCAACCTGCTGCACGCCACGCGGGGCAGATTCAGCCTTGGTGGGGGCATCCTTTTTGTTGTTTTCCTGCTGGGCTGTCTCCTGCTTTGGCGAACCGCCAAGCCAAGAGGGTGCGGGCACATCCAGCAGCAACATGCCGAGGATAGTGAGCTTCATAAAGCAGAGCACCGCCAGCCAGCGGAAAAGCTTAGAGAGTCGGAGCTTTGTAGCGGAGTGTGGCTGTTTCGTCATTGACGCGTTGCTCCTTCAGTTGTTCCTCGCGAAGATACTGCAAGTTTTGGCGCTCTTTGAGCTTTTCCAGCAGTTTTCGCTCTATGGCGCGGGCTGCAAGCATTTTGCGTGCTTCTTCAACCAGCTGCTGTTGCATGCGGGTTTGCATGGCCGCATTGGCTACATCGCCCTTGAGCCCTTTTATATACTGTTCCATCAGCCAGCGCTCGCCCTGTGGCGCAAGGGCTGCTTGATACAGGCGGTCTTCGCTTTGCCGCAGCTCGGTTTTAAGCTGCTCAAAAAGTGCTCTGGACTCTTCCAGAAGTCTCTGCTTGAGGGCCAGATCAACTTTGGCTTCTTCCTCTAGCTGCTCCCGGTAATCGAGCACTTTTTGCATTTTAAAATGAAAGGGCACTCTTCACCGCCTTGATTTTGACACTCTGAATATCCACTGGCTGAATTTGCAAACAGCGGGCCAAGCCGCACGTCACCCAGTGCAAGGGAGGCGTTGCGCATAAAGCCCGTACCAGTGGGCAGAGGCTGGTGGCGGCTAGTTGATGTTCAGGCCCGCAGCGTGGTTCACGGGGCCGCAGCCCTTGCCGGGGGCATAGCTTTTGCGCAGAGCGAGGTTTAGGTATTCCTGTGCCCGGCTCACGGCCACCTGCAAGGGCAGGCCGCGCCCAAGGCCCGTGGCAATGGCCGCAGAAAGTGTGCAGCCTGTGCCGTGATTGTTGGCTGTTTCAACCTTTGCCTGCGGCAGGTGCTTGGGTGCCTCGCCGGGTACGCACAGGCAGTCTGTAACCATTATGGAGCTTTCCATGTGGCCGCCCTTGATAAGCACGGCCCGCGCCCCCATGGCAAGCAGTTTTTCGCCCGCTGCTGCGGCATCATCTAGGCTGGCAATGCTCATGCCGGTGAGCATTTCTGCCTCTGGCCGGTTGGGGGTCAGCAGGTCGCAACCGGGCAGCATCTCGTCGATAAGCGCGGCAACGGCATCTTCCTGCAACAGGCGGCTGCCGCTTTGGCTTACGGAAACAGGGTCCACAACCAGCGGAAAGTTGCGCTGGCGCAGCTCGGCGGCAACCGCACGGATAATGGGCGCAGAAAAAAGCATGCCGGTTTTTGCCGCCTTGACGTCAAAACCCTCAAGCACGGTGCGCAGTTGCAGCAGCACAAAGTCCGCATCCGGCGCGTGTATGCCCGTAACGCCAAGGCCGTTTTGCGCGGTCAGGGCCGTGATAACGCTCATGCCGTAGCCGCCAAGGGCCATGATGGTCTTGAGGTCTGCCTGAATGCCCGCGCCGCCGCCAGAGTCGGAACCAGCAATGGTGAGTATGTTGGGAGGAGTAAGCATATAAAGCCTCTCTTAAATGCTGCGTAATTATCCAGCCAGTATACCCTTACGCCCTGTGAGGCGCAATGTGGCGGGACAGGCTGTATCCAGAAACTCTCTGGAAAATCTCTTCACACCGCAAGCAAGCAATGCTAGCATTTACGCGCAATAAACGAAAATAGCGGCTTTACATGCCGTTTTTGAGGCGGTTTTGGGTGCGCACAACGCAGGCAAGGTGAATCGCCGTTTGAGGAGAATTTTATGAAACTGGAAAAAAAGCCTCTGGGCGTGCCGGACATCATGAATATGCCAAAGCCTCGCCCCGCCCGCGCGGGCGCGGCCAAGGCCGTGGTTCTGGCAGTGCTGGCGGTTATTCTGGTGAGCGGCGCGGCCTATTGGCTCACACGCGATAAATCTACCCGTGAGCAGTGGAAGGAAAAAGCCGCCGAGGTTATCAACAATGCCACCAGCGGCACCATTTTGTCTGGCGTGGGAGATGTGCTGCGCGATGCGCCGCCGCCCCCGCCCATTTCAGTGGTCAGCCCGCCCACCTCGCCCGGTACTCTGGCAGGGCAGACCGTGCAGGGCAGCGTGGCCTCGCCTGTAGACAGCTCCATTCCCGCAGGGCAGGCTGCTCAGACGGGTGTGGTGCAGATGCCCCAGAAAGTTACGGAAGACAGCCACATAAAGCTGGAAACCATAGAAGACTTGGCGGCCTTTATTGTTTCGCGTTTCAAGCCCGGCCCGCAGACAGGCACGTTGAATGTAAGCGTACAGGCACTTAACCAGCGCTACGGAGCAAAACTTGCGAATACCGCAGACGGTAAGGGCGGGCGTGATGCTCTGCTGCGTTATGCCTTTCATCCCACCATGCTGCGCGGTCTATATGGTCTGTACGCAGACCGTTTTCTGGATGCCGTAAATACCGATGCCGCGTCCAAGGGCTTTACGCCCGACCAGATTCGTCAGCTGCACATGGCCATGGCAGGGCGCTTGGTATTGTTGGCTGGCGCACTTGAAGGTGTGGCATCAGTACCCAATCTTGACGCCCGTCTGCGTGAAGAAGAAAAAGCCTCGCAGGTGGTGGTGGACATCAACGCCCAGATGGCAGAGGCCGTGTTTGCGGTTGATCAGCTACGCGAGAACAACGCGGCGGATTCACAGGTTTCCACAGCGCAACTGCGGGTGGACGGCTTGAGCGCGCGCTACCGCCGTGCGCTTGAAGAACGCGCAGCCTTGCAGCGCACCCTTGTGGCGGCCATCCG
>CAYPRZ010000034.1:1291-17948 GCA_964413315.1 uncultured Desulfovibrio sp. | reverse complement strand
GGTTACACGTAAGGCTGCCCGCCCCCCTCTGCTGCCATTGCGCTGAAGCAATACCTACCAACAGGCTTGCGGCGTCAGGGTTTCTATAAGCTTCCACTGGGCGGCAAAGGCTTTTTCCGAGCTGCGCGATTCTGCATAGCAGCGCGCCTCGCGCTTCATGCCAAGCAGCAGGTTAGGGTCACTTGCCAGTGCTAGCATGGCCGAGGCATAGGCCTCTGCTGTTTCCTGTCTGACCACAATTCCGCTTTTGCCGGGCACAACATTTTCTCGCGGGCCGCCCTGCCCACTCACCACCACTGCCAGACCTGCGGCCTGCGCCTCTAGCACAACCTTGCCGTAGGTATCTGTTGTGGACGGAAACACAAAGATATCGGCCTGTTCGTAAGCCCGTACCAATGCCGCCCCGCTCAGATAGCCAGTAAAGGTCACGGGCAGGTCTGCCGCTAGGCTTTGCAGTTCTTCTGCCTGCGGGCCATCGCCCACAATGTTCAGCCGAGCCGTGGGCATGCGCTCCTGCACAAGCCGAAAGGCATCCACAAGGCGGTGAACACTTTTTTCGCGCGAGAGCCGCCCCACGTACAAAAAGCGCACGCCGTCGGCCTGCGCATGCTGTTGCTTTTGCCACGCCGGGGTATAGCGCTTGACGTCCACCCCACGCGGATACAGACGAATTTTTTCTTCCGGCAAGCCGTGGTCGATGAGCTCCTTCATGGTTGCCGCCGAGGGCGCAAAAACCACGTCCATCTGATTATAGTACCAGTACACGTAGCGCCACGTGGCTTCCTCAAGCGATGGATCGCCCGTAAGCTCCAGAATATACTGTGGAAACGCCGTGTGATAGGTGGCGTGGATGGGTAGCTTGAGCATCTTGGCTGTCAGCAGGGCCGCAAGCCCCATGGGGCCGGGCGTGGCAGAGTGCAGCAGTGTATAGCCCCGCTCGTAGCAGTGCTGCACGATCTTGAGCGCCGGGGGATAGTTGAGCGACAATTCCGGGTACTCTGGAATGGAAAAACTGCCAATGGGGCTGAAGTTTACGGGCCCAAGGCCGGTTTGTGTGCTGGAATCTGCATTTTCTGGCCTTACGCAGGTGAGGATATCCATTTTTTTGCCCTGCTCTCTGGCCAGTGGCAGCATGGATTGCAGGGTTTTTGCCACGCCGTTTACTTCGCTGTAAGTATCGGTAAAATGTGCAATGGCGGCATTTTCGCTGCGAATGTCGCTTCTTCTGGCTCTTGCCGTCATGCGGCGCAGGCACTGGCGGGCAAACATTTTGTCCTGCGCAAAAAGCGAATAACCAATGCCGTAGGGGGCCAGCATGGCGTAGAGCGACCCCATGGCCCCCACCAGCTTGAATACGTTGAAAAAATTACCCTTTAGCACATCGGACAGCACAGAATTGGCGCACGAAAGCTGCACGTTTTCCGTTACTTCGGCCACAAAGCTGGCCAGCAGGGCCTCGCGCTGGGGCATGTGCTGCTGCGGCAAAATTTCATTAACGCTCTCTGCCGCTGCCGACAGCTTGGGCGAACCAGCAATGGCCCGGCCTGCGGCCTCAAGCATGTTTTCCTGCATGCTTTTTTCTGACCGCGCCACCCACCTGCCGCATTGCAGCAAAAATCCACCCAACGACATAACCCGTGTTCTAATGTTGCGACTGCGGGTGTCGGGCTGACCAGTGAGCATGTTTTCTGCAAAACGCAGCACGGTGCTGTTGTTGATGTCTTGCGCAAGGCCTGTGCTGTTTTTGTAAAACTGGTAGCCGATGGCATACAGGTTATGAGCAAAGCCCAGCGGCGTTGCAGGAATGACGAGAGGGGTGGTTTTGCCCGCCATAACTGAGCGCATAAGCGCAGCCGTGGGCGCATAGCCAGAGCGCCCTACAAGGTCGCGCGGCACGCCTACAACCGTTGAGCTTCTGGCAATATTGCACGACGAATGGTCGTCCGACCCGGCTACAAAACTCTTGAGCCACGGCTTGGGCACAATGGCTCTGAAACCATGCTTTTCTTCCATCCGCACTGTGGATTCGGGGCTAAGGGCACTCACAATCTTGCGCAGGGCCTCGTTTTGCACATTGTTGCGGGCGCCATTGAGCTCAAATACAGAAAACAGCAATACCAGCTGTTCCACATGCTCTATGGTAAGCCTGTTGTTGGCCGCGCACAGGGGGTGTGCGCAGGCATGGGCAATACCCTGCCCCATAAGGTAGGGCACAAGATCAAAAATATTGTGCCGCAGGTGCGAAATTTCGCGGTGTTGGGCCTCTGTTATGTTCCATGCAAGCACGTGGATCTCGCACTTGTCGTCGGGGAAGAAGGCCGAAATTTCTTCGCTGATAAAAACCTGCGGCAGATGGGCGATTTCCAGCGCGCCATTGATAGTGTCGTGATCGGTGATGGTCACATAGTTCATGCCTCTGGCCCTGGCAATATCGTATATCTTGCGGGGCGGAGTGTAACTTTCGCCGCAGCCGATTTTTTGCAAAATCCACTGCGAAGGGCATGTTGAATGGCAGGAATGGACGTGCAGATCAACGCAGAATGAGGCTTGAAATGGGCTGGAATCTTTGCTGTTTTCTGCAAGGCTTTGGAACATGCGGCTTCCTCCTGAGTGTGCTGTAGGCCGTCCGCGCTTCCGCCATCATGCGCCGTAAGCAAAAATGCCGCAGGTGGGGTTCTGTTTCCCCAGCCTGCGGCCTTGCATAAAATGATGCGGATGCGATGTGTATTGCATGCCCTGCACTATAGAAAATTTCCAGATGCGCAGTGTTCTGAGCAGGTGAAGGTTTTTGTGCAATTTAGTTTTGTCGCAGTCGCGCTAACACACTGAAATTATGTGGTTGGCAGAAATTGCAGCAGCCTGATTGTAACAGCAGGCCCGCGGGGCAACACTTTTGCCCGCTGTTGCTTGTGCACTGGTTGAGATCAGACACAAAAGGTCAAAGAGTTGCCGCAAAAAAACCTGTTCTGTCACAGGGCATGCGGCAAAACAGGCATCAAGGCAAACAAATAAAAGAAACATCAGAAAGGTGAGCTGCCAAGCTCCCAGACACTTTATACAATAACGGCCTTTACCCGGTTGCGACCAGCATTCTTGGCCTGATACAGAGCGGTATCTGCCGCCTTGACCAGCTTGGCGGCAAGGTTGACCGCTGGCGCGTCTGTCTGTGTTTCGTGCAGGGTGGCCACGCCAGCGCTGATGGTAACGTAGTTGCAATCGCTGCCCGTATGCGGCGTTTTGAGATCATACACGGCAAGGCGCAGCGATTCGCATACCTCATGCGCGGTAGAGGCATCATACTCTGGCAGCACAACGGCAAATTCTTCACCACCGTAGCGGTAAAGCTCGCCCCCCACACCAGTCAGCGATTCCTGCATGGTGCTTGCCACCTGCGCCAAGCATTCGTCACCGGCAACGTGACCGTACCTGTCGTTATAAAATTTGAAGTAATCTATATCTATAAGGATGACAGAAAGCTTGCCCGCACGGCGTTTGTGCAGGGCGGCCTCTCTGCGGATGATGGCGTCAAAGAACCTTCTGTTATACGCACCGGTGAGATGGTCGTGAATTGACATGTGCCGCAGACGCTCGTTTGCGTCTTTGAGCTTGCGCTCAAGCAACTTGCGCTCGGTAATATCAAAATACGCCAGCGACAACGCCGTGATGGAGCTTGAAGCATTGCGCACCGGCGTGACGGAAACGGCATACTCCCTGCCGCCAATGTGCACCTCGTGGTCAGAAGCCTGACCGCCGTTATCGAGGTTATAAAAATCTCTCTGAAGTTTTTCTTCAAGCTCAGGATGCAGCAGGGATATGTGCGCACCGCTTGTTTCAAACAGCGACCGCCCCGAAAGCAGACCGTGGTGCTCGTTGGCAGAGATAAGCAGCCCGTTGCGGTCAACAACACACATGGCAATGGGGGCGGTGGCGTAGATGGTGTCGAGCTCAATGGCGGTGGAAATGCCCGCAGAATACAGCGAAATACTGGCAACCACACGCTCAACGCCCCTGAAACCCATAAGGCCGTAGCCCTCGTCAAACAAGGGTACGCCGCTCATTTCAAGCAAAAACAGAACACCATCGCTCTTTCTGATGTAGTGCCCAATAACATTGGCAAAAGCACGCGGCTCCCCGTATTCATCCATAAGCGTTTCCATGGCCATCTGCTGATCGGCAACATCCATGCCGAAAAACAGCGTCTGGCCCTTAACAGTAGGAACGCCAAGAATGGCAGACTTCAGGGGAACATCATCGCAATAGCATAGATCAGGGCCTGCTACCCATTCCCAGAACTGGTGACTAGTACTTTGCGGCATTGCAGACTCAGGGTTTACCCAAAGATGAAAATAAGGTTCTGATACGGCCTGTAACAGACAAAATCATGTGCAAACATGGGTGAATTATTCATAGCGTTTTTTTTATTGCAGGTACAGATGTTTTAAAACACCCACTTACTATATGGTTTTGTATAAATTCAAGATCGCCATATTAAAAACACGATGAATACTTTAAATCTGATTAAAAATCAGCAAATTTTGACAATAACACAATGTTAAGAAAGATTTTTTTACACTACTATTAAATTGACTATTTTTTATACAATTATTTATTACGGTAAAAATCTCATCTTACTGAACAAGCACATTGGCTGTACAGTCAACTTGCGATATAACTACTCATCTTTGTTGAAAAATAATTTCTATCCGTCAACACAATTAGAATATCATATTGATACCAGTCTTGGGGGCACACTGCCCTGCCTAGCCCTGTCCCCTTTGCACGGCCCCGGCCTTTCAATGGCATATGCCCTTACATTTCACACAAAAAAAGCCCTCTACGGATAGAGGGCTTTAATTTTATTGGCCAAGCTGGAACAGCGGGAACAATAAAAGCGTTTTTATGTTCTACTCTTGGGCAACAACAGGTTGAGCACAACACCGGTCAAGGCTGCAAGACCGATACCGCCGAGCTTGAACGAGCCAATGCTGAACTGCATGCCGCCCACACCAAAGATGATGATAAGCGCCACAATAATCATATTGCGCGGCTCCATCAAATCCTTGCCTGCGCGCACAAGAGTGTTCAGGCCCACCACCATGATTGCGCCAAACAGCAAAATCATAATGCCGCCCATGACTGGCACGGGAATGGAACCAAGAAACGAGCCGATCTTGGCCACAAACGAAAGCAGAATGGAGCACATGGCCGCCCATGTCATTACTGCGGGGTTAAACACCCGCGTAAGGCTGACCGCGCCGATAACTTCGGCATAGGTGGTGCAAGGCGGGCCGCCCACAAAACCAGCGGCCATGGTGGCAACGCCGTCGCCAAACATGGTGGCGTGCACGCCGGGGTCTTTCAGATAATCACGCCCAGTGATGGAGCTGATGGCAACCACGTCGCCAAAGTGTTCGATGGCCGGGGCAAGCGTAATGGGCATGATGAAAAGGATAGGCTCCCAAGCAAATTCAGGAAAAGTGAACGAAGGCATCTGCAACCATGGGGTTGCGGCAACCTTGGTCCAGTCCCCCACGCCAAGAAACATGGAGACCAAAAAGCCCGCCGCAATACCGCACAAAATCGGCATAAGGCGCAAAAAGCCCTTGCCCATCAACGACACCAGCACGGTAACGGCCAGTGAGGTCATGGATATCCACAGGGCGGTATTTTCAGGCACAAGCACCACCGCACCATCGCCGGTCTTGCCAAGGGCCATGTTCACAGCCACTGGGGCCAAAACAAGGCCAATCACCATAATAACTGGGCCGGTCACAATGGGCGGCAGCACGCGCAGCACTACATCGGTACCGCGCCAGCGGATAAGCCCGCTCAAGATGAAATACACAAGGCCAGAGCACACAAGCCCGCCAAGGGTCTGCGCCATGCCCCAAGTCTGCACGCCATAAATGATGGGGGCAATAAAGGCAAAAGAAGAGGCAAGAAAAATGGGAACCTTGCCCCTAGTGCAAATCTGAAAAAGCAGCGTGCCCACACCGGCGGTGAACAGGGCTACGTTGCTGTCTAGACCGGTAAGAATGGGAACAAGAACCAGAGCGCCAAAGGCCACAAAAAGCATTTGTGCGCCCACAAGGCAATCCCTGAAGCGAAAATTATAGTCAGTGGGTGCAATCTCGCGCCGCGTGCTGGCTGTACTCATGGGATCCCCGCTACTTGGTTCCAAAGATACGGTCGCCGGCATCGCCGAGACCAGGAATGATATACCCGTTTTCATTCAGGTGCGAATCAATGGCGGCCGTGTAAATGTCCACATCGGGGTGGGCGGCCTGCACCTTGGCGAGCCCTTCAGGGGCGCACACAAGGTTAAGACTGCAAATCTGCTTGCAGCCATGGCGCTTAAGCAAGCTGATGGCGGCAATAAGCGAACCGCCGGTGGCCAGCATGGGGTCGAGAATAATGGCAAGCCGCTGATCCATGTCGGTAGCGAGCTTAACGTAGTATTCAACTGGTTCAAGGGTTTCTTCGTTGCGGTACAGGCCCACAACGCTGATCTTTGCACCAGGAATCATGTCCAGCACGCCGTCCATAAGGCCCAGGCCCGCACGCAAAATGGGGACCACAGTCACCATCTTGCCAGAAATGGCTTCAATCTCCACCGGCCCGGCCCAGCCTTCAACGGTGTGCACTTCGGTGCGAAAGCCCTTGGTAGCTTCGTAAATCAGCAGACGCGCAATTTCATTGGAAACAGAACGGAACTCACGCGTGGAGGTGGCCCCCATGCGCAAAATGCCCAGCTTGTGGCGCACAAGAGGATGATCAACGACATAAACGGCCATAACGCCTCCTTAACTATGCATGACGGACGGATTGAAAAAAATTAAAACCGAAATACACTATTCTTAATAGTGCCTTGTGTCAACGGCATTACCGGACGGCCGTATTGCCCTGCCCCACGCGCATGCAGTAGTATTTACTACGCGCGCGTATCACCACGCGGTCGACAAACAGCTATCAACCTTGCCCCTGAGGCTTTGCAAACACCATAACGGAGGTCAGACCATGCCCGCTACCGTTTACTATGCAGACATGCACTGCCGCTCGCACGAAGACAGCAAAATCGCCAAGGTTGCCCGCCTGTGCGAAGCGTTGAACCTCAAAAAAATCATCAAAAAAAAGGAACTTGCCGCCATAAAACTGCATTTTGGCGAGTACGGCAACGATACCCACCTCAACCCCACCTTGGTGCGTCAGGTGGTGGACAAAATTGTTGCAGCGGGGGGCAAGCCCTTTTTGACCGACACAACAACACTGTATTCTGGCAGCCGCCACAATGCCGTAGACCACATGCACACGGCCTATGCCCACGGCTTTGCCCCCTCTGTGGTGCTTGCCCCCGTTATTCTTGCAGACGGCCTGTACGGCGAAAACGACACTCCCGTGCGCATAAACTGCAAGCATTTTAAAGAGGTGCATATAGCAACAGAAATTCGCCGTGCCCCGGCAATGGTGGTGCTCTCTCACTTTAAGGGACACGAAATGGCGGGTTTTGGCGGCGCGATCAAAAATCTGGCCATGGGCGGCGCTGCGGTGCGCGGCAAAAAGGCCCAACACGCAACCCATGTGACTGTAAGCGAAAAAAAATGTGTTGGCTGCGCCAAATGCGTAAAGGTATGCCCTCAGCACGCCCTGAGCATGAAAAGCAAAAAAAGCGTTGTGGACATTGCAAAATGTATTGGTTGCTTTGAGTGCATTACCGTTTGCCCAGAAAAAGCCATTAGCATAGACTGGGAAACAGAAATACAACCGTTCATAGAGCGCATGACAGAGTATGCTTATGGTGTTGTAAAAGGTCGAAAAAAGAATATTTGCTACATCAACTTTGTTCTCAACGAAACGCCAGATTGCGATTGCGCGCCGTGGAGCGATATGCCGCTGGTTCCCGATGTGGGCATTCTGGCCTCCACAGACCCAGTTGCCCTCGATCAGGCCTGCTTCGATCTGGTTTCCAAAGCTCCCTCGCTCACGCCGGGCGCGCCCGGCGCTGATATTACTGACAAATTTACCGCCCGCTGGCCCAACACTTGTGGCACGGTGCAATTGGCCTATGGTGAAGCCATTGGGCTTGGCAGCCGCGAATACAAGCTTAAAAAGGTGTAGCACTGCCTCAGCCAAGCCGTGTGGAGCAAGCCAACTCACCACAAATTTGCAACCAACCTGCCAAACAGCCCTTTCAGCCACCGCATTGCCACCGCGCTGAAGGGGCTGTTATCATTTTATTTCCCAATCAAGGCGCACCTTGTCACAAAAACGTCACCAAATTGTAATTTTTTTGGCACAAAATCTCTTTCATTACATGCTATAATAATTTTTTTTATTTTTTCCTAGGTTACTTGCAGCAATCATAACAAATAATTTTTTAAAAAAAATATTTTTTTAATTTAATTTATTTTCTACCAAGCTATTTTTCAATTGAAATTTCAATTTTCTTGCACACACTATATTAAAAAAAAATTTGCATCATTATTTATAAATAAAAAACATTTTCTATCTTTAGCTTTAATGTAAAAAAAAGTTTATAAATTTTCATACAATGTAATAACAACAATAAATACTCATTGAGCAAACAATTTCATTCCACAACTCATTGTCCCTCCAAAAAAACTTTTTTGGCTTAAACTCAAGGTATCTGAGCTGTCCCAAACTTTTTTTGCAAATAACAGTTGAATTTTGGGTGGCAGGTCACTTAAGTTTGCCTGAGCTTTTGGCCTGAAAGAATCTGACACCCTGCGTGCATTGGGGCACGTAGGCCCGTCACCTGTTATAACTACTGCCCTGCTGTGGTCAGGGTTTGGTTTTGTTCTTCTAGTGGCACAAAAGTTTACAAGTGAGGAGGTTTACAGAATGAAACGCATCGTAGCACTGTTTATCGCTCTGGGTCTTGTTTGCGGCATGACCCTCGGTTTTGCCGGAGCCTCTGAGGCCAAGACCATCATCAAGATTGCGGGCATGAAGCCCGAAGGTGAGCCGGAAACCATCGGCATGCACCTGTTTGGCAAGTATCTTGCCGAACTTTCTAACGGCAAATACGAAGTGCAGGTCTTCCCCAACAGCCAGCTTGGCAAGGAAGACGCCTACATTGCCGCCACCCGCAAGGGCATCATTCAGATGTGCGCCACCGGCACGCAGACCTCTGCCCTGCACCCCGCCATGGCCATGCTTGAAACGCCCATGCTGTTTGATGATCTGGATCATGCCCGCCGCGCCATGGAAGGCAAGACCTTTGACCTGATCAACGAGGGCTTTACCGAAAAGTCTGGTCTGCGCACCATGAACGCCTTTCCCTTGGGCTTCCGCCACTTCTACACCAAGAAGCCCATCGCCACTGTGGAAGACGTAAAGGGCCTGCGCATGCGCGTGCCCAACATTCCGCTGTACACCAACTTTGCCAAAGAATGCGGCATCAGCGGCCAGCCCATGCCCTTTGCCGAAGTGCCCGGCGCGCTTGATCAGGGCGTTATCGACGGCGGCGACAGCCCGCTGGCCGACATTGTAAGCCTCAAGATGTACGAAATCACGCCCGAAATCACCCTTACCGGCCACATTCTTGTTATCCACTCCCTCTACATCAACGACAAGTTCTACCAGTCGCTGCCCGCCGAGGACAAAAAGTGGTTTGACGAAGCTGCCAAGCGCTCTGCCAACGACGTGTGGGCCATGGTTAAGGAAGGCGACGAAAAAGCCAAGGCCACCATTCTTGCCAACAAGGGTCACATCAACACCCCCGGCAAGGAATTCCACGACTACATGGTCGATGCTGGCAAGCGTAGCTGGAAGCTCTTTTACGATACGGTGCCCAACTGCCAGGCTATTCTGGACAGCGCCGCCAGCTACCGCGAATCTAAATAACTGTTCCCTGCTTTACAGGCCGGAAGAGCGCATGCTTTTCCGGCCTGTGCGGTTTATGGACAAAACCCCTGCAACCTTTTGGTGGCAAGGGTTGCAACAATTTTTCACGCAGCTATCTAGGCGGCGCAACGGGCATGCCGATACAGGCACAGCACTGTAAAGCCAACGATTTGGGGCAGCGTTTACTGAGGTTCGTTATGAGCGACGATATTTCCAAAAACTTTCCGCCCGACCATGCACCGGGCGTACATGCCCTGCTTGAGCCAGAGCAGGAACCCAAGCATGAAACTACGGGGCAACTGCTGTTTGAAGTGTTTTGCGCCGTTATCTTTCTGGGCATGATTGGCCTTGTGTTTTACAATGCCCTGCTGCGCTACATTTTTTCATCCAGCTACCCGCCCAGCGAAGAATGGGCGCGGTTTCTGTTTATGTACATCACCTTTTTTGGTGCCATTGAAGCCTTTATCTGCAAAAAGCACATTGCCGTTGACCTGCTTGTAACCACACTGGAAGGCGCAAAGCGCAAATCTGTGGATATTTTGGCATCGGCATGTGGTCTTTTTGCCCTTGGTCTGCTGTTTTACGGAGGTGTGGTCAACGTGCTGCAAACGCTCGACACCTATTCCGTGGCAACCAACGTCAATATGGCCTTTATCAACGGCACACTGCCCATCATGGCCCTTGTTGGCTTGATTGTGGAGCTGCGCTCACTGGTGGCCCTTATCCGCAGACCCGCATCCACCTTCCAAAAGGGCTAGGAGAGAAGAATGGAACTCTTTATTTTCCTCGGCTCCCTCTTCTTCTTCATGCTCATAGGTGTGCCGCTGGCCATTGTGCTTGTGCTGTGCTCCATCGTGCTTATGTGGCACTCTGGCATGTGGGACGCCATGATTATTCCCGGCAGCATGCTGGACGGGGCCAACAACTACCCCCTGATGGCCATTCCCTTCTTTGTTTTTGCCGGTGAAATCATGGCAGAGGGCGGCCTTTCAAAACGTGTGGTGCAACTGGCCCAGCTTATGATTGGCCGGGTACGCGGCGGCCTTGGCTATGCGGCCATTATCGCCAGCATCATTTTTGCCGGTCTAATGGGCAGCTCGGTGGGTGAAGCTGCGGCCCTTGGCGGTCTGCTTCTGCCCATGATGAAAGAAGTGGGCTACCACCCTGGCCGCGCGGGTGCGGTTATCGCCTCTGGCGCCATTCTTGGCCCCATCATTCCGCCCAGCACCAACTTTATTCTGCTGGGCGCTACGGTGAGCGGGCTTTCCATCACCAAGCTGTTCATGATCGGCCTTGTGCCCGGTATTCTTATCGGCCTTGCCCTTATGGTGGTGTGGTTCTTTGTGGTGCGCAAAGACGGCTACAACGAAACCATCCGCTTTACCAAGAAAGAAGCCATCAAGATTCTTATTGATTCCACGCCTGCCTTCATGATGCCCGTACTGCTGCTGGGCGGCATTCGCTTTGGTATCTTTACCCCTACCGAGGGCGGTGCCTTTGCGGCCATTTACGCCATTTTGGTGTGCGTGCTGTACTACCGCGAGCTCTCGTTCCGCGATCTGCTGCGCGTGAGCGCCCGCGCTGCCCGCACCACCTCGGTGGTTATGCTGATTGTGGCCACGGCCACAGCAGTGGGCTGGTTCATTACCATTGCGCAGATTCCCAACCAGATGACCGCGCTCTTCTCGCCGCTTATCGACAGCCCCATATTGCTGCTTATCAGCATCAATATCTTCCTGTTCCTTATCGGCATGGTCATGGACCTTACGCCCAACATCCTGATCTTTGCGCCGGTGTTCTACCCGCTTATCCAGCAGGCTGGCATCGACCCCTACTACTTTGGTTTGCTCTTTGTGCTCAACCTGGGTATCGGCGTTATTACGCCCCCGGTGGGCACGGTGCTGTACGTTGTGTGCGGCATCGGCCACATCAAGTTTGCCGACCTAGTCATCAAACTGATACCCTTTGTGCTTGTGGAAACCATCATGCTCTTCCTGCTGCTGTTCTTCCCCAAGCTTTCGCTCGTTCCCATGAACTGGCTTATGGGCGGCAACTAGCAGTAGCACGCTGATACACTACAAAGCCCCTGCCTTTACCCAAGGCAGGGGCTTTTTTTGCGTGGGCTGACCGTGGCCTTGCCCAAAGACCTGCGGGAGCAGATATGCCAGACTTTTTTAATGGCAAAAGACTATTTTTTACTTTTACTCATGATATAAAAAAACATATTATTCTAGTATGCTTTGAATATTTCATTAGTATTTTTCATTTTAATGCGAAACATACACTGGTATTTACACAAATTTACATCAATTAAAATATTCAATACGAATATAAGAAATAATTTTATCATTTGCAATTCATAGAAAAAAAATCAGTGTACTTTTTTCATCGAATAATAAACTTTTAACAAATAATACAAATATTATGAATATGATTAATACTTTGTCATACGAACACAATACGTGCCATTAACTGTAAATAATGACATGCGTTATGAAATTTTAGGCACTTAAATAAAGTCAGTATAGAGGAATATCCTTAAAAAAAATTTCATCAACAGATAAGTAAAAAACATGTATTGCGGCCAGCGTAATTTCAGTCTGCACCGCACGCACTGCCAGTAAAATTTCTTTTTTATAACTCTAAGACATGATTTATGTTTATTTTTTTCGACGAGCTATTGAATTTTTTTGTAAAATTCAATTAAAATCTCTGCGCCAAAAACATAATTTTTTTAATGGCAGATGGCTGGCTGGCAGCTGTTTTGCTGCCATGCCGTGCACTTATGCCTGGCAGCCCACCACCACGGCGGGAATTGGAAAAAAATCATTACCTGAACCCCTAAGCGCAACGAGAACACCATGGTTGGCATTTTAAAACCTGCGGCTCACATTGATGAGATTCCTGTTGATAAGCAGTCTGCCCTTTACAAGCGCCTGCGCTGGCAGATTTTTATGGGTATTTTTATTGGCTACGCTGGTTTTACCTTATTCGTAAAAACTTTTCGCTGGCGGTACCCTTTTTGATTGAACAGGGCTTTAGCCGTGGCGATCTGGGTGTGGCCATGTCTGCCGTGGCTATTTCGTATGGTTTTTCAAAATTCCTCATGGGTGTTGTTTCTGACCGCTCCAACCCCCGCTTGTTCCTGCCCCTTGGGCTGGTGCTTTCTGCTGCCATTTCCCTGTTGATGGGTTTTGTGCCGTGGGCAACCTCCAGTGTGCCGATCATGTTTGTGCTGCTCTTTTTGAGCGGCTGGTTTCAGGGCATGGGCTGGCCGCCCTGCGGACGCACCATGGTGCACTGGTGGTCGCACTCTGAACGCGGCGCGGTTGTTTCCGTATGGAACTGCGCCCATAACGTGGGCGGCGGCCTTGTCAGCCCCCTGTTTTTGCTGGGCATGATGCTGTTCAGCGACTGGCGCTCGGCATTCTACATGCCCGCCTTTGGCGCTGTGCTGATCGCCATTTTTGCGCTGATTACCATGCGCGACACGCCGCAGTCTTGCGGCTTGCCGCCCATTGAAAAATACAGAAACGACTACCCCGAATCGTACAGCGACAAGCAGGAAAAAGAGCTCACGGCAAAGGAAATCTTCAAGCTCTACATTCTGCCCAACAAGCTGCTGTGGTACATCGCCTTTGCCAACATTTTCGTCTACCTGCTGCGCTACGGCATTCTTGACTGGGCCCCCACCTACCTCAAAGAGGTAAAAGCATTCAGCCTTTCCAAGTCTTCGTGGGCGTACTTTTTGTACGAATTTGCCGGAATCCCCGGCACGCTGCTGTGCGGTTGGGTTTCGGACAAAATATTCAAGGGCAACCGCGCCACCACTGGCATTGTGTTTATGATTCTGGTGACCATTGCCACCGTGATCTACTGGAAAAACCCCGCTGGCAACCCCACCATAGACATGATCACCCTGATTGCCATTGGCTTTCTTATTTACGGACCTGTGATGCTTATTGGCCTGTACGCGCTGGAACTGGTGCCCAAAAAAGCCGCTGGCACGGCTGCTGGCTTTACCGGCCTGTTTGGCTACCTTGGCGGTACGGTGGCGGCCAACGCAATTGTGGGCTACACCGTTGACCACTTTGGCTGGGACGGCGGCTTTATGCTGATGACTGCGGCCTGCATTCTTTCCATCGTGCTGTTCTCCATCACCGGCATGTCACTGAGAAATTCACAGAAGGCCGCACAGGCCTAATCTGGCAACCAATTGGCAACTGGCTGACAGGCCCATGCCTTGGGCATGATCCCTGCCTGCACAGTGCCTAGCCAAGCACCCGGTATACCACGCGGTATGCCGGGTGCTTTTTATTGCTTGCGGTCAGTAAACTGCTGTTCCAGCTCCATGCACGTGTGGTTTTGGTCTGTTGGGTAGAAACCACCGTTGAGCAATGGTTTGCTCGTTTGCAAAGTTCTCTATCCCTGCAGTGCCCAGCCGTCTCAATAATACCAATTAAATATAGTTTATTTCTTTTATAAAAAGACTTGCCAATTCACAACGCTGACCGCAGCAACCATTCTTTTTTTACCACTTAGAGCCCTCTTGCTAGCAATACATACAACTATTTAAAAAAAATTATTTAAATATGGAACAATTTTGTAAAACCCAGATATTATGAATACAACCTCAACCTTGACCAGATAATTAACCTCAGTTTGAACAAAATTTTAACGCTTTTTTAATAACAAAAGATTTTTATTCAAAGCATAAAGATATATACAAGACGAACGATACAACAATCAGTATCTGTTTGAAAATACAGTATGAAATAATATCTTTAAACTAAACAACGTGTCTAACCAGATTGTTAGCACAAACCAGTAGTTTAACTATGGATAGGAACGGAGGCGTGCATGTTTAGGATGTTTACGATCTCGCACCGTATGTTCATGATTTTGATTTTTACATTGGTGATTGTTGGTGGGCTTGTGTACTCGCTGATCCATATTTCCAACGCCGCCACCGATCTTTCTGCCCAAAAAGTGGGCGACGTTTTTTATGAAGGCCAAAAACAGCGTATCCGCGATCTCTCAACCACCATGGCAAACAGCATTGGCGAGCAGATCAGCGGCGTCACCGATATAACCAAGCGCAATGCCATTATTGCCAGCGCCATAAAAAAGGCCCGGTACGAAAAAGACAATTCCGGCTACTTTTTTGTGTACGATGGCGGCATTGTGGTGGCCCATGTTTTTCCTGATCTAGTGGGCAAAGACCTTGGCAACTCGGTAGATAAAAACGGTGTTCGTTTTAATGCAGAGCTTGCCCAAAAGGCGGCACAGGGCGGCGGCTTTGTGAGCTTTGTTTTCAACAAACCCGGTGGTGACGGTACGCAGTCAAAAATTGCCTACGGTTCGCAGGTCCCCGGCACAACCCTGTGGGTAGGCGCGGGCGTTTATACAGACAATGTGGAACAGGTTAAAAAGGAAATTTCCAGCCAGATCAGCACCGCAATTTCCGACAACCTCAAAAAAATTCTCATTGCCGTGGTTTGCTGCATAGCACTTTTGTACATACCGCTCATGCTGCTGATCACCCGTTCCATCCTGCAACCGGTCAAGGCCGCACGCGAGGCTGCGCAGCGCATATCGGGCGGTGACATGGACGTTCAGATCATAGCCACAGGCAAGGACGAAATAACCGTACTTGAACACTGCATGTCTGAAATGACAGCCAATGTAAAAAAATCGTTGGCAATTTCGCAAGAAAAAACCCGCGAAGCAGAGCAAAGCACCCAGAAAGCCCTTGAAGCAGCAGAAAAAGCCGAACGCATGACCGACGAGGCCCGCCGGGCGCGTAGCGAAGGCATGCTGAGCGCGGCCACGCATCTGGAAAAAGTGGTTACAACCATAACCAGCATTTCGTCCAAACTTTCAGACAATATCGCGCAGGCCGAGCACGGGGCCACCACACAGGCCGCCCGCACCACAGAAGCCGCCACGGCGGTGGAACAAATGAATTGCACAGTAATAGAAGTGGCCAAAAACGCCTCGGCCACGGCAGACCTTTCTACCGGTATGCGCCAGCGCGCGGCCCAAGGCGCGGAAGTGGTGTTTCAGTCTGTGCAGGCCATTGGCAATGTGCAAAAAGACGCGCTGCTGCTCAAAGACGAAATGACCAAGCTGGCCGATCACGCCAAGGCCATTTCGCAGATTATGGGCGTTATTTCAGACATTGCCGATCAAACTAACCTGCTTGCCCTTAACGCCGCCATAGAGGCTGCCCGCGCCGGTGACGCCGGACGCGGCTTTGCAGTTGTGGCCGACGAGGTGCGCAAACTGGCAGAAAAAACCATGAGCTCTACCAGCGATGTGGGCAATGCCATTGGCGCTATCCAAAAGAGTGTTGATTCCAGCATCCGGCAGGTGGATGTGACCGCCAGTAATGTGGAAAGCGCCACCACCCTCTCGCAAAAATCTGGCGAGGCCCTGCGCGAAATTGTGGAAATGGTAGACCTTACTGTGGATCAGGTGCGCGGCATTGCCACATCGTCTGAAGAACAGTCTGCCGCCACCGAATCCATCACGCAAACCGTAACGCAGGTCAGCTCCATCGCGGCAGAAACCGCCAGCATCATGCACACCTCGTCCGCTGCTGTAGCGGCCCTTGCAGGTGAGGCAAAAAAACTCAACGACATGGTTACTGAGCTGAAAAGCACAAAATAGTCGAAGGTGGTGCTCGCCCTTCGCTCCCCCCTACATTTGCGGGGCTGCTGTAGGCCACTAAATTTGTTACAAATTTGTGCTAAAAAGCTGCAAATGATGCAAAAATGTTTCAATTTCAGGA
>CAYPRZ010000034.1:0-1281 GCA_964413315.1 uncultured Desulfovibrio sp. | reverse complement strand
AGCATTTAAATAACTTAGCAATAGCTTTGGAATGAATGATGCATATATCTGGCTGGTTTCATTGAGTTTAGCATTTCTGAAAGGAGAATCAGATGTCGATGAACTTTTTCTCACTGGTCAGCCGCAAAACAATGCCGGTATTTCTGGCATGCGGGCTGCTGCTGTCTGCCACAACAGGGCAGGCGCAGGATGCGCCCCAGTACACCGCAACCATTTCTGCCGCCACCAATCCCTTAAGCACCAGAGGTGTAGTGACCAGCCCCAACTATCTGGCCTCACAGGCTGGCTTGGACGTGCTGCGGCGCGGCGGCACTGCTGTGGACGCTGCCATTGCCACCGCCTCTACCCTCGCGGTTGTGTACCCACAAATGTGCACCTTGGGCGGCGACAACTTTTGGCTCATTTACAACGCCAAAACCGGCGACCTCAAGGCGCTAAATGCCAGTGGCCGCTCTGGCGAAAAGGCGACCATTGATTTTTATACCTCCAAGGGTCTGAAAAAAATACCCTCGCGCGGCTACATTGCTGCCAATACCGTTCCCGGCGTTGTTTCAGGCTGGGATGCGGCCTATGCCTACAGCAAGGAAACCATGGGCAGCAAAATGAAGTGGAAGGAGCTGTTGGCCTCTGCCACCGATTACGCCGCCAACGGCTTTCCCGTAAGCACCTCGCTGGCCTACTGGAGCAAGATCAACACCAATCCCGCCGACTCTGAATTCCGCAACCTTCAGCGCTTTGACGCCTTTCGCAAAACCTACCTGCATGCGGATGGCAGCCCCTACACCGTGGGCGAGGTAATGCGCCTGCCCGATCTTGCCGTTACGCTGAACCAGATTGCAGATAAGGGCGCTCAGGCCTTCTACAAGGGCGATATTGCCAAGCGCATGGTTGCCGATTTGCAGGCCAATGGCGGGCTGTTGACTCTCAACGACTTTGCCAACCACAAGGCAGACTGGGTTGACCCCATTTCTGTAAACTATCGCGGCTACAAGGCCGTAAACTTTCCGCCCAACACCCAGGGCATGGCTTCCCTCGAAATTCTTAATATTCTCAATAACTTCAATATAAAGGCCATGGGCGAAGGCACGGCAGATTACTACCACGCCCTGATCGAAGCCACCAAGGAAGCCTTTGTCGACCGCGACAAGTACCTTTCTGACCCCGACTTTGTTAAAATTCCGCTCGACTACCTGCTCTCGCCCAAACACGGCAAGGATCAGGCCGCGCGCATCAGCATGAGCAAGGCGGCCACAAACCTCACGCCCCTTGACCCCAAGGGCG
>CAYPRZ010000033.1:0-18814 GCA_964413315.1 uncultured Desulfovibrio sp. | reverse complement strand
ATCGGCGTATTCACTGCAGCGGCGGTGGCCGTAGAATTGGATAACAGGAAAGCCGGCCAAGAGATTGAAGACGAGCCGGAAAAATTGGCACTGCCCGAAGGAGAATAGAAGCAGGGGGCTACAGACAGAAACCTTATGGGAAGCGGGAATATTCTCGCTTCCCTGTCTTTAAAAGGTGTTTCCTCAGCGCTCACGTGGAATTGAGACTCTTTGACTGTATGGCCGCCTGCAAGTTATCAAATTCTCCCCAAGCAGGTGAGCGCAGGGAACGCAAACGCCCCCTTGATTTGGTATCTGGGATAGCAGTTGAGAGAAGAACGCATGGTGATGCAAGCCAAAAAACTCCTTGTTTGGCAAGCTGTTGTACTAGCGCCTGATACCGCATACTGTTGAGCTCTTGGGCTTTTTCCCCGCCCCTTAGCGGAACGACAATGATCAGATATAAGGCTTGAAAGCTATTTTGATATGCATATACAACCGTGATCGACAGATTTACACGCTACTCTGTATAACTTATTATAATATCTTAAACAATTATCGCAGTTTTCGCAAGTTTCAAAATTATCTTCTTTTGTGCAATTCAGATTAGGTCTACGCATCCAGTTTTTACAAAAATGTTTTGCTACTGCGGTAATATTCATATTTGTATTCTTCTTTACATAGTCATACATGATAATTCCAATCAGCCTGCTTTCTGCTTCATGAGTGCTAACTCTATGCATGGTTTTAGGGAAAAACATATTCAAATAATAACTAACAGCGCCATAATCATTTGTAAGCATGCCTGAATCATTTTCATATATGTATAATGACATTATGGATTTAATTGCTTCGACTGCGCTTTCAAACTTATATTCTTTAGAGTCTAAGTCGATATGAAAAGCCAATTTACCATGCTTAGAGCTATTACTTATCGTAAAACAACTTTCGCCTGGGTCTGTTACAATAACAGCAGGGCACAACAATTTTTCAGCAATGCTTTTTTTAAAGTATAGCCTTTCAGTATGGTGAGAGATGTTGTCATAATTAAGCATCTCAATAGAATAATGTTTACTTTTGAATGTAGCAACATGCGCAGCATAAACGCCATATTTAAAAGATATACTAGCAATACGGCTCAATGCGTGTGCTAGACTGTCTTGACTCAAAATATTTCTATGTATTTCTTGAATAGATGGGGTGTTGTACTTATGTTCTTTTACATGCAATGACGTGCGCTTATTGAGCAAATCTCTGAAGAGATCCGTTTTTGAATCTGAAAATTGTATAAACTCATGATAATCCAATATAAAATCAATGTCATGTACATCATAATGTTCTCCCATGACCTCGCGCAGAAAACTTTGTAGCACATGAATATCACTTAGTAATTGATCAGAAAATTTCTGATTCTCCAGAAATCTATACGTATATTCAGTGTGAAAAAAAGCTGTCAACTTCATTCTGGATGCTAAGCCTTTAGTGTCCACGACATTACCTTCTTACGATATATATTGCTATTAACAGAAGTTAAACGTTACGCATTCATTTTAAAATATCATCTGCAACACTGGCTGCCCTTTGCAGTGCCTCATCAGCCAAATGAGCATACCGTTGCGTCATTTGCGGACTTGAATGTGTTAATAACTTCTGCAATGTATATAAATCAACCTTACCACTGGATGCAAGAAAGGAAGCATAGGTATGGCGTAGGCCATGCAAAGGGCGAAAATCTTCGGGGAGGCCAGCCTTTTGCTTCACTCTTTTTGGCAACCTCCTGAACTCCTTCCTCTGCCCACCGTCTTTGCCCGGAAAAACATAGGGGCTGCTAGCATATTCTATGGTTTCAAGAATTTGCTTCGTAGCGGCTGTCATGGGGATGCTTTCTGTTTTCCCCTTTTTGGCTACTTCCCCTCGTAGCGTTATAAACCCACGGTTAAAATCAAGGTCATCCCAGCGCAATGCGAGCAAGGCTCCACGCCTCATGCCAGTCACCAAGGCTAAACGCATCAAAGCGGCTGCGTTCTGATCTGGCTCTTCATCGAGAGCTTTTTTCAGTGCGATTAGCTGTTCTGGGGTCAATGTTTCTGTTTTCTCGTTATCGACATGTGGAATTTCAAAATGTAATTTTGAGGGAGCTGGAGATTCGCATAAGCCCTTTTTCACCCCAAACTTGATAATACGTCGGAGTAGCGTGAGCACATGTTTAACTGTCTGGGCACTCTTGCCCTGTTTGGCAAGCTTGATCCGCAAGCGATCCACCGCAGGGGTCAAAATGTCGTTCGGCACCATATCACCGAAGTCCTGCTTGAGGTACAACGAGTAGCGACTTTGATCTTGAGCCGATGGCTTACCTCTAATGAGGGATTCACCATACAGTTGCCAAAGACGCGCAATAGTCGGACGACTTTCACTTTCAAGCCGCCTAGCCTCTTCAGCCGCGCGAGCTTCTTTGCGTGAAGCCCGCTTCCCTTCAATGCGTTCACCTCGGATGCGCGAGGCTTTGGCTTCGGTCATATCGTCCGCATACTGCCTGCCAACCTTTTCTTCGTGGACCTTGCCGCCTTTTTTGAACACAATGTAGTATACGCGCTCCACACCGGAAGCTCCAATTCTGGCGGTTTCACGGAAGAAGACACCGGGGTACTTGGTAGCCTTTCGTCTGCAAGGTTTCATTTTTGACACTCCATTTTTCCAACCCCATTTCCAACCTTAATGTTCAAAACAGGTAACAAACAGAGGCAAATGATACAAGTTTATTTTTTGTAACTATCATAATTTATAAAATAAATAGCATTCCATAGTAAATGATAGCAATCTAGTTCATGGGCCTCCGGAGCCAAAGGCCGTGAGTTCGAATCTCGCCGAGCGCACCATTAAGAGTTCAAGCGGTTAGCTGTAAAAAGCTAGCCGCTTTTTGTATGCTATCTTCTCCAACTCTTTCCGGCTCTACACCAAAGACGGCTCTACACCAAAGACGGGGGCAAGCCCCTTCAGCGGGGTCTTGCAGGACGCGTTTTTGTATTATTTATGGCCTCATTGAACTATTTATTTTTCTATAGCATTCAACGTGTGATTTACAAGCACTCTAGGCGGGGAAGACATGCGCCATTTATCTTTTATTATACTGCTATTATTAACGTTATGTGGCTGCACAAAACGACTGACAGATTTTGGACCGCCTGAATTCGGAACTATAGAGCGCGGGGAAATTGTATATATTGTAGTGCCAGATAGAGAATTACGCTACAGTGATGACCGAAGGGTAGAATCCGGCATGCCTGTAGATAGCACACGATACCCTGATATTGAAGTTCAGTTGGCAAAAATGCTCCAGAACGCCTTTGCCCCTTTTGCAAAGCAGGCTATCATCAGTGATCTCCACGAGCAGTGGAACAAGAGTGAGGAATTGGCTAAGGCCAACAATGCGCGTTATATGGTATACTTGTATTTATACACTGCACAGACTTCACGTTTTAATGGAAAAGATCCGCAACGATATATGATTGTTACCATCAAGGTCATGGATTTAAAAATTTCTTCCTTACCGCGCGACATAGCTGTGCGCTTTGAATTGGGTGTTATTAATCCCCAGGATGTCACCGCGATGTTATGGAAAGATTATCAACCAGCATTTCACAAAATTGCGAAACTCTTATTCGAAGGAGAGCCCTGCTCAAACATAACGCTGTAACCAGAGGTTGGTACAGGAAAGCCCTTCCCGGCTTTGGGGGTAAATACATCCGGCTAAAGGCCGCCAGATACAAACTGCGCCTACTGATGCTGCTCAACCCGCGTTTGCACTTCCAGCAGTTCGCCGTTCTGGCTTTCAAACGTGCAGTTTCTGCCTGCGCGTTTGCTGCGGTACAGGGCTGCGTCTGCCTGAGCCAGCAGTGCCGCAGGAGAAGAACTGGCAAAATCGTTCACAGAGGCGATGCCCAGACTGATAGTAAGCCAAGGGCAACATCCCCCTGCATGGGGAATTTTCTCGGCCTCCACGGCCTTTCTGATGCACTCACCCACGTGCCGCGCATCGTTAGGGCCGCCCACCAGCAGCACCACAAATTCCTCACCGCCATAGCGAAACACCATGTCTTGCGGCCTGTGGACGCAGACCAATGCCAAACTTGCCACGCGCTGCAAACAGTCATCGCCCGCCTGATGCCCGTAAATGTCGTTGAACTGTTTGAAGTAGTCCACATCAAACAGGATGAGAAACAGGGTTTTTGCCTCCCGCTGGGCCACGCGCCACATATGCGGCAGGGTTTCATCAAAGTGTCTGCGGTTAAACAAGCCAGTAAGGCCATCTTTTTGCGACAGGTCTTCCAACCGTTTATTGGCTGCATCCAGTTCTTTAGTGCGTTCCGCAACCATACCCTCAAGGCTGGTGGCGTAGTTTTGCAACTGTGCACGAGAAGAAGCCAGATCCGTAGTCATGGAATTGAACACCTTGGCAAGCTTACCCAAGTCGTCCTGCACAATCACGGGAACCGCTGAATGAAAATCACCCTTGCCCAGCTGATCCATGCGGCGCATCAACAAATGCACTTGTTTTGTACCGCGTAAGGCAAGGTGGATGCCCAGCGCGATGGCCAGCACGCCAATTACCAGTGCTGCAAATGTTGCCATGCCGATGGCCGAGGAAGAAGCAGCGGCAATTTCTTTTTGTATGGCACTCTGAATAGTAAAGACTTCAGACCTAGGCAGCGCCACCACCACAAAATACCTTGCGGGAAATGTAGATTTACCGTTCCAGCGGTGCACACGGGTCAGTTCGCGCACGGCCAGATAATATTCGGCATTATTGCCCGCCACAGTATACAGCCTAAAGTTCTCATCCTGCCGGGGCAGCTTGAGAGTGGCAATATCTGGAATTGTACTGGCAAATATATTTGTGCTGTAGCGGGTAACGCCCTCGCCCTTAGCCACCTGATCACTCACACCCAGCAGGGTTCTTTGCTCGCTTGTAAGGTTGAGCACCTCGCCCTCGTCAGACATGATAAAGGCAAAGCCCGATTGCCCGATCTTGGCGCTGTGCACAATTCCGGCTAGCGCATCCACACCAATATCTATGGCCGCAGCCCCGCAGTTTGCGTCACGGCCAGCAGTCCACAGAGGGTAAAAAAACGTAAGCATTGTGCCTGTGCCGCCAGCGTCATCATAAAAAGGTGTTATGGTTCTTAAATCATGGTTGTCAGGCGATTCACCGGGGTGTTCCCTAAGCCACCGCTCCCACTCTTCCACCATGCCGGGAAAGAAAAAATCCCACCAGTTCTGCTCGTTGTGCCCTTTATATTTTTCGTCAAATATGGCGGGCATTTGCTCCCATGGATACATAAACATAAACGGCGCAGCCTTGGGCCCAACCAGATAAAGCCAGCCCTTTTGCGCACCGCGCCGCCCCATGGCGTTCATAAATGGTTTGAGCGTTGCAAAGGTTGCAGCAAGGTCGGTGGTCACGCTGTTGATGTGGCCGGGCTTGTCGTGCTGGTAGCCCCACACGCTCAGGCTCATATCCGCAGCGCCACGGCTAATGTTCGACCAGCTCTGCTGCGGGTTGTACACAAAGTCGTTGCGGTAATAGGGATACTGCTGGAGCTTCTGGCCTACCGCTTGGGCATCGTCACCAAGGTCGATGAGAGTCTGGGCCGCTGTGGCGAGAATTTTCAGCTCGTTGGTGATCAGCTTGACGCGCAAACTGACATTACCGGTGATCTCGTTGCTGTATTCTGTAATGACGTTGGAATACAGGCTGTTCATGTGCTCGCTGAGCACAGACTGCACATCGTCCGAAAGGCGTGCGCGCAAAACAGAGATGACAATCAGAGCCGAAAGCATGAAAAGACAAGATGGAAAAATCACCAAGGCAAGAATTTTGAGGCGAAAGCTGTGCAGCAGGTATTCCTTGATTGCCATATGGTCAATCCTTTCAAATAGATTTGCTCAGCTTGGCGCAAAGCCTTGCCCATAGGCTTTTGAGCTGCAATGGTAGGTGTATTCCATACCATTTTCTAGATATTGTCCAGACATGGACCACCACGCAAACAGGCCCTTGCGCTATTCCCGCAAGGGCCTGTCTCGCTCTGGCATGGCCTGTGGCCTCACATCCTGCGCATACTCTAGCCCAGTCTGCTAACCACAGCCTCCAGACGGGCACGAATCTTTGTTTCGGCCTCCAGCCGCTGCTGCAAGTCGGCAATGGCGGCCTGAGCCTTTTCAATAGTGCCGCACAGGCCTGTAAGCAGTGAAAATGCGCCGCCTTCAAGGAATTCGGCATTTTCCACCGCCCCGGTATAGGCACTGCCGCCAAGGTGCCGCCAGCGGGCGTAGTCGCGCTGCCATTCGGGAAAGCACGTGGCCGTCAGCCCGTCGTTCCACAGTTTGTAGGCCCCAAAGGCGTGCACCACGGGTGCAAAGGTGGCCGCAGGGTTGCGCGGGTGTGCGTTGAAACGCTGCGGCAACTGCTGCACACAGTGCGGGGCTTGCCGCAGCAGCATTTGCGCCAGCGCATTAAAGGCCGCCTGATCAGGATAGCGTAGCAGGGGGGCGTGCGCGCACACAAAATCCAGACACATCTGCCGCAGTGCTTGCGGCTCTGGCAGATCATTACGAAATACAAGCACGCCAGAGTTCAGGTTGTTTGCCCCACCGTCAAAATCCTGCACGGGGCCGTGCAGGTTGATCTGGGCGGGCTTGGCCCCCGGAGGGTCTGAAAATTCTGGGTCTTCCAACGCCAGCCCCAGCGGGCCGCACGCAAAGAGAGGCTCCAGCGAATCTTGAATCAGAATGTCCGAATCAAGCCAAACAACCGATTCATAGTGCCGCAGCAGGTCAAAACAGTGGAATTTAGCCAGACTGACCGGCGAAAAGACCGACAGGGCCTCCGCAGTCAGCGCCGCATCCACTGGCGTAAAAGGCACAAGCTCTGCCCCCAGCTCTTGCAGAATACGCGCGTCTTCTGCGGGCAGGGTTCCGTCGCAAAATACAATGATGTCTGCATTGAGGGCGGGGTTATGCCGCCGCAGTGCCAGCAGCACCGTGCCCGCAGCAAAGGCCCAGTTGCCGGTAATACCCATGACCACCGCACGCGAAAAACGCACTGTAAGGCGGCCTTCAAAATCACGTTGCATAGCTGGCTCCTGTGCTGCGTGCGCAGCCCTTTGCACGCGTCTCATGCGTGTACGCCCGTTTCTGACAGGGGGTAGGCCTCTATCAGAAACGGGTAATCACACTCGCTAGCGCGAGGCAGCAAATATGGCCACAATGTCGGGGGGCAGCAATTTTTTTACGCTGCCAATATGACTTTTGCCTACAAGGGCTTTCTCTGCCATTTCAGCAAGTTGAGCATCTGTAGGTGTGAGATCCAGCTCTTTCAGCGAGGTGGGCATGTTCAGCGAACGGAAAAATTCTTCCATGGCTTCAATGCCGCGCAAGCCAGTAACCGTGTCGGATTCTGCCCGCGCAACGCCCATGACCCTTTCCGCAAACAGGGCAAACCTGTCGGGGCGCTGCGGCAGCACATGGCGTGCCCAGCTGGCCCAAATAGCCGAAAGACCCGCGCCGTGCGCCACATCAAACATGCCGCTCAGCTCGTGTTCAATCATGTGCGTGGCCCAGTCGCCGCCGTCCGAGCCGCAACCCGTCAGCCCGTTGTGCGAGAGGCTGCCCGCCCACATGACCTCTGCGCGGGATTCGTAAGCGGCGGGGGTGTCGCGCAGCACCGTGGCGTGGTGCATGACCGTGCGCATTAGGCCCTCGCTGATACTGTCGGTAATATCCATATTGGAGCCGTGCCCAAAATACCGCTCCATGGTGTGCATGAGAATGTCCACGCAACCGCACGCTGTCTGAAAGGCAGGCAGGGTGAGGGTCAGCTCTGGGTTCATTATGGCAAAGGCAGGACGCGCCATATCTGTTTTAAAGCTGCGTTTGAAGCCGTTTTCTTCGTTGGTTACAACCGTTGAGCTGCTCATTTCGCTGCCAGCGGCGGCAATTGTCACCACGCAGCCAATGGGCAAACAGGCATCGGGCTTACGCTTGCCCATGTAATAATCCCACACGTCGCCCTCGTTGGCTGCTCCGTAAGCAATGGCCTTGGCCGAGTCGATAACGCTGCCCCCGCCGACTGCCAGCACAAAATCCACACCCTCACGGCGGGCAAGCTCAATCCCCTCGCGGATCAAGGACAAGCGAGGGTTGGGAAC
This sequence comes from uncultured Desulfovibrio sp., assembly GCA_964413315.1. Lineage (GTDB taxonomy): Bacteria > Desulfobacterota > Desulfovibrionia > Desulfovibrionales > Desulfovibrionaceae > Desulfovibrio. Next base: position 10,631 of record CAYPRZ010000033.1, on the reverse strand, counting down.
TACGCCGCCCAGCGTGACATAGGCAAGCCCCTCTGCCTCCAACGAAGCCTTGATCTTGTCCACAAGACCCGAACGCAGAGCGCTCTGCCCGCCGTAGTGGATCAGCACCTTGCGGCATTTGTGCGCCTTAATAAGGCCGCCGCACTGCTGCTCTGTATTTTTGCCAAAGATGATCTTTGTGGGTGTGTAGTAGACAAAATCGTTCATGGTTTCCTCCAGCTGTAAAAAAACGCGCTCACGGCGCGGAACAAATGGATTTGATGCCTGTCAGATATGCAGTTTTTACATCAAGTTAACAATGGAAAGGCCTTGCAGTGTGGTGGCTGCCAGTTGCGCCTGAGCTGGCGTGTCCGCCCCTCGCAAAATGCGCCCTGCAAAGACCACGATGTGGCGCTGCATGTGGGCGTCGTGCCCATAGCGTGCTGTCCATACTTGCCAGAGCCTGTCGAGCCAGACAAGCGCGTCTGCGCCTGAGGTTTCTGCCTGCCCCGCGCAAGCGCCGTACACAAGGTTTGCGTGCAGCAAGGCCTGCGCCCCGCTGGCGCGTAGGCCCAATGCCGGAAACACATGCCCCAAAAGAGCGCGCACATGCCACTGTCGAGCCTGAGGCGCAGGTGTATAGCGGTAGCGCAGTAGGGGTATCTGTAAATTTGTAGCCCGCAGGCCCGCTCCCAAAAGCGCATCGGCCCAAAAGGCCATGTCTTCTGCCCGCACCAGTGCTGCGTCATAGCGTAAGCCAAACTTACGCACGGCGTCCAGCCGCAGCAGGGCACATCCGTTGGGCACAGGCGCGCCAAACAGGGCAGCCGCCCGCACGGCTTCCGGCTGCTGTGGAAAAAGCTCAACCGCTTGTGAATAGCCAAAATATTCTACGCCCGCGCCGCAGATATGCATATCTGGCTGCGCCTCAAGGCAGGCATGCTGCAATTCCAACCTGCGTGGCAATGCAATGTCGTCGGCGTCCATCCACGCCAGATAGCGGCCACGCGCACGGCCAAGGGCCATGTTGCGCGCAGTGGCCCGTCCCCTGTTGTCTGGCAGGCGCTCTATGCGCACCCGGCTGTCGCTTTTGGCCGCTTCATTGGCAATGGCTAGGGTTACGTCCGTAGAGCCATCATCCACCACAAGCAGCTCAATATCTTCAAATGTCTGCGCAAGAATGGAGTCCATAGCCTCCCGCAAATATGCGGCGGCATTGTAGGTGGGCATGGCCACCGTAATTTCGGGCCTGTTTGTGCTCATGGCTTTGCCGCACACATGTTTTTTTGCTCAGGCATTTTGATTGCGGGCCTTACTGTACATGGCGGCCACATCGGCCCTGCCAACACCAAAAATGGGCTCTGGCCGCGCAAGTACTGGCTGCTTGCGGCAATACTCTGGCGCGGAAGCAAGCATGCGGGCCGCAGTGGCAAAAACATTAGTGGTTTCCATCATCCATGTACGGCAAAGCACCAGCTCTGCCTGACGGGCCTCCCACAACTGAGAATCCAGAGCCTGACGAACCGTTTGCACACAGGCTTCTGGCCCGCTTGCGGGCAAGGCCACAAAACCGGCTGCGGGACAGGCCGAGCCGAGGTTGGGTGCGCCGAGATAGAGCGGCAACGACCAGCCAAGCCATGCGTCCGAGAGTTTTTCAGTCCAGAAATGGGGCAACAGATTATTTTCTAGCACCACATGGTACTTGTATGGGGCGATGGCCGACATCTTATCGTCCACAGGGTTGAAGCCGCGCCCGTAGACGTGCAACTCATCGCCCAGCTGCTCCTTGAGCAGCCTGACCAGCGCAAGACGGGCGCGTTGGGCTTCCGTGGCGGTTTTATTGGAGCAGACCACAGAAATGAGGCCCGTTTTTTGGGGCATGGGCATGTGCCGCAATTCGTCCAGACTGGCGAATGTGCTGACATATTTGCCTGTGGCATGGCTCACGCCCAAATGCCAATTGAGGCAGGGGTTGCCAATAACCATGCTGCGCCGTTCGACACTGCGAAAGTCGTAAGGCGACACAACCGTGCCAAACTGACCGAGATATGAACGTGGATACTTTTTGATTTCAGGCGGTTCTGTAACAAACAGAATGCGACGTTCGCGGGGACTGGTGGTGCAAAAACCCGTTGGGGCTTCGTCAAAAACCACGAGCCACGATTCCGCCTGTGGAGTGGGGGGCTCTGCTGACTGTGGCACAAGCGCAAAAAGCACGCGCCCCATGGCGCCTTGCCCGTCTTGGGTTTGCCGCATCCAAGGCCAATTGTGGTGGATTGTTGCAAATTGGCAAAAATACTGGGGATGATCAGCCAATACGGCCTCCGCTTTACGCCCGCTTTCAGCCGTGCACCCGCCCCAAACAATGTAGCCTGACCGGGTGGCAAGGCGAAGGCTAATGCTCCACAGCGTAGATATTGCGGAACACCACGGTGTCTTCCTGACTGCGCACTTCAAGAATGACCTGCGCATTGGTGAGGCTAACCTGCTTTTCGGTGGCGGCCACCATAACGGCCCGCTTAAAACGGCTGATACGAAAATTCCCCACGTCTTCCTGATCAAAGCGCAAGGGGTACGTTTTGCCATCTGCTGTCAGCAGGGTTCCGCTTACTACACCAGAAAGGATTTTTTGACTGTCGGTATTGCGCAGATCAAGGGCTAGCCGCACTTTGCCGTTTCGGATTTCGCGAACCTGCACATTGCCCACCTTGACGTAATCAAGGTCAATGGCGGGAAAATCTTCGTGCCCCGGCCCTTCAGCGGCACGGGCAGAGTCCTTGGAAGTGTCTTTTTGCGGTTTATCGGACGTGGTGGCATTGCTGCTGCCATTGGACGGGCCCTCACCAGGAGCTTCTGCCGCTGCACCGCCGCTGCCCAGCCTGCGCAGCACCAGCTCCCGACCCGGAATATTTTCTTCGCGCAGCAGCTCTTCCAAGTTTTCCAGCCGTTCGGCGTTGGCCTGAGCAACCTGATAATCGCTTTCAAAGCGCAGCACATTGTCGCGCAGTTGCACGTTCTGCTGCCACAGGGTCCAGCTCAACCACCCCAGCACGGCGCACAGCACCGGCATGCAGGCAAATACCGTCATGGCCGCCACAAAGCGCGCCCTGCGCACACGGTAACTGCGTCGAGGGCCGTTATCCCGCATCAGGATTATGCTGAGGTTTTCGCTGTACTTCAAACAGTCCTCACGAGCAATGATTTCTGAATAATGGGCTGGCCGCTCACAACATTTTGTTATGAAACCCCGCAATCATTGCAGGCCAGTAAACATTGGCCGCCCAATATGGACGGCCAATGCGATCTTACTCTATTGTGGTGCGCCAACGGGCTCTACCGGAGCGCCCAGCAAGGCCCAGTCTTCTCGCGCTATGCGCCAGTTTTTACCGTCAAATCGCAACAGCAGGGTCTTTGTGCCCCTGTCTGTATGGCCAGAGCTGTCGGCATAGACCTGATTCATGTCGGCACGTATGCCCTGTTTGTCTGCCACAAGCCGCAAGCCGATAATTTGCACAAGCGTGGGCTTTACGCGCTGCCAGAGCACTTCCTTCTGCTTTTGAATATTCTTTGCCCCCCACCGTCCCTGCTGGGTGGCGTCGTCGGCGTAGTATTCTATGTATTCGTCAATGCGTCCGGCTTCCCATGCTTTGCGCCACTTTTCGATCACGGCACTCACATCGTCGCTGACCATGTCGAGATAATCGGCGGCCAAGCCAAGCTCCTCTGGCTTAAACTGCGTGGCGACAATGCGAAAATCGCCCTTGTCGTCCCTGCTCCACCAAAAAGTGCGCACACCCTGCTCCATGGCATTGGGTGCCACCACCAGCTGCTCCACATGGCTCACAGCCAATTGGCCCTGCAATTCAAACTTGGGCTTGCGGCTTATGAGGCGCAGCCAAGGCGTGGCAAAACGGCGCTCAAGCTCACGCATGGTGGAATTGTACGAATAACCACGGGGGGTTCCCGGCTCACGGTTAAAGCGGGCCTGATCGTACAACGAAACTATATCCATGGAACGGGCCGCAAAGTCCGCGTTCCAGGCTTTAACTGCTTTTTCCAGCCCAGCCACAACCTCTGGCGTAAGGGCCAGCTGAGCGGGTGCGGCAGTTTGGACAGTTGCAGCCATTTGCCCAGCGACAGGCGCAGCAGTCTGTGCTTGCACAGGAGCCTGAACAGGGGCTTGCACAGGAGCCTGAACCGACGCGGGCGGCGGCAACTGGCCAGCAGCGGGCGTTGCCGTCTTGCCAGCGGCATCTTTCTGAGCGGCCTCAGCTTCGCTACGGGCGGCTTCTTCCATGCTTGGCCGAGAGCCCCAGTTTACTTCTGCCGGTGGCGGCGTGCTCCCGCGTTTGGGAACCAGCGGATCATTGGCTGCCACAAGTTTTTCGCCCTGACCGGGCTTGGCGGTAGCAGCCTGTGTAGTCTTATCCTTAGAAGGCTGAGGCACAGCCAAGGCCACGGGCTCGTTTTTATCCGGGGCGGCTTCTGGCATATCGAGGCGGGGCGGCTGCGGCGCTTCGGAAGAAGCATCGCTGACCTGCTGCAGGGGAGCCTCGGCCACAAGTTGGCCTTTTTGGAAATCGGCGCGCATGCCAAGATCACGGGGGGCCCATTCCATACCAACAATGCGGAACTTTTGGTCTTTACCGCGCTGCCAGTACAACCTGCGCACACCCTCGGTGGAAAGATTGGAGGCCGTATAGAGCTGCTCTGACCACGTTACCCAGTAACCGGGCCCTTCCAGCACATTGATTTTACGATTGAATATCTTGATGAATTGCAGCGACTTGAAAAGACGTTCCTTGTTTTGCCTAAAAGCCCCAAAATTTTCAGTCATGGCTTTGGAATAGGCATCGGGATCGTAATAGTCGAACATTTTTACCGAACGGGAGGCCCAAGCAGTGCTCCAGTTCTGCATCAGACGCCGCAGCTCCTGAGCAGTGCCGGAGTCGGGCCGGGGCTGTGCGGTTTCGTCCATTTTTTCGGCCAGCACCACGGGTGTGCCGGGGATAAGCTGGGGGCCTACCTCGTCAATTTCCTTAAGGCCAATGGCCACGCAGCCACGGGTGGCGAGGGGCTCAATGCCAAAGCCCTTGCTGTGTATCCAGATGCCGTGCCCAGTCTTGCCGCGCAGCCTGTCTACCGGGTTGGGATAGTTAAGGGTTATAGGCAATGCCGCCGTATTCCTTAAAATCCAGCCCGCTGGCTATTTTGTATTCCACAAAATAGATGCCCTCAGGGGTGCGCAGGTCGTTGAGTGACTGCTTGTCGCCCGTGAGCTGGCCAGTTGTGCAAGGGTAGGTATATTTCAGCTTGAGCGGGCTTTTTTTCTCAAAAAACATGAAGGTCTGGCGCTTTTTGTCCACAGCAACCAGATGGGTAGGCAGCCCCTCGTTGTACAGCGAGGCTTGCCATTCGTCGGCTTGGGCCAGATGGGGCGATGCCAGCGGGCAACCAATGCCAAGGGCAAGCAGCAGCCCGCAAGCCAAGCACTGGCGCACACCACCAAGCATGCGAGAAGCCACAGAGCGGAACAAACCATGCACCAAAGCCACGCTGGGCCCGGCACAAGGGGTGGTGGCTGTCTTAGCGCGCAAGGGCCACCAATTCCGCACGGGTAAAGAGCGCAAGCAGGTCATATCCCGCCTCACGGAGCTTTTCCCGGCCACCTTCCTCCCGATCCAGAATAGCGCACACCGCCACAATGGAGAGGCCAGCGTCGCATATGCGATCACAGGCTTTCAGCAGAGAACCGCCGGTGGTGACAACATCTTCGAGCATGGCCACACGGTCGCCCGTGTTGAAGTTGCCAAGCCCCTCCACAAACTGCCCCGTGCCGTGTCCCTTGGCTTCTTTGCGAACCAAAAGACCGTTCAGGGGTCTGCCCTGTTCGTGCGAAATAACGGTAGTTGCGGCAACCAGCGGGTCTGCACCCATGGTCATACCGCCAACGCCTTTAATGTCCATTTCGCTGAGCATGTGGTTGAACAGGGTTCCAATAAGCCACGAACCTTCGGCATGCAGAGCCGTAACGCGGCAATCAAAATAATAATCGCTTCTGCGGCCTGATGCCAGCACAAAATCTCCCTCGCGGTAAGATTTTTCAACCAGCAGGCGGGCCAGACGGCGCTTGAGTTCCAGCACTTCTTCAGCAGTAAGAGTTTGCATGACAGCTCCTTACGCCTTGTTGGCCGCAGCGTTCTTGAACACGCGGGCAAAAATTTCGTCTTCGTGTTGCAGATAGTAGGCGGGGTCAAAAAGCTCTGCCAGTGCGGCTTCGCCCAGACGGCTGCTCATGTCGGCATCTGCACGCACCAGTTCGGGGAAGGGCGTGCGGTTCTCCCAGCTTTGCATGGCAAGGCGCTGCACGGCTTCGTATGCCTGCTGGCGCGGAAGGCCCGTAGCGATAAGGGCCGTCAGTACGCGCTGCGAAAAATAAAGGCCATACGAGCGCTCCATGTTTTCGCGCATGCGCTCAGGCTTGACCACCAGACCATCAAGCAGCTTGGTGAGGCGGGTAAGCACGTAGTCGGCCAGAATGGTGGAATCGGGCATGATCACCCGCTCCACAGAAGAGTGGCTGATGTCGCGCTCGTGCCACAGGGCCTGATTTTCCAGCGAGGCAAGGGCGTTGGTGCGCAGCAGACGCGAAAGACCGCTCATGTTCTCGGCAGAAATGGGGTTCTTTTTGTGCGGCATGGCCGACGAACCCTTTTGCCCCTTGGCAAAACCTTCTTCAACTTCAAGCACTTCGGTGCGTTGCAGGTGGCGCAGTTCCACACACAGGCGCTCCACACCGCCAGCCAGCACGGCCAGAGAAGTAAAGAAATGCGCGTAACGGTCACGCTGGATAATCTGGGTGGAGTGCGGGTCAACCTCAAGGCCAAGGTAGCCGAGGGCGCGCTGCTCAAGCTCAGGCGACAAGAATGCGTAGGTTCCCACCGCGCCAGAAATTTTGCCCACGCGGATGCTTTCCACGCCAGCTTCAACACGCGCCAGATGGCGCTCAAACTCGGCGTAGAAACCGGCCATTTTAAGGCCAAAGCTGGTGGGTTCGGCGTGGATGCCGTGGGTGCGGCCCATGCACAGCACACCCTTGTGGCGGTTGGCCAGCGATTCTATGGCGGTCAGAAGCCCGCGAATATCTTTAAGAATCAGGTTGCCAGCCTGCACAAGCAAGAGGGCATTGGCCGTGTCCACAATGTCGGACGATGTGCAGCCAAGGTGGATGTAGCGCGCGGCTTCTGCCCCCACCTTTTCTTCCAGCGAGGTCAAAAAGGCGATGACGTCGTGACGGGTCACTTCTTCGATGGCCAGAATGCGGTCCACGTCAATGGAGGCCTTGGCCTGAATATTTTCTACCGCTTCAGCCGGGATGCGGCCCATGTCGCTCCAGGCCCGGCAAACAGCCACTTCCACATCAAGCCATGCCTGATAGCGGTTTTCAAGGGTCCAAATACGGCCCATTTCCTGACGGGTGTAGCGATCAATCATGGCTGCCTCATGAAGCCGCGCTGGCGGCCTTGGTGGGAGCCGACGCAGCGGCCCCTGTGGTTGGCGAAGGGGCGGGAGCCGCCTTGGCGGCGCTGGTTCCAGAATCAGAGGGAGCGGTGGGCGCTTTTTCAGCTGCCTGACCGCCAGAGGGTGTGGCTGCACCGCCAGAAGCGGCGGACGAGCCGGTGCTTGCAGCACCATCTTCTGTCACGCCTTTGCGGTAGCCATAGTCGCTCACATACCAGCCGCCGCCTTTAAGAACAAAGGACGTCTGCGACATAATACGGGGCGAAGACTCGCCGCACTTGGGGCAGGGTTCCTGACCAAGTGAGTCCGATGCCTTGACCCATTCCTCAAAAGTATGCTGACACTTGGGGCACTGATATTCGTAGATAGGCATGGTAATGCTAAAAAGGCCATGACACGACTTGCCGCCGTGCTGACCGCTGCTGCTGGTTTGCGCCCTGCGCGGCTGCCGCTAAGGCAGCCGGGCTGAGCACCATATTTGTGACGGCGCGCAGATTCGCAGCCGTCGGAACGCCGGTTCCCGTGTAAAAGCTTAGGCCTTGGCGGCCTTGGCTTCGCGCACGCGCTGCTTCAGGCGCTCTTCACGGCGCTTACGACGGCGATCCAGTTCTTTCTTACGCTCAATTTTCTTATGTGCCATGGTTCCCTCCAGGGGCAAGCCCCGTTGATATAAGTTGGTATTCATAGGCCCTTTTATTGGCAAAGTCCAGCCCTGAGGCGCATGTAGGGCCGAAAACAGCCGCTTGAGGCCAAAAACATGCAAAATACGTTATAATTTATGCCCAGCGCCGCCTGTGTCATAAAAGCCGCTGACACTGCCGCCGATTTCCATTTTACAGGGCCAAAATTCGTAGCGTTGCAAAATATTCTGCACCTCATGCCGCCGCAAATCAGGCAAATTCTCTGCCTGCAAAACGGGTGCTGGCGTGAGGCGCAGCCGAAAATCTCCCAGCGGGCTAACCTCGGCAAGCTCGGCTTCTGCCATAGCCAGCCGGGCCAGTGTAGCCGCATCTGGCCGCATGCCGTAAGCCATACGCGTGAGCAGACAGGGCCGCGCCCGCTGATCGGGCCTGTCCAGCCCTGTGGCGCTGGCCGCCTTACGGATGTCGGCCTTGCTGAGCCCGGCCTCGGCCAACGGCGAGCGCACGCGGCCTTCTTCCAGCGCACGCAGCCCCGGCCTGTAGGCCTGCAAATCGTCCGCATTGGTACCATCGCACAGCACACGCCCCTGCCCTTGTTCTGCAAGGGCTGCCAGCTCGCCGCGCAGCAGACTCACAAGTCCGGTTTTGCAGCCGTAGCAACGTTGATGGCTGTTGGTTGCCACCTCTGACAGGGCCAAGGGGTCAAACTGGGCCGTGCGCAGGGGCAACCCCCGCTGCTGGGCCCAAGCCGTGGCCCCGGCGCTTTCCTGCGGGGGTATGTGCGGGCCAAAAACGTGCACGGCCAGCACATCGCAGCCGCACAGCAAGGCCGCGTGACACAGAAAACGGCTGTCGAGTCCGCCGGAATAGGCCACAGCCATATTGGGCAGCGCCCCCAGTACCCTTGCCAGCGCCGCCGGAACCTGCCCTACGGCGCTGTTGTTTCCATTAGTCATATCTCTGCTTCGGGGAGTGCCCCGCTCCTTACACCATGCCTCTCTGGCCCTACCAAGTGGTGCGCACCTTGGCCCCATGCTCGGCCATATACTCCTTGCACTGGCGGATGGAATACTGCCCGTAGTGCACGATGGAAGCGATGAGCGCGGCAGAGGCCCCGCCCTTTGTAACGGCCTCAAGCATGTGGCGGGGCTCGCCAGCGCCGCCAGAGGCAATGACGGGAATGGAAACAGCGTCCACAATGGCACGGGTGAGCTTGAGCTCGTAACCGTCCTTGGTTCCATCGGCATCAATAGAATTGACGCACAGTTCGCCCGCGCCCAGTTCCTGACAGCGCCGCGCCCAGGCAATGGCATCCATGCCCATACGCTTGCGCCCGCCGTGGATGACAATTTCGTAACCCGAAGGGATTTCAGCGCTTACAGGCACGGCCAGCACGTCCATACCCACAACAATGGCCTGTGAGCCAAAGGCATCGGCCCCTTCGCTGATAATGTGCGGCTCTTTGACAGCTGCGGAATTTACCGAAACCTTTTCCGCCCCGGCCAGCAGCACGGCGCGCATGTCGGCCACGGTAGAAATGCCACCGCCCACAGAAAAAGGAATGAATATCTGCTCGGCCACGCGCTCAACCACATCTATAAAGATACCGCGCGCCTCGGCAGAAGCTGTGATGTCGTAAAAAACGATTTCGTCCGCGCCTTCTTCATAATAGCGGCGGGCGGTTTCCACGGGGTCGCCGATGTCTTCGTTGCCCGCAAATTTTACGCCCTTGGTCAACCGCCCGTTGCGCACATCCAGACAGGGAATGACTCGCTTACTGAGCATGACGCGCCTCGCAGTAATCGTAGAAGTTGCGCAAAATGGTCAGACCGGGCCGCCCGCTCTTTTCGGGGTGAAACTGGGTGGCCCACAGGCCATCGCGCCCGTAAACAGAGCAGAACTGCTTGCCGTAGGTGGTTGTGGCAATAACAAAGGTGGGGTCTGGCTCTACATAATAGCTGTGCACAAAATAAAATTCCGCCGAGGGGGCCACGCCTTCAAGCAGGGGGCAGGGAGCGGTAATATTCAGGCTGTTCCAGCCCATGTGCGGTATGGGCGCGGGTGTGCCGTCCTCTTCAACCATGTTGTCGTCAAAGCGGCGGCACAGGCCGGGCACTATACCGAGGGTCTTGGTGTCGTTTTCTTCACTGCGGTCAAGCAATATCTGGCAGCCCAGACAGATGCCCAGCAGGGGCTGACCGCGCTTGACGGCATCGCGCAGCAGATTGTCCAGCCCGGTGGGGTGCAGGGCGCGCATGGCCTGACCCGCAGCGCCAACACCGGGAAAAATAATGCCGTAGGCACGTTGCAGTGTTGCGGGGTCTGCTGTGATGGCGCAAGGTATACCCAAATGCTCAAGGGCACGGCGCACGCTTGTTTGGTTGCCTGCCTTATAATCCAGAATGGCCAGCATGGTGCATCCTCTGCTTGTTGTTGCCGTGGGGGGAATGGCGGCTAGTGGCGATGAAAAAAACACTATACCTTTTTGCC
>CAYPRZ010000032.1:14632-18974 GCA_964413315.1 uncultured Desulfovibrio sp. | reverse complement strand
TGCGGCAGACAATGATGGGCACGTTGTTGTCGCGCACAAGGGCAAAGGCTGTAGCGTCCATGACGCCCAAGTGGCGTGCCAGCGTTTCATCGTAGGTGATGCTGTCGTACTTGACGGCATCGGCAAATTTGGCGGGGTCTTTATCGTAGATGCCGTCCACCTTGGTGGCCTTGATGATGGCATCGCACTTCAGTTCCATGCCGCGCAGGGCAGCGGTGGTGTCGGTAGTAAAGTAGGGGTTGCCCGTACCTGCGGCGCAAATAACCACCCGGCCTTTTTCCATGTGGCGCAGGGCGCGGCGGCGAATAAAGGGCTCGCACACTTCCTGCATGGTAATGGCCGAAAGCACACGCGTGGGATAGCCCAGCTTTTCCAGCATGTCTTGCACGGCAAGGGCGTTGAGCACGGTGGCAAGCATGCCCATGTAGTCGGCAGACGAGCGTTCCATGCCCTTGGCAGAGCCGGAAAGCCCGCGAAAAATATTGCCCCCGCCAATCACAAGGGCCATTTCGACGCCCATTTCGAGCACGTTGCCGATTTCGCGGCAAATGGTGGCTACGGTTGCAGGGTCGATACCGGTCTTGTTTTCACCGGCTAGGGCCTCGCCGCTCAGCTTGAGCAGCACGCGCTTGTACTTCAGTGTGGGCATGAGTCCGCCTTGGTAAAGGCTTGAGGTGTTGCGGGCTTGCGCCAGACGCAGGAAAAGGGCTGGACTTTTGGCCCCGCCCCAAAACAATAAAATTGTAACAGAAATTACGCGCAGCTCAAAGTGTTTTTGCGCAAGGCCCCCCGCCAGTCTTTCGGCAAGGCCCTCGACAAAGGCGGTTTAGATGCGGTATCTAACCAAAAAAACAGGCATTGCTGTGCTTCAGGGCCATTCTTCTACCGTAAAGGGCAGACTTTGGGCCATCTGTTGCAGCGCCTCGCGTGCCTCGCGTTGACGGTGGGGCGAAAAAATCACCCGCAGCAGGGCGGTCTTGTTTTCAAGCACCGTAAAGTAGGCCACGTGGTCATAGGCTTCGAGCAAAAAGCGGAACATGCCCGTGCTCTCTGGCGCAATGCGCACCAGCAGGCTTGCGCTGCGAGTGGGCGGCGGCAGGGCCGGGGCCGGTTTGCGGCGCTCGCGCAGGGCGTGTGGGCAATGAGCCGGGGTGCTGGCCCTTGCCATTAGTACAACCCCGTAAAGCGGGCCAAGATCACCAGCGCCAGACCAAAGGCAATGGTGAGAAAGTAGTTTTTTGTCCACCAAGCCACCAACAGGGCGGGCAAGGAAACCATCAAAAAGAGATTGGACAGCCCGGCGTTGAAGTGTCCTTCATAAAAGAACACGTCGGGGCCCACCAGAGCGGCCATCACCGCCACAGGCACAAACGAGAGCCAGTGACGCAGCAGCGGGGGCAGACTGTCGCCCTTTAAAAAGGTAACAGGCAATATCTTGGGCAGCAGGGTAACCACAACACTGCCCAGCAGGCAGATCAGCAAGGCGGCGTTGGCGCTGAACCATCCGGTCTGGCTCATTATTCTGCCTCCTCTGCACAGGCGTTGCTAAGATTGGCGGGCTTGTTGCGCTCTGGGGCTTGTGCGCTTGCGGCAAGGTCGCAGGGTGCGCCTTCGCAGCGGGCCTTGCGCAGCAACAGCCACGTGCCAAGGCTGGCCCCCAGCACGGTTGCCACTGCAATGTTCCACTGGGTCATGCCCGCAGCCTTAAGGCTGATGGAAAGCACGGTGGTGAACAGCGCCACCAGCACATGCAGACGGCTGACACACTGCGGCACAAGCAGGGCAAGAAACATGGCGGTAAGGGCGTAATCAAGCCCAAGGGGTTTGACGTCGGTCACCAGCTCGCCGCAAAACGCGCCAATAGCAGCGCCACCAACCCAGCCAAGCTGGGCAGTGTGGTTGCAGACAAAGAGCGTGGTGAGGCTGCGCTGCCATCCGTTTTGAAAGGCAGTAATATGCACGGCGAATGTTTCGTCCGTAAGGCCCAGGCCCAGCAAAAAGCGCTGTGCACGCGGCAGCCCGGCAAGCCACGGAGATTCTGCGGCAGATTGCAGCAAATAGCGCAGGTTTACAATAAATACCGCCGCAATAATGGAAAGCGCGCCAGCGCCCGCGCCCCACATTCCGGCAAAGACAAATTGCCCGGAGCCGGAGAACATGAGCACAGACATGGCAACTGCCAGTGACGGGGGAATATTGTTTTTTACTGCAAGAACCCCAAACGCGAAGCCCACAGGCAGGTAGCCCAAAACAATGGGCAGTGCGCGCCGCAGGCCCTCCGCCAGGGGGGAAGCGGAAGAAATGCCAGACATGTCATAACCTCGATAAAAGTAAGGCAATGACGCTACGCCCTTTGGCCCCGTCTGGCAAGCCAGATAGCCGCCAGCCGGAGCTAATGGATGTGAGGAGCGGAAAGTTGTGTGCAGATTGACAGAGGCCACTTGTTAGCCGCTTCACTATGGCATATTCTCTCTGTCAATTTTTTTGCACTTTCTTTGGAGGCACAATCTGTGGGGCATTACCACCAGAAAAGAGGATACCTTTTGCGGGCTGCAAGGTTGTTGGCCACATAGGCCAGTGCCAGCATGCAGATGGCCCCCGCCGCGCAGGGCAAGAGTACATACCAGTAACCCAGCTTGTGGATGCCGGGGCCGCCGATAACCGCAATCAGGGCCGTTGCGCCGCCCGGAGGGTGCAGTGTTTGGGTTGCGTGCATAAGGGCAATGGCCGTGGAAACCGCAAGGCCAGAGGCCAGAACGGGATCATCGCTGAGCAGCAGCTGGCAGGTAACACCCACCAGAGCAGAAAGCACATGCCCGCCCACCAAGTTGCGGGGCTGGGCCAGCGGGCTGTGGGGTGCGCCAAAGGCCAGCACCGCAGACGCACCAAACGAGCCGATGAGCAGGGGCAGGTTCCATTCCTGTGCGCTTAGGCGTTCCAGCATGGCAAGGCAGATAATGGAAAGGCAGCTTCCGGCCCATGCCCAGAAAATTTCATTCCAGTCAGCCCGTGGCGGGGCCATGGTTCCCGCACGCAGGCGGCGCAGAACACGCATCATTGGCATCCTCGAATTTTTGGTTACGGGTAATCGGTAAAACTGGTTTTAGCTGTTTATAAAGTCATGGCCTGCGTTAAATGCGGGCCATGGCCAGAAAGGCCGCGTGCAGGGCGGCCAGTACCGCAACAAGGGTTGGGCCAGCCCAAGCCTGTGAACCGGGCAGCCCATAAAATGTGACAGAAAGGGCCTTTTGCGGGCAAACGGCCACGCAGTCGCGGCACAGGTTGCAATCAGCGTTGGGGGCGATGGTGGTTGCAGGGTCGCCCATGGCGTCCTGACGGCATACCCGCACGCAGGCCATGCAACGTCGGCACGAGCCCGTGCGCCGCACGCGCCACGGTGCAAGGCGCCCCAGCCCTTTGGCCAGTTGCCCCAAGGGGCAAAGCCCCCGGCAGTAGGCTGCGTATCCGGCCTTGCGGCTGACAAACAGTGATGCGGGCAGGGCCAACAGACCCAGCAGCAGACCACAGGCAAGGGCTGCCTCTGTCGGTGCACCGCCAAACCGTAGCAGCAAGGGGATGCCAAGGGTCAGGGCAAGCATGGCCATCCGCAGATGCGGCAGCCATGCGGGGGCACGCCGTGGTATGCCCTGCTGCGTACTCGGATTTGCCGCGTCAGATATATCCGCACCCTTGTGCATGCGGGCAAGCCCACGGGGGCCTCCAGCGCAGGACTTTGCGGCGCTGGCATCCCACACGCCAAAGTAGCAAAGATGGCTGCACCATGCCGCGCCCGCCAGCAGGGTAGAAAACGTGAACAGCCCCAGCATGAACCAGCCTCCACCCCGGTAGACTGGCGCTGCGGCAATGAGGCCCGGAACCGGCAAATGCAGCTGGCCGCTTAGCAAAAAGCGGCTTTCAAGCAGCAAGCCCAAAATCAGCTGGGCAAAGAAAACCAAGGAAAACAGCCGCCACAGGCGCATTCTGTTTTGTGGCGATTTTTTGCCGCTCAGCCAGCCAGCGGCAAGGGCCGCCCATACACCGGCCAAGGCTAGTTGCAGACTGCCCCATTGAGGAAAAAACCTCTCCAGTGCGAGCATTTGCGGCTTCATAATCAACACCGGCAGCAGCAGGCCAAGGCACAGGAACAGCGCGGCCAGTTGGGTTCGTGCAGTTGCCTCGCCCTTGTGGTAGCGCTGCTGTGCTGCCTCGCGCAGCAAGGGCCATGTTGCGAGGGTAGTCAGCAGGGCCACGGTCAGCAAAATAACTGCCAGCCTGTGCCACGGTTCGCCCATGAGCATACGCATCTGCACAAACTGGCCCGCGCTCCATATCCAGCGGGCGG
>CAYPRZ010000032.1:0-14532 GCA_964413315.1 uncultured Desulfovibrio sp. | reverse complement strand
CCCATGAGCATACGCATCTGCACAAACTGGCCCGCGCTCCATATCCAGCGGGCGGCCAGCAAGGGCAGCACAAGCAGAAGCAGCAGCCGCACCCATGCGGCGCGGCTCCATGCCAGTGCAGAGAGCACAAGACAGGCGACGGCAAGTCCGGGCTGGCCGCTGCGCCAAAAGTGTGCGCCTGCGGGCAGCAGCATGATGCACGAAGGCAAGGGGATAAGGCGGGAAGCTCCGCTCATGTCAGACTTCCTTGGATACAGCTTGTTGTGGTGCAGTATTGCACCGCTGCCAGAGGGGGGGAATCCGTTACTTGGGCAGCTTGCGCTTGCCCACCAGATTTACAATATCAATGCGCACAACTCCCGTGCGGGCAAGGGCCGCATCAGGAGTGGGCGTGGGGCACAGTGCAGCGTAGCGCTGGGCAAGGGCGTCAAGGGCGCGGCCTTTTTCTGCCGGGTCTTCCACCAGCACGGCACGGCCCGTGCCGCACACAGACTTGTAGTAAGTGGTCGATTTTTCCTGATGAATGCGCACATCGGCAGCAAGGGTAAAGGCCACGTTGGGGTTGCGGTTGATGCAATCAAGCTTGTGGCCCTCAAGGGCGCAGTGAATATAGATACAGTTGCCTTGGCGCACGAAATTGAGGGGGATGACATAGGGGAAATCCCCATCGTGCATGGCAAGGCACAGGTCGTCGGCGGTGGAAAATACTTCGTCAAAAAAGGCCGGGTCAAGACATTCGCGGTTTTGCTTGCGCATTGGGGGCTCCTGATGCTGTGTGCTGGCTGGTTACAGCGCGGAATTGTTGCCGAGGGGGTTCGGCATGGGCATAATGCCTGTGGCAAAGCAAGGGGCTGACGGCAGATGAGCCGTGCCGGAAGCGCACCGTTGCAGGCTGCGCTGCCAGTGCAGACGGGCCGCCGTGAGGTCGGCGGCGTTGGGGTGGCTCTCGGCCTCTAGCTGACGGGCGCGGCGTTCTGCGGTCATGGGATGCCCGCCCTTGCGTTGTGTTGCGGCAATTACCTGCGGGTTTATCCTGCCCTGACACAAAAATCCATCCACCACCGTATTGCCGCCAGCCTGTAGCAGCTCGTGGGTGGCAACCATGCAGCGGCGGGCGTGTTCCGAGTGCGGCCACGCGCCCAAAGTGCCAAAAAAGAAAACCTGCTTGCCGCTCACGCGGGCCATGTAGCGCTGCGCACGTGCATCGGGCAGGCCCTTGCGCACCCAAAAGCCCAAGGCCAGCAGATCGTAGTCATCGGGATTGGGGGCATGGCGCACGGCAAAGCACGGAGCGCCCGAAGTTTCGGCCAGAGCCTCGGCAACCTTGCGGGTATTGCCGGTGCACGATGAATAGACAATGCAAACCTTCATGAATTTCTAAGCCTCGGCCCTTTCGCGCAGCGCATCGGCATCCAGCAAAGTAACGCGGCGGCGGTCGCGGTCAATAAGCCCAGCCGACGTCAGTGCACTGAGCTCGCGGCTCAGGCTCTCGCGGCTGATGCCCATTTGGCGGGCCAGTGTTTCTTGGGTGACGCCCATGCTCAGTGTGGCGCTTTTTTCCATTTTGGCGCGGTGCAGCAGCCATGCGGCCACGCGGCCAGATACGGATATGCGGCCCTGAGAACCGGCGATCTTGTTTATAAACAGGCGCTGGCGCAGGCTCATGGCATTGATCAGTGCAAGGCCCAGTGCGCCTTCGTTGTGCAGTGATTCCAGCAGGGCCTTGCGCTCTATGCGCAGTACCGTGCCCGCCTGCACGCCAATGGCGGTAACGGGCAGGCCTTCTTCGTAAAAGAGCACCCCTGCGTCCAGCAGCCTGCCGGGGCGCACAAGATGCAGCACGCATTCCTTGCCTTGTGCAGAATGGCGGCACAACTTGACCATGCCAGAAAGCAGCAGCATGGGGTCTGTGGCGGCCTCGCCCTCTCTGAAAAGGGTTGCCCCAAGGCTAAAGGGTTGCAGGCGCGAATGCTGTGCCAGCTTTTGACGTTCGGCCTCAGACATGGCCGTAAAGGGGCCAGCTTGCAACGCAGCGTAGATGGTTTGCAGGTCGTCGGTATCCATCGGTTTACTCCATTCTTGCCGCCGCAGTGCTGCGGGGTGATTGGGAATTGCTGTGTGCGCCAGCGTATGCTGGCTGCTCCCTCATGGGTGCTCTGGGTCTTGCCTTTGGCGGGAATGCCCCGGTACGCACCAACTGCGCACAAGTGCTGTACACCAGATATAAGCATATTATTCTGTGACGGTGGTCACAAAAATGGGGAATTGAAAAAGTATTGATGGTGATTTGGGTTTGTGAAGCGAATGTATGCGGTGGAAACTGGATTTTCAGGCTGTTGCGCATAAATAGCAAGGCCCCGGCGGTACAGGATTGTTCCTGCGCCAGCCGGGGCCTGATAGGTTTGGGTCAGAAGTGGTTACTTCTTGCCACCCTTTTTGGCGGACTTTTTATTGCTCTTGGGAGCGGCCTTGGGGGCAGCTTTGGGAGCAGCGGGTTCGGCAGCAGCCTCAGCGGGTGCAGCCTCAGCGGGTGCAGCTTCCGCAGGGGCGGCTTCTGCCACGGGGGCTTGCTCCACCACAGGCTCGGCCTTGGGTTCTTCCACCACCGGGGCGGCGGCTTCTGCCACCGGGGCGGCAGGAGCTTCTGCGGGGGCTTCCACAACAGGAGCTTCCACCTTGGCTTCCACCACCGGGGCCTCTACCGCAGGTGCGGCGGGGGCTTCAGCAGCCGGAGCGGCAGCTTCCACAACAGCCTCGGCCTTGGGGGCTTCGGGTGCGTTGGCGGCAGCCGTTACAGAGGCGCGGGGGCCGGGCTCTGCCACCGGGGTGGCGGGCTTTGCGGCGTCGCCTTCAGCGGCGGGCTTCTTTTCCGGTGCAGGGGCCTGCACCACAGAGCCGTCTGCCAGCACCAGCGAAAGGGCGTGGGCAGGGCAGGCTTCCATGCAGGCGGTGATGCGCTTGCCGTTTTCCATGCGCCATGCGCGGCACATGTCGCAACGCACGGCAACCTCGCGGCGGGCGCGCTGGGCGAGGGTTTCGCCGTCGTCGCCGTCCACAGAGGGCATGCCGATGGTTTCAAGGGTGATTGTGCCGTAAGGACATGCGGCTATGCACATCTTACAGGCTACGCAGTATTGAACGCGCATGATAATGCGGCCATCGGCATCCTGTTGCAGTGCGCCGGTGGGGCACACATTGGCGCAGGGCGCGTGGTCGCACTGGTGGCAGCGCACGGTGGTTTTAAAGCCTTCGGCCTTAACAACCTGTACGCGCGAAACCAGTTCGTCGCGGTGTTTCATGGCCTCTTTAAAGCTCATGCCGTGGTGGGCGGCAATGCAGGCCACTTCACAGCGGCGGCAGGCGCGGCATTTGTCGGGTACGACCTGGATATGTTCAGTCATGGTCCGTTTCCTCGGATGCAACGTGCAGGGCCATAAGAGTCATCCCATGGCCCCCGTTGAAGTGGATGTTTTCGCCGCCGCAACTGGGGCAGACGAAATGCCGTTGCGTCAGGCTGAATTCATGCCCGCACTGATGACAGTTGCAGGGCAGGGGCGCGCTGGTCAATGTGAGCTTTGCGCCCTCCGCCAAGGTTCCTTCCGCCAGCAGTTCAAAGCAGGCGGTGAGGGTTTGCGCTTCTACACAGGCAAGCAGGCCCAGTTCGCACTGGAATTCTTCAATGCGGATAACTGGGGATTCCGGATTGGCCGCATTGTGCTCGTTCACAGCCTTTATGGCCATGTCCAGCAGTCCCTGAACCAGCGTTGCCTCGTGCATAAATAACCCTCGGAGCCTTCCTGCCTAGCGCTCGGTGCAGGAAACGCAGGGGTCGATGCTGTTGGTGATCAGCGCCACATCGGCCACTTTGCAGTCACGCATCATGACACCCAGAGCCTTCCAGTTCATGTAGGAAGGCACGCGCCACTTAAGACGCGCGGGCATATCCGTGCCGTTGGTGCGGATGTAGTAAAACACTTCGCCACGCGGGGCTTCGGTGCGTGCGCAGGCCTCGGCAGTGCGGATCTGGCGCATGGGGGCCGTTACCTCGCCATCGGGCATCCTTTCGATGCACTGGCGGATGAGGCTGAACGATTCAAAAATCTCGTGCAGCCGCACCATGGTGCGCGAATTGACGCAGCAGCCATTCTCGGTGATGGACTTGAAGTCGAGCTTGCCGTAGGCGGCGTAGGGCGAATCCTTGCGCACGTCTATGGCAACGCCAGAGCCACGGGCCACGGGGCCAACCAGGCCGAGGTTCAGGGCGTCCTGCTTGGGCAGCAGACCAAGGCCTTTGGTGCGGCCCAGAACCATGCCGTTGGTGGCGTAGATCTCGCGGATTTCGTCCACATGCGGCTCAACCTTGGCGAGGGGCTTGAGCATGTAGTCCAGCGGTTCGGGGGTAACGTTGTGCTTTACGCCGCCGATGCTGTTGGCAGCCAGTTTCATGCGGTGGCCGTAAACGGTTTCCTTGAGGTCCTGCATCATTTCACGCACTTCCATCACGTGCATGAACAGCGACTTAAAGCCGATGATATGCGCCTGAATGGCCGTGTTGAAAAGGTGCGAGGCAATACGCTTGATTTCTTCGGCCACCACGCGCAGGTAGCAGGCGCGGTCGGGAATGGTGATGCCAAGCACGTTTTCCACCACCATGCTGTAGGTGAAGGAGTGGCTGTTGGAGCACAGCGAACACACGCGCTCGGTCAGGGTTACGTTCTTAACAAGGTTGCGCTGGGTGGCCATGGCTTCCATGCCACGGTGCACGTGCCCAGAGGTAAGCTCAACGTTGCGAACGGTTTCACCATCCACCGTGAGGTGGAAATATACCGGTTCCTCAAGGGCCACGTGTACGGGGCCCAGAGGCATGGTGAAGGTGTTGCTCATGAGCGGCGCTCCTTGTCATTGAGAATGCGTTCCCAGAGGTCGGTGGTGCAGGCCCCGTTCATCATAATGGACAGGGGCACGGCCTCGTTGAGAATGCCTGCGTCAAGCTCTTCATCAAGAAACAGGCGGGTGGGATTGGGGTGACCGGTAACCTGAATGCCGTAAAGTTCCATCATTTCACGCTCGTGCCAATCAGCATTGGCAAACAGCGGGGTGATGGAGGGCACGGTGGGCCACTCGCCGTTAAGGGTAACAGTCATGTTGTAAACCACGCCATCAAGCTCAAAGTGGTAGCAAACTTCCTGCATGGGTTCGCTGAGCTGGCGGCGGTTATAAGCCGTGGTCATGCACAGGCGGGCGTTGGCTTCACGCATGATGGCGGCTGCCTCCTGAAGCATGCGCGGCGTACCGAGCCTGAACCAGTGGAAGGCATTGCCAAAGCTGTCTGCGCTGTGGTGTACGGCGTCGTCTTCGGTGCACAGGGCCGTGAGCCCCTCGATGACTTTGGCGTTGCCGTTGATTGTCTCTTGCATATGTTCTCCGCGGGTATGATCCGCTAATCCTTAGTGGGAGCGGCAGAAGTAACGTTGAGCGCTGCTGCTGCTTCGCCAGAGGAAGGCAGGGCGCACGCATTGCGCTTGCCGTCTTCAACCTGCCGGCACTTGGGGCAGAGCCTGCGGGTCAGATCCCTGTCGATTTCATTATTATAGGCATAGAGCTTGTCGGCCAGCTTTTTGGGCAGGGGCCGCATAAGCTCGCCGCAACCGTCGCAGGGCACGTAATGCACGGTCTGCTGTTCGATGCGGTTGAATTTGTCAGCTTCAGTGTGCGCGGTGTGCCAGTCGGTGGTGATGCTCATGGCCCCGGTGGGGCAGTAATGGCGGCACGAGGCACACAGGCAGCACGAGTTTTGCCAAATGGTGATGGTAAAACCCTTGCGGTCGGGCAGGGGCGATATGTTGATGGCCCCGGCAGCGCACGAGTGACGGCAAATGCCACAGCCCATGCACAGCTCAGGATCAACCACAGCCTTGCCGCGAAGCCGGTCAGGGGTGAAGGTTTCACCCAGCGGGAAGGGGTCAGTGCTCGGACCTTCCAGCAAATTGCGGAACAGTACTTTCAGGAAGCCCGCCATATCACTCCTCCAAGCCCAGTTTTTTCATCCATATGGAGCGCGCCAGCACAACAGCCTCTAGAATGGCCTGAGGGCGGGGCGGGCAGCCGGGCACGTTGACATCTACGGGGATATAGCGGTCGAGGGGGCCTTCAATGGAATAGCCCTCGCGGAACACGCCACCTGAGATGGGGCAGATGCCCACAGCCACGGTTACCTTGGGTTCGGGAATTTCATTCCACACCTTGAGCACACGGTCACGCACCCTGGTGGTCAGGGGGCCGGTGACAAGCACAATGTCGGCATGGCGGGGGCTGCCACAATAGCGGCAACCCAGACGTTCCACGTCGTAGCGCGGAATGCAGGCGGTGGTGGCCAGTTCCACGTCGCAACCATTGCACGATCCAGCGTTGATGCGGAAAAGCCACGGCGACCGCACGGAGAGTTTTTTAAGCATGTTATCCAGCGACACGTCGGCCTCCTTACATCACCCAGACCAGTATCAGGCTGCACAGCGCAAGCGCCGTGGGCACCGTTATGTAAAAGCGGAACGCCTGATCAATGCGGAAGCGCCCTGTGGCCGATTTGACCAAGGTAAGCGAAACCAACATGAGCGCAAGGCACTTGAGCAGGAACCAAACCAGATTCACCAGCCATATATCAGATATGGTGCCGGGGAAGAAAAGCGCAACCCCCAGGCCAAGAACAACAAAGGTCTTGAACGCGGAAGTGATCTGGAACATGGCCAGCAGGGGGCCGCCGTATTCCAGCAGAGGGCCTTCGATAAGTTCGGTTTCTGCCTCAGGAATATCAAAGGGCACAACGCCCATGGTTCCGGGCAAAAAGATCAGGTACGCCAAAAAGGCGGGGATCATGACCGGGTTGAACCCAAACGAACCCACCTGCTGCTGCAGGTCCACGATCTTGAGCAGCGAAAATTCCGCGCCCGTAGCGCCGCCGGTCAGCATTTTGCCGGTCAGCATGGCAACCGCAAGCAAAATCATGAGCAGAGGGGTTTCGTAAGCCAGCATCAGCATCATTTCGCGCGAGAAGCCCACAGCGCCGTAAGGCGAACTGGAGGCCGAACCACCCAGCATGATGGCCATGGCCGGGATGGGCAACAGGTAGAAGATAACCAGCAGGTCGCCCATGTTGAACAGGCCGTTGAACACGCCGGGAATCGGTATAAAGGCCGCGCATACGGCCATACCCGTAAAACCGAATACCGGGGCCATCAAAAAGACCGAGCGGACAGCGGTTTTGGGTATCAGGGTTTCCTTGGTCAGCAACTTGGCAATATCAAGCCAAGGCTGGATCAACGGGGGGCCAACGCGGCGCTGTAGACGCGCCTCGACCCGGCGGTCAAGTCCTTTGAAGAACATGGCCACCAGCAGGGCAAATGCCCCGCCGGGGAAGATGCACATGTGCAGTATGGCAAGCAGGGTATCGCTCATCAGCGGTTCTCCTTGGCGGTCTTTTCGCCGCCCACAAGGCGGAGGATGTCCCCGTAAATGCTGGAGGGCTTCATGCGGCTGGTGGAGGTTTCAACAGGCAGACCGCAGGTGTGGACGTCGATTTCGCGCAGACGGGTAAAGCGCAGCACAAACCAGCGTCCGCCAGCAAAGGCGAGAGCCATCATAACGAACATGCCTGTGGCGTTCCATGCGCCGGGGCCAGAGAGCACACCGGACAGGCCCACGTTGAGGGGCATAAAGCCATATTCGAGCAGCACGTTGTTGATGGGGCCAAGGGCCAGACCGGGGAACACACCCGTAAGCACGCAACCGGCAGCCAAAATGCCCATGGGCGCGCGCATGATCAGCGGGGCCTCATGCACATCGTGCAGGTTGGACGAGGGCTGGCCCAAGAAGGCCGCGTGCAGGAACTTGGCAATGTAGGCCATGGTCAGCACGCTGCCGATCAGGGAAAGCAGGGCAAGGAAGGGCTGGCCCGCTTCCATAAGAGCGTGGTAGATCAGCCATTTGGACGAGAAGCCGCTGGTAGGCGGCACGCCCACCACCGAAAGACCGGCAATGGCGAACATGGCAAGGGTAAAGGGCATCTGGCGGCCAATACCGCCAAGGTCATCAAGGGTTTCTCTGTGGGTGGCAAACATGACAGAGCCGCACACAAGGAAG
The DNA here is from genome assembly GCA_964413315.1 of uncultured Desulfovibrio sp. GTDB lineage: Bacteria > Desulfobacterota > Desulfovibrionia > Desulfovibrionales > Desulfovibrionaceae > Desulfovibrio. The sequence continues at coordinate 6,396 of CAYPRZ010000032.1, read as the reverse complement.
AGCAGATCTTTGAAGAACACGTGGTTGATCACGTGCAGCATGCCGCCCGCGTAACCCAGTGCGCCGCCAGCAGCCACCGCCAGCACCATGTAACCCAGCTGGCTCACCGTAGAGTAGATGAACACAAGCTTGATCACGTTAGTGCGCAGGGCCTGCACGGCAGCCATGATGATGGTGATGCCGCCAACCCACATGGCAAAGGTGCTGATGATGTTCTGTTCCATACCGCCCAGCACGCCAGCCAGCATAAAGCCGCCGCCCATGAGCATGAACAGCTTGATAAGGCCGAGAATGGCGCTCTTAAGCAGTACGGACGAGATGTAGCCGGAAACAGGCGTGGGGGCCAGCGCCGGGTGCATCTGCCAGTCAATGCGGAAGGGCAGCTGGGCTGCCTTCATCAGGAAGCCAATGGCCAGCAGGGCCATACCAAGCCAAGCCGCGCCGTGGGGCATATAGGGGGCTGCACCCTTGAGCAGGGTGGCGTTGAAGGGCGTAAACGGCCCAACAAGGCACATGCCAAGGAAGATAAAGCCCGCGCCAAACACGTTAAAGATAAAGTACTTGAAGGCCTCGCGCAGCGAGTCCTTGTCGCCCTCGTGGGCAATGGCCAGATACAGCGTCCAAGAGCTCATGATTTCCCAGAACAGGAAGAAGCTCAGCATGTACTGGCTGGCCGCCATGCCTACCAGACCGCCGCACATGGCGGTAAAGGCGCAGTAGAAGCGCCACTGGCGGTGGCTGTGGTCCATGTAGCCAAGGGCGTAGGCCATGTTGACCGCACCCAGCACAGGAACCACCAAGGCAAAGCAGAACGAAAGCGTGTCAAGCCCACGACCAAACAGCACAACCAGCAACGCGGTGAGCAGCAGCACACCCACGCTGGCCCAGCCAGCCTTTTTGCGGTCGTTGTAGAACATGGCCGGAATCACAGCACCAAACACCGGCACAACCACAAAGATGGGCCACGAAACATTCATGGCGACCAGCACGTCGGGGTCGGTGAGGTTGGGTGTGAAGCACATGGAGGCCACAGGAACCACAAGGTTCATGGCAAGCTGCGGGGCAAGCCCCATGATAACGCAGATTGCGGCCAGAACAGCCAGACCAATCTGCATGCTGCGCGGCACTTCCGTGACGGCGGGCAGGTCGGCGGGGCGTTCTTCAAACACCAGTGTTTTAAGAATGCGCGTGTAGTAAATCAGGCCCACCAGCGAGCCGCCCAAAATCAGGGCTGCCAGCCAGATATGACCAGCGGCGGTGGCCGCCTGAATCATCATAAACTTGCTGTAAAATGCGCCAAAAGGCGGCAGACCCATGATGCTTACAAGGCCGATGCCCATACAGGCAACGGTAACAGGCATCTGGCGGCCAAGGCCGCGCAGGTCGGCAAGCTTGCGGCTGCCAGCGCGTATGATGAGAGCGCCCGCACCAAGGAAGAGCAGGTCTTTCATGATGGCGTGGTTAAGCATGTGCCACAGGGCGCCCGTGGTCGAGAGCCATGTGCCAATGCCCAGCACCAGAGCGATTTCGCCAATCTGACCAAGTGTCGAGTAGGCCAGCATGCGCTTGATGTCATCCTGACGCAGGGCCATGACTTCACCATACACAAGGGTGGCCGCGCCCATGGCAACAAGGCCCGTACCCAGCCACGAAAGGCCAAACAGGCCGGGCATGCCCACAATCATGGGCCGCATGAGCAGCACCACAACTATACCAAATACGCCCATCTTGGTGATGATACCCGAAAGGGGACCAGACACAGAGGAAGGCGCGGCGGGGTGAGCGTCAGGCAGCCACGAGTGCACGGGCACAAGGCCCATCTTGACGGCAAAACCGGCAAGGCAAAGCACAAATGCGCCCTGAACGAGCCCGGAGGAAAGCGTGGGGTCACCCAGCAGCAACAGGCCGGGCAGCATAAACAACGCACCGCCCGCGCACATTACGTAATATTTAAGACCGGCATCGTAGGCGCTGCGGTTGTTCTCATGCACCACCAAAAAGTAGGAGGCAAAGGTCATGAGTTCCCAGTAGCCATACATGCTCGCCGAGTCGCCAGAGGAGACAATGCCCGCCAGCGAGGCGAAGGTAAGCAGCAGGAAGAACCAATAGCGGCCATGGCGTTCGTGGATGTAGCTCAGCGAGTACACGCTGACCACCAGAGCCACAACGCTGACCATGATCAGGAAGAGCTTGGCGGTGGGGGCTGCCTCGGCTGCCAGTGTGGCAAAGAGCGCCAGCGCGGCAGCGGCCACGCCCACCAAGGGAGCGCGGTCAAACTTTACCAAGAAGGCTGCGCCAGTGGCAAAGGCACCAAGGTAGTAACACCAGTATGCCGGGTGTGCTGCCGAATGTGGCACGGCCACATTATAGGCAGAAGCCAGCATGCCGGTGATGGGCCCGCGAAACACGCCCAGCAGGGCCACAACCGCAGCCAGACCCAGCATCAAAAAGACGTTGCCCGCTGGGGCCGCCCAAGAGCTGGAGCCTTCTTCTACAGAGGTGTCGAGCACGGCGATGCGCACGGCTTCCACATGCAGCCAGATAAGCACAGTGGTTGCCAGGGCCATGCACAGCAGAGCCGCCATGGCACCGGGCATGCTGCCCAGTACGCCAGCGCTGATAAACATGCGCGCTTCAGGCACAAGGAATGGTGAGCCGCCCACAGCGGCCAGCATGCCAAGCCCAAAACAGGCGGCGGTCCAGGGTTGGCGCTTAGCAGTAGCGCAAAGATCCTGCAACTGAACCGGCACACCAAGCGCCGGGGGCGTAAGCCGCGTCAGTGCGGTCAGGGCCAGCAGACGTGCTGCTGCCTGAAACAGTACAAAGAGCCACAGGCCCGTACTGTTGATGCCGCCACTGGCACCCAGACCCAGACAGAAGATGCCTGCGTCGTGCAGCGCGCCCCATAGGATCAGGCTGCGGGGATTGTTGCGCTGTTGCACGGACTTGGCCGCGCCGTACAGCATAAGGGCCATGCCCACGAGAAGCGGCACAAGAAAGCCGCCAGCCGAAAACAGTGATTCCGTCATAGTTTGCCCCGTGGTTTGCGGGTCTCTCGGATGAACCCGGCGGATCGGCCCGGTCAAGTCCGGGCCGCATTCCCTAAATGGTGTGATGGTATCACCACCATACCATGTCGTGAAAAAATACTTTTAAAGAGTTTTTTTGCCTTAGCCCACTTTGCAAAGCGTTGCAAGCAACAACTCTTTTAAGAAGATCAGGTAGATTGCAAAATTTGGTATCAAAACGGGTAAAAAATGAATAGGAGAAATAAAGACCATATGATTTGCGCGATTTTGTGAGGCTGTGAAATCGGTATGTTAGTCTTCATTTAACTGTTTACACAAACAAATTGTGCAAAAAATCGCTAATGCATTGTGCAACGTTGTGAAATTCAATGACAACGCCACGTTAAAATGTGATTTTTTGAACTATCGCTAAAAGGGGTATATCGTGCAAATTTGAAGGTAATACTAATTTGAAATTCGTGTGAAATAGACGCTGATTTTTCTGGCAAAGTCATTGCGCGCTGCACGTTTTTTTGTGATTTATTTTACCAGTGTGGCAATGGGCAGAGGGCACATGCAAGAAAAAAAATAGCCCCTCAAAAAAAGTTTGGAATTTTTTTGGGGAGCAAAAAATGAAGGGAAAAAATGAGGACATTCTGCCTGAAAACAGTCAAGCTTTATCCTGACTGTCCAGAGGGTTGTGCGTCGTCAAACAGCATGCGTAATGCACCGCAAACTCTGTTGCAGTGATGTTGCAGGGCACTGATTACGCTGCTGCAAATGTGTTGGTGCTATTCGTCGCGCAGACGACGCGACATGAGGTTGTGCAGCACTTCTTGCGGGTCGCAGTTGCCATACAGTATGCTGTATACGGCTTCTGTAAGAGGGGCGTCTACGTGCAGGCACTTGGCAAGATCGTAGATAGCTGCCGTTGTCTTTACCCCTTCGGCCACCATGCCAAGGCTGGCGGTGATCTGCTCAAGCTTTTCTCCCCGGCCCAGCCGCAGGCCAACCTGCCGGTTGCGCGAGAGGTCGCCGGTGCAGGTAAGGGTAAGGTCGCCCAAGCCAGAAAGGCCCATAAAGGTGTGCGGCTGCGCACCGCGCGCCACGCCCAGGCGGCTCATTTCTGCCAGCCCACGGGTTATGAGGGCCGCACGGCTGTTGTGCCCAAGGCCAAGGCCATCACAAACGCCCGCAGCAATGGCCATGACGTTTTTGACAGCACCGCCCATTTCTACGCCCATCACATCGGTGCTGGAATAGCAGCGAAAGCTGGCGCTCGAAAATATCTGGCGCAAGCTATGACCAAGGGCTTCGTCTGCCGAGGCCAGCACTACGGCCGTGGGCAGCCCACGCAGCACGTCAGCGGCAAAGGATGGGCCAGAGAGCACGGCATAGCGCGGTTGCAGGTGGCCAAGGCTCTGCTGGGCAATTTCGGCACAGGTGACGAGGTTTGCTGTTTCAATACCCTTGGCGGCATTGACCAATATCGCATTGTTGCAAAAATGCTCAGCATTGGCGGCAAGCCAGCCGCGCAGTTGCTGGCACGGCACAGCCAGCACCACAATATCCCTGCCCAAAACCGAGGGGGCCGTGCTGGCGCTCAGGCTGGGGTGCAGGGCAAAACCCGGCAGGTAGCGCGGGTTTTCGTGCCGGGTATTTACCGATTGGGCCACGGCGGCATCACGCAGCCACAGGCACGTATCATAGCCGTTGGCGGCCAGCAGATGGGCCAGGGCTGTGCCCCAGCTACCGCCGCCCGCAACGCAGATGGTGGGATTAGGCATGGTAGGTTTAGAACCCCAATGTTGATTCCTGCCCCGGTTTGTCGGGCAGTCTGTCCTTGGAATTGGGCAGAGGGTCGTTGCTGGTCAGGCGGTTTGCACCAGAGGCAAAGCGCACCAGAAACATACCGCAGAAGCGCTGGTCTTTGTACACCTCAACGCGGTAGAGCTTGCCTTGGCGGTCAACAGAAAAGCGAGCCTGAAAATCCTTAAGGGTCATGGTTTCGCCGCTTTCGTCCTTACGGCCGCTGTCATAGCCAATGGCATTGACCCTATAGCCTTGGGCGGGCTGCACCACAAGACTTTTGGAAACTTCCACCACCTGACCAAACTGGGCCTGAGCCTCGTGCCCGTCGGCCAGCACCCGCATGCCCGTGATGCTGTGGTCCATCTCGCGCCAGTCGGGGCGAATGAGCGTGATCATGCGGTTGCCGTAGTGTACGCAGTACTGACCATCCTCGCCCTTGGCGCAGGGCAACACGGCCATGATGGGCTTGGAGGTCACAGCCTGTGCTGGCGCGTCCTTTGAGAGGGGCAGCAGGTTGATGGCCGGACGCACGTCTTCAAGCGGCAAAAAAATCTTGTTGTCCGCAAACGAAACTCCCAGATTTTCAAGCAATGCCTCGCGTATGCCATCGGGGTTCAGCTTAAATTTGCGCGTAAAGGTCACGCCAGCCTGCGCAAGAAACGATTCAACCATCAGCAGATGATAGTAGGCGCGTACCTCAACAGAAAATTCTTTGCTGGCTTCAAGTCCAAAGGCAGCCTTGCCCTGCCGTACTGCGTAGTACGAAAGGCTCTTGTCCATTTCGTGGTCGCCTTCGGCAGTTTTGGTATTGTGCACGTGCAAAACGTGCTGCGGTGAAAGCAGCTTGCTGTTGGCGGCCTCGGCAGCCTGCCGGGCCTCCTTGCCCAGCGAGCCCATGAAAGCCCCGTCCAAGGCCTCCTGATCTATAATGACAGATTGGCCCCAGCGGTTGGGATTGCGCAGTTTGTCTTCGTATGACTGACGGTAATAGCCGCTGCCATCGTGCAGGTTGAGCACCAGACTCACGCGGGGATGGCTGATAAGTTCCTGAATGCGGCGCACTGTGACAAATTCGGGGTCATTGTTGTCGAGCTTGGCAAACTTGCGGTTCATGTCGCCGTGAAGGCCGCGTGAACGCTTGATAATGCTGGGAAAATTGAGATTAGGCACAACCCACAACACACCCTTTTGTATGGTGTAGTGTGTTGTCAGCAGCGTGGCAGCAGAAAAACCGCCCGGCTCGTCGCCCTGAATGCCGCCCACCACAAGCACTACCGGCAAACCTAAAGGGTTGGCCTCTGCTGGCAGGGTTGCAGTATCCGCTTGGGCGGTTTGAACTACGGCCCCCTGCGCATCATCCCCAAGCCGAATAGTGGTAAAATCCAGCGAAAATTCGCTAGCAGCAGCCAGCACAGGTGTGGCGGAAAGCAGACAGCACAGCAGGATAATCCAGCGGCCAGCGCAAAAAATGCCTGTTACTTTGGTGAGATGTGTTTGCATGCCTGTGGTGGTGTTGCGGTGATGGTGCATGGGATGGGTACAATGATTACCCGCCAACAACTACGCTATTTGGCCG
>CAYPRZ010000031.1:0-19614 GCA_964413315.1 uncultured Desulfovibrio sp. | reverse complement strand
CCTTTTCATTCAACTTTGAGGGTGTTGCACTTGCAAGTTGAATCCGCCTTTCTCTGTCAGTGGGCCTCAAGGGCCCCGGTTGGCGCAATCCGCGCCACTTTGCCTTACAGCGTCTTGCCGTTCTGGCTCAACCTGTGCAGCGTGCGCCCCAACGGGGCCTCACGATGAAAGAGCAGCAGGGGCAAAATGGCCCCTATTGCCAGCGCACACATGATAAAAAAGGCCGTGAGCCCGTTGTAGACCACACTTACCAACACAGCCTCGCCCTGCGCGGTACCGGCAGTATTAAGAAACTTGAGCGTGGCCAGAATGGCCTTGTAGGCAAACATGCCGGGAATCATGGGCAGCAGTGCGGGGAACACAAACATCTCAGCCGGGGTATGGCACCGCCGCGCAATGGGCATGCTGCAAAATGAAATTATCAACCCCGCGCACAGCGAGGCGCTGGCAATGCCCACATGGGCCTGCAACAACAAAAAACGGCTCATGTGCCCGGCTGCGGCCAACAATCCAGCCATCACGGCAATGCGCTTTGTGGGCCGAGATATGGCCGCAAACCCCACAGCGGCAACCGCCGCCAAAGCACCATCAATCAGACAATCTACCAGCATCATAGCGAGTCCACCCCCATAAGCAGCATGGTTGTGGCCAAGCCCAAAGCAATGCAAATGATCAGCGTGCTTGCCTGAATAAGCCGCGAAACGCCCATAAGCACGTGGCCGTCAAGAATGTCCAACATGGCGTTGATAAGCGGAATGCCGGGGATGAGAAAGAGCACACTGGCAGCCATGGCTGTTTGCGGCGTGCTGCCCAGTTGCAGCACAACGCCCAGCGATGCCAGCAACGATGCCGCAAACGAGCACAGAAAAAAGGTTACCTTTAGATCAAGGCCCCAGTGCAAGAGCTTTTGCCGCAAGTAAAAGCCCAACAGGGTTGCCACAAATACCAGCCCCATGGCGGTCAGATCGCCATTAAACAAGCCGCAAAAGGCCGCATTGGCGCAGGCCACAAGAAAACGCAGCAGCACAGGGTTAAGTGTGGGCACAGCGCAAATGGCGCTGAAGCGCTGCCTCGCCTCGTCAAGGCTCAGGCCTTCATCAGCAATGCTCCAACTTAAGGCATTGAGCGCCGCCACCCGCTGAAAGTTGGGCGCACCTGAAACTATGGAGCTCACGGCTGTGCGCCGCTCCGCAGGAATGCCCCCTTCGGCGGGCTTGATAACTGAGAGCATGAGGTGCTTGGGAAAAATCGCCAGTTCCACCTCAAAACCATAGGCCCTCGCTATGCGGCAGGCGGTGCGGTCCACGCGTGTGGTCTGCCCGCCTGCCCCAAGCAAGGTAGAAGAAAAAACCTGTATAAACTCAATGAGTTCTTTAGCGGTAAGCACGCTTCCATCAGCCCCCGTGGCGGCACTTGCGCCGCCTTGGTTTTGCTTTGAAGAATCGTTGTTGTCACAAACCGCCGCCAAGACCGGCAGACCATTAAAATTGCCCTGCCCGTTGATCAAACCCATAAACTACATCCTAGTATCATTATCAAGAAACACCCAGTGCAACATGCGCTTGTGCACACGCAAGCGGTATTCTGCCTGCTGCACCAGCAGCGAAGCCTTGCTTGCCAAAATAGAATCATCAACACCAATGGCCGCCACCGGCGAGGCACTCAGCATCAGACGCACATCACCCGCCGCCCTAGCAAGCAGAGCAGGGTCAACACGCCAGTGCTCGCGCTCATCATCGGTCAGGCCGCTGCGGCAGCCCGCAAAAACATAGTTGGCTCCGCACACCGCGTCTTCAGGGGTTTCGTGAAAGGTAACAGGCGTACCCAGCCGGGCCACGGCCTCTCTGAGCGGCGCAATATCTGTATGCGAAGGCACTGCCACACGCAAGGCAAAAGGAAACCACGCCGTTGATTCAATAAGCGAATGCAGCGTGCCGTTGACGCAGCCAATCCACGCGCAGGTGACACCATTAAGATAGCGCGAATTGCGCAGCATGCAGGCTATGTCGGCCAGAGCGTGCGCAGGGTGCGCATCGGGGCTGCCCGCATTGATCAGCGGAAAACGCAGACACGAGGCTTCCATGTCCCATCCGCCCACGGGCAGGCCGTACATATACATGCAGTCGATGTAATAGCTGAACACCGGCAGCAGCTGTTCCTGATAATCGCTCATTTCGGTACGCCAGCTGCCACGGTTGCCTTCGTACACCACGGCACCGCCCATTTGCCGCACCGCTGCCGAGACACAAAGCCGCTCTGGCAACGAATGCTGCGAAAATATCAACAGGGCCACGCGCTGGGCCATAAAATCTGTTTGCAACTTTGGTTCGGGCATGCCCAAAGCCTGCTGCACAAGTAACCAGGAAGCCTTTTCACCAAGACCTTTGATACTCAAAATATGTCTTGCCATAAATCCTCCGTGACGGGCGTCACATACAGTGTCTTTTGCCCGTGATACTGTTCTATCAATGCGTGAAAATTCTGTCCAGCTGTGGAAAAACAGCAGGTTGTAAATATATTTGTATTCTACAGCCTATAAGGGAGAATTTTAACACACTGAAAACATTACACATGGATATTTTTGTCATATAAATACCCATTGTGTACTTGTGATTTAATACACTTTTCAGCTAAAGTACGTGGACCCAATTGCAGGGCCCACAGGAGCAAACATGAGAGCTTTTATTTTTGATCTGGACGGAACACTGGTCGACAGCTTGGAGGATATTGGCCAAGCCTGCAACGATGTTCTGTCCAGCCACGGTTACCCCGTCCACCCTCTGCCAAAGTACAGGTTTTATGTGGGACGAGGCTTTCACAAGCTTGTTGGAGATGCCCTGCCAGAAGGTGAAACAGCCAGACTTTCTTCTGACGATCTTGCTGCGCTGATTGCCGAGGCCCGCGCCCAGTATGGCAAAAACATGTGTGTGCGCACAAAGCCCTACGAGGGTATCACCGAGGCCCTGCACACGCTGGCCGATCAAGGTCATACCTTGGCAGTGCTTTCAAACAAGCCCGACGACCTAACCGTTGAACTTGTGCGCCGGTACTTTCCCGATGTGCCGTTTGCCCTTGTGCGCGGTGGGCGCGAAGGCGTTCCCCTCAAACCAGAGGCAGATGCTCCCCTTGATATGCTGCGCCACATGTCGGTTTTGCCCTCGGCCAGCTTTTATGTGGGTGACAGTAACGTGGACATATTCACCGCCCGTAATGCGGGTATGACCTCAATCGGTGTTGCCTGGGGTTTTCGCGGTGCAGAGGAACTGCGCGCGGCTCAGGCCGATCATGTTATCGAAACGCCAGAGGCGCTGACGCGTCTCGCAATGGAGGCATAGAATGAAACGTCCCATTATTGAGATCGACGAAGAAAAGTGCAACGGCTGTGGAAAATGCGTGCTCGACTGTGCCGAGGGTGCACTTGCCATCATTGACGGCAAGGCCAAACTTATCAGCGATGTATATTGTGATGGCCTTGGGGCCTGCCTTAACTGCCCCGAAGGCGCACTGCGCCTTGTAGAACGGGATGCCCCCGAATTTGATGAAGAAGCCGCACTGGCTGCCAAGGCCAAGCGGGAGGGCGCAGCAGCCCCCCACCGCCCCCACGGCGGCTGCCCAGGCAGCATGGCGCGCACCCTTACGCCGCTCACAGGCGGCCCGGCCCCTACGGGTGCCGCTGGCGACCTGCGGGCGCAGGTTCCCACTTGGCCCATTCAGATACGCCTGTTGCCGCCCACAGCTCCCTTTTTAAAGGGCGCAAACATCTTGCTGGCCGCACACTGCGCGGGCTTTGCCCTGCCCAACCTGCACAGCGAGTGGATGCGTGGCCGCGTACCCATTATTGCCTGCCCCAAACTTGAAGACAACGAAGTGCTGGTCGAAAAGCTCACCGCCATCATCAAACACGGCGGCATTGCGGGCATTACCGTGCTGCGCATGAGCGTGCCCTGCTGCGGCGGGTTGGAAAGGCTGGTACAGCAGGCCATTACGGCAGCAGGAAGCACCTTGACGCCAGAGACGCATATTGTACAATTGTAATCAGCAATCAAACTACAACTGTGGGCAGTACCGACCCATGTAAGTAACAGATTGAGCCCGCCTTGACAAAACCTAGTGTAGTGCTATGTTTTGAAGGCGGGCTTAAATCAACGCAAGAGCCCACAAACCTTAAGCCCGCAGACGGGGCCGTGTGGGGCAATACAATCGCCCCTGCCCACAAAGACTGCTTTTCTGTGAAGGATCGTAAACATGCCTATCAAGATTCCTGCGGATCTTCCCGCCTGTGCAGCGCTTGAGAGCGAAAACATTTTTGTGATGACGGAAGACCGCGCCGTCCAGCAGGACATTCGCCCGCTGGAGATTGCCATAGTCAACCTCATGCCCACCAAGATCGCTACAGAAACGCAGCTACTGCGCCTTTTGAGTAATTCGCCCCTACAGGTCAACATTACCCTGCTGCGCACCGAGGCCCACGAATCAAAAAACACGCCAGCCCAGCACCTTGAGCGCTTTTACAAAACCTTTGCCGAGATACGCCACGGCAGTTTTGACGGCATGATAGTGACCGGTGCGCCTGTGGAACACCTGCCCTTTGAGGATGTGGACTACTGGCACGAGCTGCTCGATATTATGGCCTTTGCGCAAAGCCGCGTGTACTCTACCCTGTACATCTGCTGGGCGGCGCAGGCTGCCTTGTACCATTTTTACGGTATTCCCAAGTACACGCTGCCTTCCAAGGTTTCGGGCGTGTTTGAACACGAAATTTTGCAGCCCGGTTGCCGCCTGTTCCGGGGTTTTGACGACTCGTTCACAGCCCCGCATTCGCGCCATACCGAGGTTCGCGCCAACGACCTTGCCAAGCACTCTGGCCTGCGCATTCTTGCGGAATCGCCAGAGGCTGGCCTTGCCCTTGCAGAAAGCCTCGACCACTCGCAGGTCTTTATGACGGGGCATCTTGAATACGACAGAGGCACACTGGATGCAGAATTCAGGCGCGATCAGGAAAGGGGCATGAACCCCATCCCGCCCAGTCACTACTACCCCGACAATAACCCCGCCAACCTGCCCCGTGTAAACTGGCGGGCGCACGCACACCTGTTCTATTGCAACTGGCTCAACTATTACGTCTATCAGGAAACACCTTTCAGCCTTACGGCAATCGCCCGCAACCGTCAGGGCCAGTAAGAAATTCCATTCCTGAACCATAAGGATATAACGAGGATGCCTATGCGATTTTCTACCAGAACCCGTTACGGATTGCGCTTTTTGCTGCGTCTGGCGGCCCAGCCCCAGGGCTCTCTTTTGCAACTGGGGCAGGTGGCCCGCGAAGAAAACATTTCTTCGGGCTATCTGGAACAGATAGTGAGGGCACTGCGCCCCATGGGCATTTTGCGGGCTGTGCGCGGTTCTGGTGGCGGCTATTCCCTTGCCAAATCGCCGGCTGACATTAACATAGAAGAAGTCTTTCAGCACCTTGAGGGAGAGATCTCCCCAGTGCGCTGCCTGAGCAAAGGACGCCACTGTCAGCGTGAGGCCCACTGCTCTACACGGGGATTCTGGACAGAACTAGATGCTCACATACGCTCATTCCTGCAAAAGCGAACCTTGCAGGAAATAATAGATTCAGAGAAATGCTCCGTAATGGGAGGCAATCATGTGGAATTATACTAAAGCAGTTCACGACCACTTTCTGCATCCGCACAATGTGGGCCCCCTTGAAGGTGCCAACGCCATAGGCGAAGTGGGCAGCCTGACATGCGGTGACGCCCTCAAGCTATACCTCAAGATCAACGACCAGCAGATCATTGAAGAAGCAACCTTTGAAACCTTTGGCTGCGCCAGCGCCATTGCTTCCAGCTCTGTGCTTACAGATATGGTTAAGGGCATGTCGGTCGAAGACGCCCTTAAAATAACCAACAAGGACATCACCAACGCCCTTGGCGGTCTGCCCAAGCAAAAAATGCACTGCTCTGTAATGGGGCAAGAGGCTCTTGAAGCCGCCATTCGCCAGTGGAAGGGCGAGCCCCCCGTGCCGCACGCCCACGAAGAAGGCAAGCTGGTGTGCAAATGCTTTGGCATCACCGATGCGCAGATTATACGTGCCATCACCGAAAACGGCCTTAAAACCGTTGAGGAAATTACCAACTACACCAAGGCTGGCGGCGCGTGTGGTGAATGCCTTGATGAAATTGGCGAAATTTTGGCCGCCCAGCTCAAGCAGAAGCCGCTGGTGGAGCTTAAGCCCAAGCCGCGCCTCACCAATGTGCAGCGCATGCAACTGGTGCTCAAGACTATTGATGAAGAAATTCGCCCGCAGCTCGCCTCTGACGGCGGCGATATTGAACTGGTTGATGTGGACGGTCTGCGCATTGTTGTTGCCCTCAAGGGGCGCTGCGCGCACTGCCGCTCAAGCGAGGTAACCATCCGCGATCTGGTGCAGCGCCTGCTGCGCGAGCATGTTGAAGCCGACATCGTGGTTGAGGAGGCCTAACCGCCATGAAAACCATCTATTTTGATAACAACGCAACTACGGCTATTGCGCCTGAAGTTCGTGAGGCCATACTGCCCTATCTGGGCGAATTTTATGGCAACCCTTCAAGCATGCACACCTTTGGCGGGCAAGTGGCAGACGCGGTTGAAAACGCGCGTGAAACCATGGCCAATCTGCTGGGGGCCAGCCCGGACGAGATCATCTTTACCTCGTGCGGGTCTGAGAGCGACAATGCCGCCATATGGTCTGCCATCCAGACCCAGCCTGAAAAGCGCCATCTGATCACTACACGCGTGGAGCACCCCGCAATTCTTAGTGTTATGCAGCACTGGGAACGTCAGGGCTACCGCGTGACCTATCTTGGGGTAGACAACAAGGGCCGCCTTGATCTTGACGAATACGCGGCTGCCCTCACGCCTGACACGGCGCTGGCATCCATCATGTTTGCCAACAACGAAGTGGGCAATATCTACCCCATCCAGCGCATGGCAGAAATGGCCAAGGAAAAAGGCGTGCTGTTCCACTCAGACGCCGTGCAAGCCGTGGGCAAAACCCCCATCGACCTTGCCCACCTGCCCGCAGACATGCTTTCGCTCTCTGGCCATAAGCTGCACGCCCCCAAGGGCATTGGCGTGCTCTATGTGCGCAAGGGCGTGCGTTTCCGCCCGTTTTTGCGTGGCGGCCATCAGGAAAAAGGCCGCCGTGCCGGTACGGAAAACGTGCCCTACATCGTGGGCCTTGGCGCTGCCGCCAAGCTTGCCGCCGACCACATGCAGGAAGAACGCGTCAACGTGGCTCTGCTGCGCGACAGGCTTGAGCAAGGCTTGCTTGAGCGTATCCCCGATTGCATGGTCAACGGCGATGTGGAAAACCGCTTGCCCAATACCACCAATATCGCCTTTAAAAATGTGGAAGGCGAGGCCATTCTGTTGATGCTTGACCGGCTTGGTGTATGCGCAAGCTCTGGCTCTGCCTGTACTTCTGGCAGCCTTGAACCTTCGCACGTGCTCCGCGCCATGGGCGTGCCTTTTACTTACGCGCACGGTTCCATACGCCTTTCGCTTTCGCGCTATTCCACGCAGGAAGAAGTGGACTTTGTGATTGAAAACTTCCCCGGCGTGATCAAAACACTGCGCATGATTTCGCCTTTCAAGGATTAAACAAAATAAAGCAGACTGTGTAACAACAGCTGCAACACAATAAATACAAGTCAGTGCCGTATCCATCATGGGAGCGGCACTGACTTTTTTGGCGGCACACATCGGCACTTTCTGCACAATGCATATCTCAATGCTCTATATCTGTTATGTAACAATTCTGTATAGCAGTGAAGATATTTTTTTGCGTTTCTGCCGCGCCATTGCGGTAAAGGCTATTGCCTCTAAAGAAAGAATGTCCTATCTTTTTACTTTGATTCGCCTCACAGTTTTGGGAGAAAGGTTTGCATGCGTTCCATTCGCCTTTTTGATCTACTGATGGGATTTTCCCGCGCTCTTGATATGGTTTCGCCTGTACTTGCTGGGCATCACCTGCGGGTTGCCTTTTTGAGTCAGGCTCTTGCCGAACGCCTGCGTCTTTCCCGTACCACGCGCAAGTACATGCTCATGGCCAGCATGCTGCACGATATTGGTGCCATACCGCTTAAAAGTGACACCCGCGACCTTATTTTTGAGCACAACAAGGCTTTGCACTGCCGCGCTGGCTGGGCTTTTTGCAAAACCGCCGGGCTGCCCCGCGCTGTGTGCGATATGGTACTGAACCACCACACCGAATGGTGCAGCTACGGCGCAGAAGACCAAAACGCCCTGCCCGCCAACTGCATTCATCTGGCAGACAGGCTTGATGTGGCCCTGCGCAGCAAGCATGCCCCCGACCTAAGGGCTATCTGCACCGCACTTATGGCAAAGCAGCGCGAATACGCACCTGCCTGCCTCCGTGCCCTGCTCAGTCTTGCCGACGACGCTGACCTCGTGGCCCGTCTGGACAGCCCACAACGCATGCAAGAGCACTTGGCCTCAGTCTTTGGCTCTGTAATTCTTGGCCCGGTGCAGCTTGTTGACCTTTGCGGGTTGTTTTCGCAAACCATTGACTCCAAAAGCCCTTTTACAGCCACCCACTCTCTTGGTGTAGCGCATACCTCGCGCATGCTGCTCAAGCTCACCCGCATGGCCGACAACGCTGACCTTACAACCATGTTTATCGCCGGGCTGCTGCACGATATTGGCAAGCTTGCCATTCCGCACGAAATTCTCGAAAAACCAGCAGCCCTCACCCCCGAAGAACTTTCGCAGATACAGCAGCACGCCGAAACAAGCTTGGATTTGTTGGGCTCCATACCGGGCTTTACCTGCGTGCGCGACTGGGGGGGCAGACACCACGAGCGCCTTGACGGCACGGGGTATCCCCATGGTATACGCGGAGGCAAACTAAGCCTGCCCATGCGCATCATTGCTGTGGCAGATGTTTTTACAGCGCTGACAGAAGACCGCCCCTACCGCGCAGGAATGCCAATGGCTGAAGCCATGGGAATTATTGAATCCATGGCCGAGCTCTGCTATCTTGATGCAAACGTGGTGGCATTGCTTGCCGAAAACGTGGTTCGGGTCAACAGGGCGCGAATCCGTGCCCAGCGCAGGGCTGCTGCAAACTTTGTAGTTATGCGCCGGTTATGCGGTGAATCTGGCGGAGCCGCCTGATGCACTAACAGGGTATGGGCTTTGCCTAGCCAACAAGGATCCCCATGGGCGTTCCAATTGTTTTTTTAATCATTGCCCCGCTTGCTGCCATTATCGCCCTGCAACTTACGCCTCCTTTTTCAAGTGCTGCGGTCTTACTTTCGCTCGTTTTTTCTGCATGCGGCCTGTGGTTCCTCTACAAGTATCTGCTGGGCCCCTTGCGTACCCTGACCACAGCAGTATCCCAATCTGGCTGTAAAGACATACCTGCTATCGACACAGCCTGCGACCTTGTGCGCGCGCTGGAAGACAGCCTGCGCGCCCAGCAGACCGCCCTTAAGCACACTGCCAGCGAAGCACTAGCCGCACAGCAAGAACTGCGGCTTGAGCTACAGGAACTGCGTGAAAACCGTGCGGTTTCTCTTCAGGCCCAACAAGCGGTTATTGAAGTGTTGCGCAAGGCGCAAGTACGGCTGAATGAGCTGGCTGTTTCCTTAGCTGCGAGCCAAAACAAAGACGGTGCAGAGCTTTGGCACGATCCGCAACTGTTCTTTAAGATAGCAGCCGAACTGCACCATAGCGAACGCGCTCTGCTGCACGCTGAGCAATTTTGGGGCGAAACAGTCTGTGATGACAGCATGGAGCCTTCGTCCACCCAGGCTTTTCCGTGGAAAAGCAGCTATCATACAGGTATTCCAGTCATTGACGGCCAGCACAAGCTGTTGCTTTCATACCTCAACAAACTGCACAGCGGTATGCAGAATGGCTGTGACAACAACCTGCTGCTGGAAATTCTCGATGATCTGACCGGTTATGCCTTTACGCACTTTGCCACCGAAGAAATATACTTCACCCGCTCAACCTATCCCCTTGCAAGCGAGCACGTTGAAGAACACCAGCAATTCCGGCAAAAGGTAACCCAACTGCGCGATGCCGTACTTGACGGCAAGGCCTTTATTGACATTGCCCTGCTGGAATACCTCAAAACATGGCTGGTGGAGCATATTCAACGCATGGATGCTGGCTTCGCGCCCTATGTGACCGGAGCAGCCCCCTGCAGTAAATAACCTGCACAGCCCCAAGCAACTAGCC
Organism: uncultured Desulfovibrio sp.; assembly: GCA_964413315.1. Taxonomy (GTDB): domain Bacteria; phylum Desulfobacterota; class Desulfovibrionia; order Desulfovibrionales; family Desulfovibrionaceae; genus Desulfovibrio. The sequence continues at coordinate 9,360 of CAYPRZ010000031.1, read as the reverse complement.
CTTTGCCAGTATCCTGCTGCCCCGCATAGCTGCCACAAGGCAAAAAAAATCCCCGCAAAGCGGGGTACGATGTGCCCGACACGGCACAAAATTACACAAAATTCAACCCGCAAGCAGGCTTAACGCTTGTTAAATTCAGCCGCCAGCCTTTGCCTTTCAGCACGGTCTAGCAGACGTTGGTTTGCGCTGCCCCTGAACCGCAATTCAAGATCACGCAATTCTTCCTTGTAGGGGCCGTCTACCAGCGTATCCGTCAAATCCAGCAGCTGGTTTGTCCATGGATCGTTGCGGGCCAGCAAATCTTCAAAAACATATCCCGTGTAGGTCATCACGTTTTTGCCAAGGACCTTGGCCCCCTCAGCCAAGGCGCAAAGGGCCTCGGCCTGCTCAAAGGGCTCGCCGCCAGAAAGCGTAATGCCCGACAGCAGGGGGTTTTCCTGCAACTGGTCAAGGGCGGCCTCTGCCGATAGCAGAAAGCCGCCCTCAAAACTGTGCGTCTGCGGATTGTGGCACCCCTTACAGTGGTGCGGGCAACCCTGCGTAAACACTACATACCGCAGCCCCGGCCCGTCCACTATGGATTCATCCACAATGCCCGAAACCCGCATAAGCGCGGCCTTGCCTGCTTTAGGCATGCTTGACGCGGTCACGCTCTTCTGAGCGCTTAGCATTGTTAAAACGGTCAAGCGTTCCCACAAGGTAACCGGTGATGCGGCGGGTGCGTTCAAAACCCACATCCTGCCCAACAAGTTTCTGTGCGGGCTTGGTTTCCTCGAACAGACGCGATTTCATCAGCATGTGCTCTCTCCTTACTAAAATGCAAAAGTTGTTAAAAAAATGTATGCGACCGCTAGTCCCACTTGGGGGTGTGCGGGAATTTTTTACGTAATTCGTCCAGCAGTTCGGCACTCACGCCTTCCCCTTCCTTGCGTCCGCAGCGGGGGCAGGTTCCGTTGATCACGCCCACATAGCCGCAGACCGGGTCGCGGTCGAGCGGATGATTGATGGAACCGTAACCAACGCCATTGTCGTGCATGTCGCGAATAATGCTCTCAAAGGCCTCAAGGTTCTTGCAGGTGTCGCCGTCAAGCTCCACGTAGGTGATGTGGCCCGCATTGGTCAGCGCGTGGTACGGGGCCTCAATCTGAATCTTTTTAAATGCCTTGATGGGGCAGTACACCGGCACATGGAAGGAGTTTGTGTAGTAATCCTTGTCTGTGATACCGGGAATGCTGCCGTACTTGGCCTTGTCGAGGTTCACAAAGCGGCCACTGAGGCTCTCTGCCGGGGTGGCGATAAGCGAAAAATTGAGGCCAGTTTTTTCTGCCTCGTCGTCGCAGCGTTTGCGCAGGTGCGCAACAATTTCAATACCCAGCTTCTGGGCTTCTTCGCTCTCGCCGTGGTGCTTGCCCACAAGGGCCTTGAGCGTTTCGGCAAGGCCAATAAAACCCACGGTCAGCGTGCCGTGTTTAAGCACTTCTTCAATGCTGTCGTCCCAGCCAAGCTTGTCTGAATCAAGCCAGATGCCCTCGCCCATGAGGAAGGGATAGTTGCGTACTTTTTTGGCGCTCTGAATCTTGAGCCTGTGCAACAACTGGCGGAACACCAGATCAATCTTGTCGTCCAGCAGGGCGTAAAAACGGTCAAGATCGCCCTTGGCGTCGAGGCCCAGACGCGGCAGGTTGATGGACGTAAAGCTCAGGTTGCCGCGCCCGCAGGTTACCTGCCGGTCTTTGTCGTACACGTTGCCGAGCACGCGTGTGCGGCAGCCCATATAGGCCACCTCGGTGTTGTAATCACCCTCGCGGTAATACTGAAGGTTGTACGGCGCATCGAGAAAGCTGAAATTGGGGAAAAGCCGCATGGCCGAAACATCCATGGCCTGCTTGAAAAGGTCGTAGTTGGGGTCTTCAGGATTATAGTTGACCCCAGCCTTAACCTTGAAAATCTGCACGGGAAAGATGGAGGTTTCTCCATTGCCAAGCCCGGCCTTGGTGGCGCGCAGCAGGTTTTTTACAACCATGCGGCCCTCGGCAGATGTATCGGTGCCGTAGTTGATGGAGCTGAAAGGAACCTGTGCACCCGCCCGCGAGTTCATGGTGTTCAGGTTGTGGATCAGGGCTTCCATGGCCTGATAGGAACGGCGCTCGGTGTACTTGAGGGCCTCACCCGCTGCATAGGCGTGGGCGCGTTCTACCATGGGGCGCTGCGCTTCGGGGGCGGCGGCCACAAGGGCTGTGCCAAAGGCATCGCACGTGCCAAGACGCGGGCCTTCAGGCAGCAGAGCAATAAGAGCTCTGGCTGCGTCTATGGCCGCCTGTTCGTCCAAGCCTTCGGCAATTCGCAAAAAGGCAGCAAAGGCGCGCTCGTATTCCTTACGGTAGGTCTTTATAACGCCCTCGGCCATGGCAAAGTCAAAATGCGGCACGCTCTGACCACCGTGCATTTCATTCTGATTGGCCTGAATGGCAATACAAGCAAGGGCCGAGTAGCTCTCGATGGAATTGGGCTCGCGCAAATGTCCATGCCCCGTAGAAAAACCATTTTTAAACAAGGGGATAAGGTCAATCTGGCAGCACGTTTCCGTGAGCATGTAAAAATCTTTGTCGTGAATATGTATGTCGCCGTTAAGGTGTGCCGCTGAGGCATCCTTGGGCAGAATATAGTTGTCGATAAAAAACTTGGAACCTTCAGAACCATACTTGAGCATGGTTCCCATGGCCGTATCGCCGTCTATATTGGCGTTTTCGCGTTTTATGTCTTCTTGCTTGGCCGGCGAATAGGTAAGTTTTTTATATATATCCATGAGATACGATTCCGCGTTGCGGATTTTCGTATGCTCTGCGCGGTACAAAATGTAAGCCTTGGCGCTTTTGGCGTAGTCGTACTGGATGAGCGTTTCTTCCACAACATCCTGAATTTCTTCTACATTCTTCAAATTGCGCGACTCAAGCTTTTTGCACACTTTTTCGGTGACAAAAAGCAGGTCAGTGGGAGACATGTCTTCACCACCAACAGCTTGATTGGCCTTGGTGATGGCATTGAGAATTTTGACCGAATCAAAAGGCACTTCTGTGCCGTCGCGCTTGGTAATGCTGGCGAGCATGTGTAATTCGCTCCAACTTGTGGGCTATGAACAAAAAGGCCGCCCGAATGAACGGGCGGATAGACCATTACTGGCCCATTTGTGACGGTTCTTCTGCAAAAGCCCGTTGCAGATGATCCTTTTCTAAGAACGGTTGAAAGCAGGTCTTCCGGCTTGTCTGCCGCGTTTCGGCCTTCCCGGTTTTATCCAGTGGCACGTGGTGAAACGCGGTTGTTGTCAGACATACGGCGGCGGGTCCGCTCCCGATTTTCACGGGAATTCCCTATTAAGCTCTTGGCGCTTCCAATGTCTAGAAAATCTCAAAAGACTTGCACCCTGTCAATGAATACACTAAAAAAACACTTCCAAGGCTCAAAGCAACATACTGCTTTAGTTAAATAAATTTCTTACTTGCCCATTTTTTCACCGCACACAGGCCGCAAAACAGGAAGGGCATAAACAAATTTGTTAGCCCTTGCTGACTGCCGGATCAGACGAATGATCTGCAACTTGTGTGGCGTGATTGGGACTTATGGAACATTTCGCCATGCCCAAGGGCGCATGCCCGCACGGCGCTGCCGCCACAGCCCTTGGCACTGCGAATGCAGCCAAAGCCTGTTCGAGCCCTCAGTAGAGGGCAGCTCCATAAGCGCAGGTGAGAACCTACTCTACCCCTGCCCTCTTTTCAAGACAGCCGCTGGGCCCCTTGGGTACTTAGGGCAGTCTTGACATTTTTATTTGCCCGCTAACTGCCGAAAAATTCGCCTACAAAAACTTTTTTTGTATGTGAAACTAGGGGTTGGACAAATATGTCGTACCAATAAGGCAAAAGTCCGTACCGGCGCAGCCAGCCTTTTCTGCCAAAAGCGAAAAGAACTGGCCGCTTAGCCGATACGGACTTTTTATAAACCAAATACTGCGCCTAAGGCAGCAGGGTCATGTTATACAGATTCTTTTCGTCCAGATACTTTTGCGCCACAGCCTGAACTTCTGCCGGGGTGAGCTTGGCGGCCTTGTCGATAAGCGACTTGCTAAAATCGCGCGGCAGACCCAGCACAGAATCGGTGGCTGCCACGCCAGCGCGGGCGTCTAGGCTCTGCTTGTCGCGATAGTATTCGCCCAGCAGGCGGTTGGCACCAGTTTCCAGCAATTCTGCGGGCAGGGGCTTGGCCTTGATGTCGGCAATGATCTTGGCAAAGCCCTCGCGCGACTGGTCAACCTTGTCGGGCGTGGTGCCAATATAAAAGGCCATCATGCCAGCCTGTGGCATGGCGCGGTAAAAGGCCGTAACCGTGTAGCCAAGGCCCTGCTCGTCGCGCATGGTGCTAAAGAGCAGCCCGCTCTGCCCAGAGAGCACAGACTGCAAAAGCATGAGCGCCGGGGCATCGGGGTGGGTGTAGGGCACGGCCTTGAACACCTGCAACACATGGGCCTGATTGCGGCCCGGCAGATGCAGGTCAAGATTACGGGCATCACCCCACGAAGGTGCAGCAAGGGCAAAACCCTTGTTGTCGGGCGTGGGCAGGCTGCGGGCAAAGGCCAGCACGGCCTCGCGGTCAAAATCACCGGCTACTGCCAGCACCCAAGGTTGCACTATCTGCCGTTCCCAAAATCCGCGCACATCCTTGGCCGTAAACTTGCCAAGGTTGGCCTCTGTGCCCAGCGAATCGTAGCCATAAGCCTGCCCGCCGGGAAAGAGGAAGGGATTCAGGCGCGAAAACAGGTACGATGTGGGCCTGTCTGCACGCTGGCGAATGGCCGCCTTCATGTTTTCTGCCTCGCGTTTGATCTCCTTGGCCTCAAAGCGGGGCTTGCCCAGCACTTCGCCCAGCATGGCAAAATAATCGGCGTTAAAACGCGCAGGGCCAGTGAGAGAAATTGTAAAAGTTTGCAGACCAGCCTTGGCTCCCAAAGAAGCGGCACGGTCGGCAAAGAATTTTTCCACGGCCTGTGCGTCAAGCTTGCCGTTGCCGTCGCCAAGCGTGCTGGCTGTCAGCTCTGCCAGACCTTGCTGATCGGGCTTGAGCAGAGCGTTACCACCGGGCAGCATCATGTCCATGGCCACATAGGGCACGGTTGCGTCAGGAATAAGAATAAGGGTTCGCCCCTGACCAAGGTCAACCACTTCCTGCTGACCTGCCGTGGCTGTGGTCTGCTCGCCAGCCTTGCCAGCAGCGCTGACAGGCCAGTTTTTTTGCAAAATGGCTTCAAGGTCAGGCAGTTTTGCGTTTTGCGGCGCAAGCACACGCACCCGCACAAGGCTGGGGTTAAGCCAAAGGTCAATGGCCTGCTGCACCTGCGCCAGCGACACATTGCGCTGGGTAAAACGCAGGTTCTGCTCCGCCTGATCGCCGCCCAGCTCAAACTGCACAGACCCAAGCCACGAGGCAAGACCGTTGAGCGTTTCCGCAGAGCGGTCCATGCTGTCCTCAAGGTTGAAGCGGGCGCGTTTGAGGGCTTCGGGCTTAAAGTCTGCGGCCTTGAGCTTGGCAAGGTCTGCTGTCAGACCCTGCCAGAAGGCATCGAGCTTTTCCGGGGCCATGTTGGCGGACACATACAGCATGCCAGCGCGGTCAAGGCTCATATTGCCCACGTTCAGGCCGTCCACCAGCTGTTTATCGTACTCGTATTTGCGGGTCAGCAGAGATGTGCCATCACCGCCAAGCAGGTAAGTCAGCACATCAAGATCCACCGAGCGCAGGTCGCGCAGGGCAGGCGCGGGAAAGCCCACGCCAAGATAAATTTTGTTCCAAGGGCCGCGCACCACTTCTACACGGGGGCCGCCGGGGGCATTGCGCAGGTCAATGGCTGGCGGGGCAACAAAATCATGGGTGTTGGTCATGCCGCCAAAAAGTTCCTGTGCGTGCTGCATCACAGCTTGCGGATCAATATCGCCCGCCACCAGCAGCAGCATGTTTTGCGGCTGATACCAGCGCTGCACATAGGCGCGCAGGTCGTCTGCGGTGATGGCCCGCACGGTGTCCTTAAAGCCAATGATGGGCCGCCCGTAAGGGGTATTGCGCAGGGTGGAAACTTGTAGGCTTTCAAACAGCCGACTCATGGGCGAATCCTGATCGCGCTCAAGCTCGGATATCACCACATCCTTCTCTGATTCCAGCTCCTTGGGGTCCAGCGAAGCCTGAAAGGCCATCTCTTTCACCACATCCATGCCCATGCGCCAGTGGGCGGCGGGCATGTCTGTCATGTACCAAGTTTTGTCAAAGCTGGTGGCGGCGTTCAAATAACCGCCAAGGGCCTCCACATCTCGCGCTACCTGTCCCTTGGGGCGGTGCTCTGTGCCTTTAAAAACCATGTGCTCAAGCAGGTGGCTGATACCCGCCTGTTTGGGGTCTTCGTTTACCGAGCCCGTGCGCACATAGAGGCGCGTGGCTACCAGCGGGAAACGACTATCCTTGACGATATACACAGAAAGCCCGTTGGGCAGACGCGTCAAAACCCGCTGCTCAGCGGGCGCGGCAAAAGCCGCACCAGCTAGCAAAGCCAGCAGCAAGGGCAGTAACAATAGAATGCGTTGCATGTTTGCTCCTAAATAGAGATTGCAAATCTACGGCATCACGACAGGCAAAAAAATACGGAAAAAACCGCTGCATGGCTGTGAGCCGGACTGCTTATAGGCCAACATAAATATTAATACCGTCAGCACCGCTATGCAAGCCGAGGCGGCGTGCATTTTTTGGGCATGCCCGCCACTCTGCTCTGACTCTTGTGCCCTGCCCCTTTGTTTTGGCCTGATCTCATTGGCCCACAGTGAAATAACAGGCCATAAAAAACCGGCAGCCCTAAGACTGCCGGTCGTATGATCATAAATCCAAGGCTCAACTAGCCGCCAAGGTAGGCATCCTTGACCTTGGGGTTTTCGAGCAGTTCCCGGCCTGGGCCTTCAAGTACTACCCGGCCTACTTCAAGAATATAGGCGTAGTGCGCCACAGAAAGGGCCGCAAAGGCGTTTTGCTCAACCAGAAGCACCGTTTTGCCTTCTTCGTTGATGCGTTTGACGATGTCGAAAATTTCGCGCACCAGCAGGGGCGCAAGGCCCAGCGAGGGTTCATCAAGCATAAGCAGGTCGGGGCGGCTCATAAGCGCGCGGCCCACGGCCAGCATTTGCTGTTCGCCGCCCGAAAGCGTGCCGCCCTTCTGCCAGCTGCGTTCTTTCAGCCGTGGAAAAAGGCTGTAAACCCACTCAATATCATGGGCGATCTCGTCTTTGTCGCTACGCGAATACGCACCCAGATGCAGGTTTTCTTCCACCGTCAGGTGGGGCAGAATGCGCCGCCCTTCTGGAGAAAGCGAAATACCCCTGCGCACCATGTCTTCGGGCTTGAGCCCCATGAGTGAAACCGGAGCATCGCCCTCGTGACGGGTGAGCTGGATGTCGCCGCTGATGGTCTTGTTCAGGCCGGCAATGGAGCGGATGATACTGCTCTTGCCCGCGCCATTGGCCCCGATAAGCGTAACAATGCTGCCGCGCGGGATATTCAGGCTTATGCCCTGGACGGCCTGAATGCCGCCGTAGCGCACATGGAGATTACGAATTTCAAGCATGATGCACCCTGTCCATATCTGTCGGTCTGCTACGGGATCAGATTCCCGTTGCCTGTCTTTTTTTGCTGCGCTTCACCGCAAAATCAGGCTTGCCGCACTGATCCGCGCACTGCGCAGCCGATAGCGGGCATGCGAGGCTGCATGCCCCGCTGCCCGGCCCACGGCTAGATAACTTTTTCAAGCGTGGCATCTTCGCCCAGATAGGCGCGGATAACCACGGGGTTATTGCGTATTTCTTCTGGCCCGCCCTCGGCGATCAGCGCGCCATACTCCATAACCCAAATGTACTGACACACGCCCATGACGACCTTCATATCGTGCTCGATAAGCAGGATGGTAAGATCGAATTCGTCACGGATATGGCCAATAAAGTGCATGAGATCAAGGCTTTCCTGCGGGTTCATACCCGCAGCCGGTTCGTCAAGCAGCAAAAGCTTGGGCTCGGTAGCAAGAGCACGGGCAATTTCAAGCCTGCGCTGCGCACCGTAGGGCAAGCTGCCGGCCTGATCATCAAGGTTTGCGCTCAGGTTCACCCTTTCAGCCAACTGCTTGCTCTTTTCGATGATGGCCGCTTCTTCCTTATAAAAGGCAGGAATACCAAGTGGGGCCATCCACCAAGGGCAGCGTCTGCGCACATGACAGCCAACCATGATGTTTTCAAGCACGGTCATCTGCTGCGAAAGGCGAATGTTCTGGAAGGTGCGGGCCATGCCCAGATTGCATATTTCGGCGGGGCCAAGGCCCTTGACGCTCTTGCCGCCAAAAATAACATCGCCTTCCTGCGGGGTGTAAAAACCGCTCAGCACGTTGAATGCCGTGGTTTTACCCGCGCCGTTGGGGCCGATAATGCCCGCAATGGCACCCTTGGGCAGGGCAATGGAAAGGTCGCTCACCGCTGTAACGCCGCCAAAACGCATGGTCACGTCCTTGGCCAGCAGCAGCGCACCCTCGTAATTGGGAGCCTTGGGCAAAATAAACTCGCTCATGCCTTGCCCCTCCTCAAGAACGCGCCAATTGATTTCCAGGTAATTTCCCTGGTTCCCATGATGCCCTCACGCCGGTAAAGAATAATAGCCAGCAGCACCAGCGAAAACACCACCATGCGCATGCCGGGGATGCCGGGAATTTCAACAAACCCAAGATCCATGGGTTCTTCAATGGCGCGCAGCCACTCAAGCAGAATGGTGATGACCGTGGCACCCAACAGGCTGCCCGACAACGAACCAAGACCGCCAGCCACAACGAACATCAGCACGTTGAAGGTAAGCAGAAAGTTGAACATCTTGGGGTCAATGGTAGAAAGGTGCGACCCCAGCAGCGCCCCGCCCACACCGGCAAAGAAAGCGCCAATACAGAACGAAAGCACCTTGTAGCGAAACACATTGATGCCCATGACTCTGGCAGCGATTTCGTTATCACGTATACAGCGCAGCACGTTGCCGTAGTTGCTGAACAAGAGTCGCCACAGCACTATGAGCGTAAAGAGCGTCCATATATAGCACGAGAGCAGGCTCGCGTGGCCGGGAATACCCTTGATGCCCAGTGAGCCGTTGGTCACCGAGGTGGCGTTGACGATGATAACGCGGATGATTTCGGCAAAGCCAAGGGTGGCAATACCAAGATAGTCGTCACCAAGCCGCAGCACAGGCACGGCGATAATAAAGGCAAAGATGGTGGCCACAAGCCCGCCAGCCAGCGCAGAAACCCAAAAA
>CAYPRZ010000030.1:0-19688 GCA_964413315.1 uncultured Desulfovibrio sp. | reverse complement strand
AGCAAAACCACTGGCAAAATTGCCACCATCATGGGGCTGCCCATTATTCGCGATGGCAAGCCAGCTGGCATTGTGTGGGCAGGCATTGACAATGAAGACTTGGCCAAGTCAACCACAAGCCAGATAGACTTTGGCGCACGCGGCGGCATTTACGCCTACGACACCAAGGGCACCGTCATGCTGCACCGCGACCCCAAGGCCTTTGGGCGCGACGACAGCAAAAAACCCTACCTTGCCGACGTGCTCACCAAACCCGAAGGGATGGTGCGCTTTGTGGGCGAAGATGGCCGCAACAAAACAATCTTTTACAGGGCCATGCCAGAAGTTGGCTGGGTGCTCTGCCTTGAAGTTGACCGCGACGAAGTATACACGCCCACGCGGGTAATGCTGAGCAACTCCATGCTGCTCACGCTGGCAAGCGCCCTTGTGGTGGCTTTGATCATTATTCTTGCTGCACGCGCTATTGCGCGGCTGCTCAAGGGCATTTCGGGCATTGCAGAATCGGTGGCCCAAGGACGCCTTGAAGCCAACGCCAACGAAAAGGCCCTGCTGTACACGGCACACAAGCGCCATGATGAATTCAGCACTCTTGCAGCGGGCATGGAAAACATGATCGAGAACATCAAAAACCTGCTGAACGAAAGTGAACAAAAAGCCAGAGACGCGCAACAGGCGACAGAAGAAGCCAAACTCGCCACAGCACGTGCAGAAGAAGCAGCCCGCAAGGCAGAAAACGCCAAACGCGAGGGCATGCTGGCGGCGGCTGGGCAACTTGAAGAAGCGGTGACCATCATTACCACTGCATCGGGCCAGTTGGCGACGCAAATTTCCGAGTCTGACCACATCGCGGCCCAGTCGGCCCAGCGCCTTGCAGAGGCTGCCACGGCCATGAACCAAATGAACGCCACCGTGCAGGAAGTGGCCCGCAATGCCTCGTCGGCCTCTGCCGTATCGGCAGAGACGCGCAGCAATGCAGAAAGCGGCGCAGGTATTGTTGAAAACGCCCTTAAGAGCATCGGGCAGGTGCAAACCGTTTCTCTGGCTCTCAAGGACGACATGACCAAGCTGAACCAGCATGCTCAGGCCATTACCCAGATTATGAACGTTATTTCTGATATTGCCGACCAGACCAACCTGCTGGCCCTCAACGCCGCCATTGAAGCCGCACGCGCTGGCGATGCAGGGCGTGGCTTTGCCGTGGTGGCCGACGAGGTGCGCAAGCTGGCAGAAAAAACCATGGCTTCCACCAACGATGTGGGCAATGCCATTGGGGCCATCCAGCAAAGCGCGGCGCAAAGCGTGGCCGCCATGGACAATGCCCTTGTGGAAGTTAATACCGCCACAGAATTTGCAAGCCAGTCGGGCGCGGCACTGCGCGACATAGTAAGCAATGTGGAGGCCACCGCAGATCAGGTTAGCGCCATTGCCGCTGCCAGCGAAGAACAGTCTGCCGCCAGCGAAGAAATCAACCACTCTATTGTTCAGGTAAATGCCATGTCGGGCCAAACGGCACAGGCCATGGGCGAAGCCTCAAAGGCTGTGGCCGATCTGGCCCAGCAAGCACGCCGCCTGAGTGAGCTTATTGCCGAGATGAAACGCGGTTAAAAGAGCAGACGGGGCTTGCCCCTGCATTGGCAAATAGGTGCGCACCTGCACCTGCCACTTGCCAGCAAGACTGACAAAATTGTCCCCCGGCGGGTTTAACCAACCCATCGGGGGACATCTGCATACAGACACCAACCGCCGGGGCAGAACCATCGCCAAACAGCCCCAGCAAACATAATCAGGCAAATACCGCAATATCTAAAATATCTCTTGAATATCCGGGCAAGGTGGGACAATATGCGGCAAATGTCATTCGAACTATTTGTTGCCCTGCGCTACCTCTTTTCGAGGCGAAAGCAGACATTCATTTACATCATATCCATCATGTCCATTTTGGGCGTGGCTATTGGCGTTGGCGCGCTGGTAGTGGTGCTTGGCGTATACAACGGCCTCACCACTGACATGCGTGACAAAATTTTGGGGGCCAATGCCCATGCCATTGTCATGTCTTATATTCCCTCGGCCTTTGAGAACCGTAGCGATATTTTAGACCGTGTGCGCTCTGTCAAAGGTGTGACCGGGGCAACCCCCTTTATATACACCGAGGTCATGCTCTCTGCCGGGGGCGGTGTTAAGGGCGTGGTGCTGCGCGGCATAGACCCGCAATCAGCCCCTGCCGTGCTCTCCATGCTGCGCCAAATGCGCACTGGCTCTGCCGCAGACCTTGAACGCGAGGGCACACCGGGCCTGATTATTGGCGAAGAACTGGCCAAACGCTTAGGCCTTGGCATGGGCAGCCGTGTCAACCTGCTTTCGCCATCCGGGCAAAAAACCACATCGGGCTACGCGCCGCGCGTGCGTCCTTTTGAGGTGGTGGGTATTTTCAAAACAGGCATGTTCGAGTACGATTCTTCGCTTGGTTTTGTTACCCTTGGCGCCTCGCGCGATGTGCTGGGCCTGCCCGAAAACTACCTTTCTGGCATAGAGCTTACGGTTGACGATGTTTACAAGGCCGACAAAATTTCCACACTGGTTTCTACCGAACTGGGATCGCCCTTTTATGTGCGCTCGTGGATGGAAATGAACGCCAACCTCTTTGCGGCACTTAAGCTCGAAAAGATCGGCATGTTCATTTTGCTGGCCATGGTGGTGCTGATTGGCTCATTTTCCATTGTTACCACCCTTGTCATGCTGGTTATGGAAAAAACACGCGATATTGCCATTATAATGTCCATGGGTGCCACCAGCGGCATGATACGGCGCATATTCATGTTTCAGGGCACTATTATCGGCGTTATCGGCACGCTGCTTGGCTATGCGCTGGGGCTTTCACTTGGCTGGCTGCTCAAGCGCTACCAGTTCATAAAACTGCCCGAAAATGTCTATACACTTGACCATTTGCCCATTATCATCACACTTTCTGACGTGCTGATCATTGGTGCTAGCGCCATGTTGCTGTGCTTTCTGGCCACCCTTTACCCTGCCCGGCAGGCTTCACGCTTGCAACCGGCAGAAGCCCTGCGCTACGAATAGCCATGTCAGCACTCTACACTTTTTCAAATGTGGGCAAAAAATTTGCCACAGCCAGTGAAGATATCGAGATTATCAAAAATATCAGCATGGTTGTGGAAGAAGGCGAGATGCTCGCCATAGTCGGACAGTCCGGTTCCGGCAAGAGTACCCTCTTGCATCTTATGGGTGCTCTTGATACTCCAAGTTCGGGCGAGATATGTTTTGAAGGGCGCGATATGGCGCTCATGAGCGCTGACCAGAAGGCGGCCTTTCGCAACAAAACTCTGGGCTTCGTTTTTCAATTTCATCATCTGCTGCCGGAATTTTCTGCTTTGGAAAACGTGGCTATGCCGGCTATAATCGGCGGTGCAAGCCAACGCTCTGTCATGCCTCGTGCGCGAGAAATGCTTGATCGCGTGGGCCTTTCGGCGCGTATGGACAGCAAAATAGCAACTCTTTCGGGCGGTGAACGCCAACGGGTGGCCATTGCACGCGCGGTATTTATGCGGCCGCGCGTTCTGCTGGCCGATGAGCCCACCGGCAATCTGGATGAAGTTACCGGAGCGCAGGTGGGCGCACTGATGAACGAACTCAACCGTGAATTGGGCATGACCCTCGTAGTGGTTACACACAACCGAGAGCTGGCCGCAGGTATGGGCAGAACCCTGGAACTGAAAGCGGGGACCTTGTATGAGAAGAATTTTGAATAACGTGCTGTGCAAAGCTCTGTGCCTTGCCCTGCTGGCCTGCGCCACCCTGGCGCTTTCGGGTGGAGCCATGGCGGCGGAAGGCCCCCTTGTGCTTGTTTTGCCCTTTCAGGTGAATGCCGGGCCAGAACTGCCCAACGCATCACAAGACCTGCCGCAGATGATCGCCGATCAGCTGGGGCAAAACGGCATGCGCGCCGTGCCCATGGCTACTGCCAGGCAGTTGCAGCGCAGCAGCGGCGAATCACTCGACCTTGCCACCGCGCGCGAGCTTGGCCGCAAGGCCGGGGCCCGCTTGGTCATTTACGGCAAATTTAACCAGCTTGGTCAGGGCTTCTCCATGGACACGCGCATTGTGCCTGTCTATAGCGGAGACGCCGTACCGGCTGGTTTTGAGCGCAATTCGCTCACTGCCCTGAGCGAATGCACCTCTGCCCTTGCCAAACGCGCCGCAGAAGTTGCCAACCCCGCTACCGCCGCAGAAGCTGCCCCCAAGAAATCAGACGGCCCCGCCACCCTGGTTCCCATGGGTGCGCCCACGTCTGCCCACGGTGGTCTGGCAGACGTGCAGGTGCGCGGCATGAAGGTGCTTGATCCCGATACCGTGCTTATGCGCCTTACCATCCGCAAGGGTGACACGCCCGATGCCACTGCCATCAACGAAGAAGTCAAGCGTATCTGGGATATGGGCTACTTCAGCGACGTACAGGCCACCCTTGAGGGCAACGTGCTTGTCTTCACGGTGGTGGAAAAGCCCCGCATCGACAACATTGTTGTGGAAGGCTCGGACAAAGTCAGCAAGGACGATGTGCTTGCTGCCATGGGCACTAAAACCGGCAGCGTGCTGAACGAACAGGTGCTTTCGGACGACCTGCAAAAGGTCAGCGAACTGTACCACAAAGAAGGCTTTTACCTTGCCAAGGTTACCTACCGCCTTGAAGACCGCCAAGGCGGCCGTGGTGCGGTACTGGTGCTCAGCGTTAAGGAAGGCAACAAGCTTTACATCAAGGAAGTCAAGGTCGATGGCATTTCTAAGCTCGACCGTGGCGACCTTGACAAATACATGGCCCTCAAGACCCGTGGCATATTCTCGTGGCTGACAGGCACGGGCGTGCTGAAGGACGAATACCTTGAGCGCGACACCAACGCCATTGCCGCCTTTGGCCTCAACGAAGGCTATATTGACATTCAGGTGGCCGCACCCACCGTTGATTACCGTGACGACGGCATCTACATTACCTTTAACGTGCATGAAGGCCCGCGCTACAATGTGCGCGATGTGGTCTTTGCCGGTGATGTTATCGACAGCGAAGACAAGATGATTGAAGTAGTGCAGATGGACGACTGGAAAAAGTCGGACAAGCACTTCTCGCTCACTGTCATGCAGGAAGACTCCAAGCGCCTGACCGACTACTATGCAGACTACGGTTATGCATTTGCCGAAGTGGACACCAAGGTCGTCAAGGCCGAAGACGGCAGCGATCAGGTTGACGTGGCCTATGTTGTCACCAAGAAGCAGAAGGTCTTTATCCGCCGCCTTTCGGTCGAGGGCAATACTAAAACCCGCGACAACGTCATTCTGCGCGAAATGCGTCTTGGCGATGGCGACATGTACGAGGGTGCAAAACTGCGCCGCTCAAATGAGCGCCTCAACCGTCTGCGCTTCTTCTCTGCTGTGGATATGGAGCTGATCCCCACTGACAAGGAAGACGAAGTTGACCTCAAGGTAAAGGTAAAGGAATCCAACACCGGTGCCATCATGGGCGGCATTGGCTACTCCACCTACTATGATGTGGGTGTTACCGCCTCCATCATGGAACGCAACCTCTTTGGTCGCGGTTACTGGTTGCAGTTGCAGGGCTTCTTCTCTTGGCGCCGTACCTCTGGTGTACTTTCCTTCACCAACCCGCGCATATACGACACAGAACTTTCTGTGGGCAACGACCTGTACTATACCCACGACTACTGGGACAACTTTACCAAGGATACCGTGGGCGACACCATACGCCTTTCGTACCCCCTTGGTGAATACACCAGCGTAGGCGGCGGTTATCGCCTTGAACGCTACACCCTCTATGATGTGGACGACAATGCTTCGCCCTACATCAGCGATTACAAGGGTGTTAACTGGACAAGCGCCATTTCTGGCCGTGTGCTGCGCGACACCACCGACTCTAAGGAACGCCCCACCAAGGGCACCATTGCCCGACTGTGGGCTGAATACGGCGGCGGCGGCCTTGGCGGTACTGACAACTTTATCAAGACAGTGGCCGACTGGCAGGGCTTCTACTCGTTCAATCCTCAGAACACCTTCCACGTCCGTGGTCGCTTGGGCGGCGTGTTCCAGAACACAGACTCCAAAGTTCCCGTGTTTGAACGCTTCTGGGTTGGCGGCATGGATACCATCCGCGGCTATTCGTTCTCCGACCTTTCGCCCCGCGACTATAAGTACAACGGCGACCAGATCGGCGGTGACCGCATGGGCATTGCCAACGTAGAATACATCTGGACCTTCCAGAAAGAGCTTGGCCTTGCCTTGGTTCCCTTCTTCGATGCTGGTTACAACATCGACAGCAAGACCATGGGCGCGGATCTCAACAAATACATTGTGTGCTCTACCGGCCTTGAATTGCGCTGGCGTTCGCCCATGGGTGACCTGCGTATCGCCTACGGTATTCCGCTGGTACAGGACTACGACAAGGAACATGAATCCGGCCGCATAGAATTCAGCATGGGCCAGTTCTTCTAGCCCTTGGTTTCAAGCCGCCTAGGCGGCAGATATTCGGCGCGCCGGAAGCACAAACCATGTGCATCCGGCGCGCTGCCTGTTTGTAGCCCAATATAGATTACTTATTTGAGCGACCGGCAGTGGCACTTATGGCATGCAATATGCTTAACATTCAGAGTCAGCACCTTTAAACGTCAAATTTTCGTCACTATCAGGCACAAAGGAAATACCGTGGCCGGAAAATCCCCCCAGCCCAAGGCTTCCGAAAAAATTAGCAGCAACAACCTGCGCAGGCTTGCCCCGCCGCTGGCCTTTCTTGCTGCCCTGTGCCTGATGGTGGTGTGCTTTTACGATTCTGGCTACACATCTCTGCCACCTACCGGCAAGAGGTATGACCTTGCCAAAGCCAGCATTGATACCTTGCGGCAGGATGAAAAGCGCTCTGGGCAGCGAGAACCGTGGGAAAATCTGGCGGCTGAATTTCGCGCTATTTACGATGCCGACCCCGGCTGGCCCAACCGCCCTGCGGCATTGTTTCGCGCTGCGGAAAGCCTTGAAGAACTGGCACGTCGTTCATTTGCCAAGGCGGATGCCAAGAAAGCCATTGAATGCTACGAAGCCGTGGCTCAGCGCCATGCAGACAGCCGCCTTGCGGACGATGCGTTGTTCCGCGCGGCCAAACTGCGCGCGGCATGGCTTAAGGATGACAAGGGCGCGTTGACCCTGCTGGAGCGCATCAAAAGTCAGTACCCCAAAGGGGATATGATCTCTGAGGCTCTGGCTCTGGAAAAGACACTTCAGGCTGCTGCCAATGGGCGCACCGCGCCAGAGGCGCGTCAGGTTTCCAACACTGATGGCAAGGAACCAAAAGACGACGTATTGCCCGCCAAGGCATCTGCCGCCGCTGCCAGCGCTTCAGGTTCGCAGCCCGCTGCCGCAGTAGACATGGCTTCTGCCCAGCTTGCCAAGGCCGGGGCGCAACAACCCTTGCCGCAGGCCGAGCTGTTGCCGCGCTACCGCGATGCAAAAACCAAGATGGAAGCCCTGCGGGCAGACAAGGTACGCTCGTGTTGGCGGCAACCGTGGGAAGAACTCACGGCAGAATTTCTGCGCATCTACCTCAGCCGTAAAGACTGGGCCATATCACCAGGGGCTTTGTTCCGGGCTGCCGCAAGCCAAGAGGCCCTTTCCGACTGCTCGCACCTTGCAGACGAGTACCGTCAGGCACGTGACCTCTACCTTAAGCTGGCGCAGGAATTCCCCAAGAGCGCGCTTGCGGATGACGCACTGCTGCGCGCTGCAACCATCGATGCCGACCACCTTAACCATTCGGGCGAGGCGCTGGAACTGCTGGACGCCATTATGGCACTGTACTCTGCTGGTGACAAAACCGCAGAGGCGCAAACCCTGCGCAACCGCCTTACGGGCGCGCCAGCCACCGCTAGTGCTGCGCTTTCAACGCCAGCCGACAAGCCTGTTGCCGCTCAGGCTCCCGCAAAGCCAGTTGTTCAGTCCCTCTCGTGGAATTCGCTGAGCAAAAACAGTGTGGAGATCATTCTTGAGCTGAGTGCGCCAGCCAAATTCAGCGCCAAGCTTAACGGTTCAGACAGCAAGGGAAAAAATAGGTCAGGGCAGGCATCTCTCCAGCTGGCTTTAGAAAATGCCACCGTGGAAAAAGAAGTAAAAAAAGGTGTGAATATACGCGGCAGCTTGTTTCAGAGCATGAGCGTCAGCAGCGGCAAGGGCGGCGAAACCCTGATTAATTTTAATTTTCAGGATGCCCGCCGCTTTGACACCCGCACGGAATCAAACCCCTGCCGCATCATTCTGCGCGTGGCCAGCGGCGCCACCCAGTTACCCCCCATCAGCAACAGCAAGGCTGGCTTTGCCCAAGTGCAGCCCGAAGCACAAAGCCCTGCAGATGCCCAGAGCCAGCCCAATGTGCTGGACCAGCCCTCTGTTGCCAGCAACAGCACTACACCTGCTGTGCCCCCCTCGCCGCGCCTTGTGCGCGACATGGCCCGCCAGCTGGGTTTGACGGTGCGCACGGTGTTTATTGATGCTGGGCACGGCGGTCGCGACCCCGGAACCAACCACAACAGCGTACTTGAGCGCGCAGTGTCGCTTGATGTGGCGCTGACGCTTGGCCGTCTGCTAGAGGCCAACGGCGTTGATGTGGTCTACAGCCGCACCGCTGACAAAAGCGTGTCGTTGCGCGACCGAACAGCCATGGCTAATGCCGCCGGAGCAGACCTGTTCGTTTCTATCCATGTAAATGCCAATGATGATGCATCCGTACAGGGTTTTGAAACATATTATCTTGATATTGCCAGCAATCCTGAAGCAGCGCGCCTAGCTACCCTTGAAAACGCCGACGGCGAGCACAGGCTTGGCGATATGCAAAAAATGCTGGCCGATGTGATGCTCAACGCACGTGTAGACGAATCGCGCCATCTGGCGCAAGATATACAGCGTCTTGCACAGTTTCGCTTCAAGCGTCGGCAGTATGAAACAAAGGATAACGGCATCAAGTCCGCGCCCTTCCTTGTATTGCTGGGCGCGCAAATGCCTGCCGTATTGGTGGAAATTGGCTATTGTACCAACAGGGAAGAGGCCGCCCGGCTGCTCACGCCCAAGTACCGCATGACCTTGGCCGAGGGGCTGGCCGAGGGCATTCTGGCTTACAAGGACAAGCTTCTCAAGCGCCGCACAGTCCAGAATTCCTTGACGCAAGAAGGCTCTGGTGCTATGTGAGGCATGTAATTTCACCTACGTGTTTTTAGGCTGTATCATAGCAAATAACTGTTTATTCGTACATCGCAGATAGTTATGGCTGTTTTGCAAAATGTAGTACATAGTTGCATACAGCAGAGGCATCTTCTCTTACGGCGCGCGGGTCATCCCAGTTCCGCAAGGACGACATAACAAATCAGCATTGGGGAAGGAGAACTTTCATGCGCAAGGTTTTGATGACGGCTGTTGCGGTTGGCTTGTTGCTTACCGGGCAAGTCTATGCTGCTGACGGCGGCGCCGTGCCCGCAGCCAAGATCGGTGTTGTTGACATGCAGACCGTGGCGACGCAGAGCGTGCCCGCGCAAGCCGCCAAAACAACAATGGAAAGCAAGTTCGGCACTGAACGTAACGAGCTTGAAAAACAGGGCGAAGCGCTGAAGAAAAAGGCCGAAGCTCTAAAAAACCCCAAGGCCAGCGAAGAAAAGAAGCTGGACTTCATCCGCTCCAAGCAGGATCTGGATCAGAAGACCCGTAACTTCCTGCGCAAGGTTGAACAGGAAGAAGTTAAGCTGCGCCAAGACATGGTTACCCTCGTCTTCAGCGCCACCTACGAAGTGGCCCGCGCCAAGGGCTTTAACTTTGTGGTGGACGTCACCGCTGGTGGCGTGCTGTACGCCGACCAGACCATGGACCTGACTCAGGACGTGCTGACCGAAGTGAACAAGATTTACAAAGAAAAAGCCAATGAAAAGGGCGGCAAAAAGTAAAGCCCTTTGCCGATAGATCACTGGCCTCTCAACCCGGAAGGGCCGAGAGGCCTTTTTTTATACCGCCGTGCGCGGTCAAGCACGCCACATTCAGGAGATCGCATGCAGGATACTGCCCCCCAAAACATAAGCATGGACATTCAGCGCATATTGCACCTGCTGCCCCACCGCTATCCTTTTTTGCTGGTGGACAGGGTGGTGGAATGCGTACCCGGCTCGCACATTCGTGCCTATAAAAATATTACCTTCAACGAGCCCTTCTTTCAGGGGCACTTTCCCGGTGCGCCCATAATGCCCGGCGTGCTCATTCTTGAGGCTCTGGCCCAAACTGGCGGCCTGTTGGCTGTTTCGGGCATGGAGAGCCTTGACGACAAACTTTTTCTGTTTACGGGCCTCGACGGTGTAAAATTCCGCAAGCAGGTGGTTCCTGGCGACAGGCTTGACCTTGAGTGCAGCAATCTGCGCATGAAGCTCAAGCTCTGCAAGATGGAAGCCCGCGCCTTTGTGGACGGCAAGCTGGCAGCAGAAGCCGTGATTACTGCGGCCATTGGCGACAGACCCAAGAGCTAGCGCACCAATACTCAGTATAACGATTAAGGGGAGGGGATTGTGTAATCCCCTCCCCTTTTTTGTGCAAAATCTGTTCGCTGTTTTGGCACAGCGATCCAATGGGCCTATTACAGCCATCTACAGCCTTGCAGCGGCTGCCCCGCCAGCTCCTAAAAAAGCGAAAGGCTGCGCAGAGCATCCTCCACATCTTCTACCGGCAGAGAATCTAGGCATGCTTTGTGTGGGCGTGGGTACTCAAACCCCAGATTAAGATAGGCATACGGCCCCCTGTGCGGCAGCAAAGAGCGCACATGACGCCCCACCGGCCCCCAGCGCAAGGGATTGGTAGGCCCATGCAGACCAACCGTAGGAGCGCCCGCTATGGCCGCTAGGTGCATTGTTCCCGTATTGACCGATACCACAGCACTGGCGCGGCTAAAGAGCCATGCCAAGCCAGAGAGTGAGGTTCGGCCCGCAAGCGAGATGGCAGAACACTGAGGGTGAGCCCGCAAAAAAGCGTCGTTGCGTGGGGCATCGGCGGGCGCACCAGTCAGGTACACTTCAAACCCCTTGTCACTCAGCATTCGGGCCAAGGCATCCCAGTTGTCAGCGGGCCATTCCTTAAGCCATGCATTGGTGCCAGAGGGCCACATGTGCAAAAAAACCCGCCGGGGCAGCGCGTCGCCCACAGCGCCACTGGGTTCAAGCCTGCCGCACAATTCGGGGGGCAGATCATCAGGCGGCGATTGCGGCAGCAAAAGATTGGGCCCACCAAGCAGCCCCGGAAACACGGCACGGCCCAGTTCCAAAAAATTTTCCACTTCATGCCGGTCATTACGGTGCTGTACAGCAAAGGAATAGCCAAAAGCCCGGCACTGCCCAGCCGTATCAAAGCCCACAGTGGTGCGTGCGTTGGAAAGATTACACAACACGGCGCCCAGACGCGCCCACTGGGTGCTGTCGATAAGCACATCCAGCCTTTGCTCGCGCAGCCAAGCAGCCATGGCAGAAATCTCGGTCACCGCAAATGAGGCACTGCTGTCAATACCGGGAATCAGGCTGACCGTTGAAGCATTGGCCCGCGATGTGAGTAGGACAAAATGGGCGTGCGGCAGACGCGTGCGCAGGGCTGAAATAAGCGCAGAGAGCAGCAAAAGATCGCCAATAGCCCCCAAACAAATAAAGCCAACTCGTTGCGGCTCGCCCTCTGGCATGCCCCCCTTGCCCACACGCAGCACAGAGCTGCACGCCGCTAGAGGTATACCGGCGCAAAGGTCCAACAAGCGTTTAAAGCTGCTGCCACGTTCGCCCATCAGTACGCTCCGTACCCTGTTATGACCACAGGAATCGTCTTGGCAAGAATCCACAGATCCATCCACACAGACCAGTTGTTGATGTAGTAGTGGTCAAAAGCCACGCGCTCGGCATAGGTGGTGTTGTTGCGGCCAGAAATCTGCCACAGCCCGGTCAGACCGGGGCGCACCAAGCAGTACTCTTCGTACACCGGGCCGTATTTTTCAACTTCCATGCCCACAATGGGGCGCGGCCCCACCAAGCTCATGTCGCCGATAACCACATTGAGCAGCTGCGGCAACTCATCCAAGCTGACCTTGCGCAAAAAACGCCCTACGCGGGTAACACGAGGGTCGCGCTTGAGCTTGTGGTCTTTGTCCCACTCAGCCCGCAGTTCCGGGTCCTGCTCAAGCATCTTCTTGAGCACCTCGTCGGCATTGTGCATCATGGTGCGGAACTTAAAAATCCGTATTCCACGGCCACCACGACCAATACGCGTCTGGCGGTAAAAAACCGGGCCACGGCTGTCTATGCGAATGGCCAGCGCCAGCAGCAGGCCCAAGGGCAGCAGCACCACACCACCCATGGCGCAGAGCAACACGTCCATAAAGCGTTTGACCCGCAGACGGCGCCTGTCGCGCAGGTGTTGCCGCACTTGCAGGCCCACTGCCGCGCCAAGGTCGCGTGGCGTAAGCCAGTGGGCACGAAATCCATCGTTGAACGAAGGCACAACAATGATGCGCTCAAAAAATCTGTTTGCTTCGGTAATATAATCAAGGCTTTGCCCCTGATCTGCCTTTTGCAGAATCATGGCCATGGCCTTGGGGTTTGACAGAGCGGCCTCGGCAAAAAGCTTGCGTGCAGCCTCGGCATTGGTGGGCAAGGCAAACATGGATACGGGGCGCAAGCCGCGCTCTGGTCTGCGCTTAAGGTAGCGCCAAAAATCGCGCCCCGCGTTACCGCTGTCAAAAATGATCAGGGGCCGCCCCCACCAACGTTGACGCACAAAAAGGCGGCGGCAATAACTACGTGTGATGGGCAGCACAAAAACCGTGGCCGCCCAACTGCCAGCAATCACAATGCGTGAGTACGCATCGCCCGTTTTTGAAAGAAACAGCACGGCCAGAATAATGCCGTACATGAGGCTGGTGAGCTGAAACAGCGCCTTGAGCTCACGGTGCGGGGGCAGGCTTATGGTCTGGTAAAGACCAAGGCCAGCGGCCATTACCGGCCCCATAAGC
Source organism: uncultured Desulfovibrio sp. (assembly GCA_964413315.1). Lineage (GTDB taxonomy): Bacteria > Desulfobacterota > Desulfovibrionia > Desulfovibrionales > Desulfovibrionaceae > Desulfovibrio. The sequence goes on along the minus strand of CAYPRZ010000030.1, from coordinate 6,613 downwards.
AGCAGGGGTAGTGCCCAGTGGTATAGAGCTGGCTCCACATTGCCAAAAGCAGCCCGCACCAAAAATACCGCCATGGCCGTTCCAAGAATGGCCATAAGGTCAAATAGGCAGAGCATGGATTTTTGCGGGGAAAGGCTGCAAGCCAGAAGCGCCCTGACCCAAAAGGGAAATTGTTTCATGCTAAGAGGCGCTGTGCCGATAGCCGACACTACGTTTGGACGCGTAGGCCGCGCCGTTGCAAAAGAAAATCTCACTCAAACATTGTAATGTTATGCTCTTTCTTCACAAAGCACAAGAAATCCACCTTGGGCCTAGGCTTTGTACATCGCGGTTGTCCTAAACAGTATATAGCGTTGAGCCCAAACTGGGCTTCACTCCCCGGCCCCGCTGCCCAAGCGCTACGTGGGTTGCCGCCCTGCGCCCTTGCGTAGCAATCTTCCTTCTGTTACAGAAAGACCTTGTTTTCCGTGGCCGCGCGGCGTCGGCACAAGTGTCCGCCGCGCAGGGATGCGCAACAGCCGCCTTAAGGTGGCTGCGTGGTCGCATGTCCGTCCTGTCATTTCCGAGGGGGAAATTGAACATGAAGAAGCTTTTCGTCTGCGCTCTGCTGGCCACCGTGCTGGCTGCCGTACCCGCATTTGCCGCCAAAAAAGCCTATGTTAACGGCATCGACCCCGACTATCCTCCCTTCGCCTATGTTGACGAAAAGACCGGCCAGCCCGCTGGTTTTGACGTAGATTCCATGAACTGGATAGCCAAGACCATGGGATTCGAAGTGGTTCACAAGCCCATGGCGTGGGACGGCATCATTCCTGCACTGCTTGCCAAGCAGATCGACATGGTTGACTCTGGCATGAGCATCACGGCTGAGCGCGCCAAGGTTGTGCAGTTCTCCAACCCCTACTGGACCGTCTCGCGCGTGTTTGTTGTGCCCGCCGATTCCAAGCTGACCCCTGCCGACATTTTGAGCAAAAAGATCCAGCTCGGCGTGCAGCGCGGCACTTCTGAAGCCAACGACATCAAGAAAGAGCAGGAAGAAAAGAAGTATCCCTTTGAACTGCGCTTTTACGAATCTTCGCCCTTGGCTGTCACCGACCTGCTGAATGGCCGCATTCAGGCTGCCTTGATGGACGAACTGCCCGCCAACAACGCCATTGAAAACGGCCGCGCCGTCAAGAAGGCCGGTACGCACGGCGAACCCGACCAGTTTGGCGTTGCCATGCGCAAAGAAGACAAGGAATTGCAGAAGCTGGTGAACGAAGGCTATAAGAAACTTATGGCCGACCCTTACTGGAAAGAACTGCAACAGAAATACCTCAGCAAATAACGGACGCGTACGCGCCCACACGTCAAGCGCGAACCGCCTGTTAACCGGACGGTTCGCGCTTGCGCGGAAAAGGCCTTTCCATTCATGAATTCACTGCTCGTGGTATACAACGCCCTGCCCTCCATTCTGTCTGGCAGTCTGGTAACGGTGGGCAATGTCACCCTGTCGCTGACCATGGGTCTGCTGCTGGGCGTGCCTATGGCTGTGGCCCAAGTTTACGGCGGGCCGTGGCTGCGGCGTCTTGTGGCGTTGTATGTGTGGTTTTTCCGGGGCGTGCCCATATTGGTACTGCTGTTCCTTTGCTACGGCCTGTTTATCAGCCTTGGCATCACCCTGGACCCGTTTTTTATCTGCTGCATTGTTCTGGGCAGCACCAGCACGGCCTACCAGTCACAAATTTTCAGGGGCGCTATAGAAAGCTTGCCCCGTGGGCAGCTCAATGCCGCGCGCGCACTTGGCATGCGCGAAAGCACGGGCATCTGCTCCATCATTTTGCCGCAGGCTTTGCGGCTTTCCATCCCCGGTTGGGCCAACGAATTTTCCATTCTGCTTAAAGATTCGGCCATCTGCTTTGTGCTCGGCACGCAGGATATAATGGCCCGTACCTCGTTTGTGGCGGCCAGAACCCACGAGCATCTGGCCCTGTACGCCACAGCGGGCGTGCTGTATTTTGTGCTGACGCTGGCAGTGCTCAAACTGTTGCGCTGCCTGGAACAAAAAGTCCATGTGCCCGGCTATTCCTCTGGAATCGGCATGGAAGGCATGGGTATGGGATAAGCATGAGCGTTGACCAACAAGCGGTATTGCAGGTTAAGGGCATTTCCAAAATGCTGGGCGGCAAGCCCATTCTGGACAATTGCAGCCTTACGGTTAACCGGGGAGAACTGAAGGTTCTCATCGGGCCTTCTGGTGCGGGCAAAAGCACCCTGCTCCAGAGCATCAACTGCCTTATACCGCCCGATTCTGGCGAAATATATCTTGAGGGCCAACTGCTTAACCGGGCCGACAAGGCAGCACTGTGTGCCTTTCGCGCTCAGGTGGGCATGATCTTTCAGGATTTTAACCTTTTCGACCACCTCACTGCCGAAGAAAACGTGGCCATCGCCCTGCGCAAGGTGCGCGGCATGTCTTCTACCGATGCCCGCAAGCGCGCGCAGGAAGAGCTGGCCCGCGTGGGTCTTGCCCGCCGCGCCAGCCTGTACCCTGCCCAACTTTCTGGCGGGCAAAAGCAACGAGTGGCCATGGCCCGCGCACTTGCCATGGACCCCAAGGTTATTCTGCTCGACGAGCCCACTTCGGCCCTCGACCCGGAACTGGTGGGCGAAGTGCTTGCCGTTATTCGCGATCTTGCCAGCGGCGGCATGACCATGGTTATGGCCACCCACCAGATGGATTTTGCGCGCGCCCTTGCCACCGAAATTGTATTTATGGAGCACGGCAAGCTCATTGAACAGGGCTCGCCCGCAGACCTGCTGGCCGAAGGTTCCAACACCCGCACCCGCGACTTCTGCCAGCGCTTGCTGGAGATGGGGGCCTAAGTGCTGGATACGGCCTTTTTCAGCAGCCAGCTTTTGCCAGCGCTCAACAAGGGCTTGCTGGTTTCGCTTGCGCTTATTGTGCCCGCAGGAACCTTGGGCTTTGTGGGCGGCGTGCTGCTTGGCTGCGCCCGCGCCTTTGGCCCCCTGTGGCTGCGCCGCCTTGGCAACGGCTATACCTCGCTCATACGCGGTGTGCCCCTAGCCGTGCAGCTCATGATGATCTACTACGCCCTTCCCAAGGTTGGCATTTTTTTCTCTCCCTTTGGCGCGGCGCTCACCAGCTTTACCCTGTGCACGGCGGCCTATCAGTCTGAATATGTACGCGGCGCCCTGCTCTCCATCAGGCAGGGGCAAGTGCGCGCAGCTCAGGCATTGGGGTTCAGCCAGTGGCAAACCGTGGCTTGGATCATCATTCCGCAAGCGGCACGGCGCGCCCTGCCCGGCTGCGGCAACGAGATAATCTACCTTATCAAATACAGTTCGCTGGCCTATCTGGTTACCTGCATGGAACTGATGGGCGAAGGCAAGGTAGTGGCCTCTGACACGTTTCGTTTCACCGAGGTTTTCATAGCCGTTGGTGCTTACTACCTTGCCATGGTTACTCTGGCCACCTTTTTGCTGCGCTGGCTCGAAGACCGCTTTCGCATCCCCGGCTTTGGCGCTCGATAGCGGGCAGCCTACTCTGCACATCTGTGCATTTTCAAATTTGCATATTTGTCTATTTACACAAAAAGGCCCGCTTTCGCGGGCCTTTGAACATTTTGCACCTTGCGTGCTGCTATTTCTGGGCTGACTGCTAATCCTGCCCCAGCTCACTCTTGAGCCAAGACTTGACCTCTGGCGTGGGCTCGCTAATGCCCCGCCATGCGCCGTGAACCTTGCGATAATCTTCTTCCAGCCCTTGGGGCAGGGGAACGGTAATCAGGTCTTCTGCTCGCTCAGAATTGCGCCTCACAAGCCGGATAACAGGGGGCTCCTGCCAGCTGTCCACCACAAAGTAGTGGGACACATCATCCTTGGAGCGCACCGGTGGATATTCTGAATGCCAGTCGTTGTTGCCCCATTCCAAGTACATGGTTACCGCGTGTTCGGGCGAGAGATTCCAATCTATATTATAAAGAGAAAAATCCTTCAGGCTTGTCATGGCTTCCTCCTTTTGACTTGATTTATTAATAACCATTATTGATAAATTAAGCAAGGGGGTCGTTCCACATTTCCTACTTGCGGCTTGCTTGTTCTGCCTCGGCCTGTTGATTTCTTTTCGTCCGTTCTGCCTCCAGCCGCCTCTGATTGCGGATGCGCTCCAAACGGGTTTGCTGGGCCTGTTCACGCTGCTGCTTTGCTTCTTCCAGCAGTTTCTCGCGCTTACGGTCAAACACCAGAGTGGTTCGCAAGGCCGCTGTGCCCAGCGAAACCATGGTGACAATCAGTATAAGAATCTTTTGGATAGACCATGGCTCTGACCCCAAAATATTCTTGAGCCAGCCAAGGCCGATGGACTCTCCCCAAAAGTACACAGAAGGCACCGCGATAAAGCAGAGCAGCAGCCCCACGGCCTCAACCCACATAAAGGTTTTGAGCAGGGTAAGGCCAAAAAGCGTACCATCGCGCACCATGCGCAAAAACTGCAAGCGCTTGCGCAGGCTGCGCAACAGCTCGGCAAGGTGGGGAGTTTCGCCTTGGGCGCGCTTGAAAGACTCCGCTTCTTTAAAATTGCACGAAAACGCACGGTTGATGATACCCGCGCTTTCGTTAAATTCCTGACTAAACTCACGCAGTGCCGCAGGGAAGGGAAACCACGAGGCTTCATCGCGAATTTCCTGCAAAATATCGAGGTAATACTTATACCTGTTGCGCAGGTCTTCTACCTCGCGGGCAATGCAGTCTTCCATTTCTTTTTCAATACCGGGGCGAACATCTACAATATTGAGAAAGGCTAGGTAGTTGTTGATGTTGGCCTGTGCCTCAAGATCGCGCACCTTCATACCCAGTTGCAGCTGCACGGGGTGCTCTGGCGCAAACCATGTGTCGAGCCGGTTGCTGATTTCGATTACGCGCGCCCGGTCGGTATCGGCGCATTGCTTGGCCTCGTTCCACAGGTCGTAAAGGGCAGAAAGTATCAGCAAGCGCCCGCGCTCCAGCGCGGGGTCAATGAGCACGCGGTTAAAATATGTAGGATCCTCGCGGATAAGCTTGATCAGCTGATCCAAAATGGGTTCGCAAAACCCCATTTTAACCTGACAGACAATTTCGCGGTATTTTACTTCACGCCAGTGGGGCATAACGCGCCATATCTGCGTGTACTGCTCAATGGCCTGACTCAGCAGACCCTGCTCTTCGGCAAGGCGGCCCAAAAAAAATTCGTTCCAAGCCTGAAGCGCGGGCGAGGGCGTGAGCATGGCCGCAGTGCGGAACGAGGCCTCGGCGCGGGCATAGTCGTTGCGCTCGATGTAGGTAAAGGCCAGCACCATGTGCAGCCGGGGATCGCGCTGGTGCCGGGTGATGGCCAGAGTAATCTTTTTTTCCAGCGAGCTCAGGTCGGAGGGCGCAGTTGTGATGAGCCTGTCCAAAAGATCCCACGCGGGGCTGTCGTCGCGGCTGGGTTCCATTTCGCCCGGTTCTGGCTCGCGCATGCGGTACAGCCAGTGCCGGGGAACGTTGCGCAACTGGCAGGCGGCGTTGATCTCAAGCACGGCCCGCAGCACCACCGCAGCCTCATCCTCGCCAGCCAGCACAGCCGCATACCCGGCAGGCCCTTTTTCTGACAGGGCCAGCTCTATGGCTCGAAAACCCTCGTTGATGGAATCGAGGTCAAGCCTGCCGAGGTGTTCCCATACATCCGGGCCAGAGGCAGCACCAAGGCGGGTGGGGCATTCGGCAGAATCATGGCTGTGGATGCCACAGTACACGCAGCCTACGCCCGATTGGGTGGGCGCTGTGAGGCGGCTAGGCATAAGCAGGTTGAGCGAACGCCCGCTGAGGCTGTTTTCGTCCAGCATCACGTTGCACCAGCTGTCCATGGCCATCTGCTCGCCGGTATAACGCAGATCACGTACCGTAAAGCCCTCGCCCAGCAGGTAGGCATTGCGATAGCTCAGGTAGGGGAAATCTGGCATCAGATTATCCCACTGCAAACCAATCTTCTTGGGCAGGTCAGCGTTAAAATTCAGATTATTGCGGTCAGCAACAACACTTACGCAGGGCCAGTGCCCAGTGTTGTCTTTATTGTTCTTGTCGATGCTGTGCAAATAATCGCGCATAAAGGTACGCAGCATCATCAGGTTATCAATAGAAATCATCATGAACGTATTGTCCACGATGGATTTTATCTTGTGCTTTTGCAGCAGGGCTTCGAGCCGCTTGAACATTGCTGTCCAGCCAGACTGAAAGGCCTTGTCCAGCGGGCTGCCAAGGGGGTGCAGCACGGCAAACCACGACTGGGTCGAGGCATAGGGCATGCGCACGTCTACGATCATGGAGGCCCATTCCACACTGGCCATGCCCTGACGGCCAGAGCGCCGCTCAAACGTAATGCCGGGCAAACCTTTTTTGCCCTCGCGGCTCTTGGGGTGAACCCATATTTCAAGGCTGTCGGTCACCACTATCTGCTGGGCCTGTATGGCTCCGTCGAGCAGCAGGTTGACCTCGCGCTTGCGGCCAAACTGCAAGCGGCCGGGAAACAGCTCAATGGCTACGGGCAATTCGTTAAAGTTGCCCCACACCATCAGGCGGGCCAAGGCCAGAAAAA
>CAYPRZ010000029.1:0-19930 GCA_964413315.1 uncultured Desulfovibrio sp. | reverse complement strand
GGTTTGATGTGCTGCACTTCGGCGCAGTCTGTGGGGAAAAACCGCATGGATTCGCGGTTGCCGAGGTAGGTCTTTTTGGCGGCGGGCAGGGTGAGCACATAGGCCCACATGCCGCGTCGGGCCGCTATGGCCTCGTGCTGTAATTTGCGCAGCCGTTCCTGAAAATGGGCATTGAGCTCGCTGTGCGGGTACACAAAGGCTGCGCCGTTGCGCACCATGATGTCAGACAGTGAGTGCCCATCGGGCAGCATGACATCGGCCACAATGCGGCCATAGTGATCCTTGCCCTTGGCGTCCACAGCCACAAGGCGCACTTCCTTGCCCTGAACCAGCTTGGTAAGCTGGTCAAAGGCCTCGCGGGCATAGTACTGGGGCTTTTGCTTGCCGTGGTCCATTTCAGGGGCGTCAATGCCCGCCAGACGAACAGTGCGCCTGTCTGTGAGCTTAAGGGTGTCGCCGTCAAAGCATTTGGCAACCTTGCCCGTAGCGGCCTGTTGCTCGGCTGTGGGGGCGGCCCCGGCAGCGCCAGCAAGCGCCAGCAAACACAAAAGAACCAGCGCAAAAACTTGCGCCGGAGTATGTTTGTTGCCAGCCAAAAATGATGGCCAGCGTAAAAATTGGGGCATGTGGTTCAGCATGTGGGTTTTGCTCATCCGTTGCTGTGGTGTGCGGAATGGGCTGTGGAATCAATGACCGCGCATGCCCGGCAAAACAAGTGCCGGGCATGCGCGTTTACAATCAGTTTTCGTAATAGGAACGCAGGGGTTGGCTGCGAACGGGGTGGCGAAGCTTGCGCAGGGCCTTGGCCTCAATCTGGCGGATACGTTCACGCGTGACGTTAAAAAGCTTGCCCACTTCTTCAAGGGTGTGGTCGCTTTTTTCTGCAATGCCAAAGCGTTTGCGCAGAACCTGCTCCTCACGGGGGGTAAGGTCGGCCAGCACAGAGGCAAGCTGCTCTGAAAGCTTGGTATTGATGACTTCTTCTGCCGGTGCAACGGCCTTTTTGTCTTCAATAAAGTCGCCAAGGCTCGAATCTTCTTCATCACCAATGGGCGTCTCAAGCGAGATGGGTTCCTTGGCGATTTTGAGCACTTTCTTGACCTTTTCCACCGGGTATTCCATACGCTCGGCGATTTCTTCAGGGGTGGGGTCGCGCCCCAGCTCCTGCACAAGGTAGCGCGAGGTGCGGATAAGCTTGTTGATGGTTTCGATCATGTGCACCGGAATACGGATGGTGCGCGCCTGATCGGCAATGGCGCGGGTAATGGCCTGACGGATCCACCATGTGGCGTAGGTCGAGAACTTGTAGCCGCGCTGGTATTCAAACTTGTCTACGGCCTTCATAAGGCCGATGTTGCCTTCCTGAATAAGATCAAGGAATTGCAGGCCACGGTTGGTGTACTTTTTGGCAATGGAAACAACCAAGCGCAGGTTGGAGCGGATAAGCTCCTGCTTGGCGCGCATGGCGGCAGTGTTGCCGCGCTTGATGCGCCACAGCACTTCTTCAAGATCAGTGACGTTGTGGCAGCACTTTTCTTGCAAGCGGCTGAGAATTTCGATCTTGCCGATGATCATTTCCTTGAACGAAAACAGCTCGTCCACGCTTAGCTTGAGGTCGCGGGCCGCATCGTTGGGGTTCACTTCGCGCTTGTCCAAGCCATCAAACATGGCCTGAATTTCTGCCTGAGTGCGCCCGGTAGAAAGAATATAGGCCGAAAGGTCGCGCTGGCAGTTGTGCATCTGGCGCACGTAGTCTTCGACCGTTTCAATGATGCGGTCGATGAGCGTTTTTTCCAGCTTGATGTCGCGCAGACGGGTGACTATTTCGTCCTTGAAGCTGATGATTTCTTTCTGCACTGCGGTAACGCGGCGGTCCATGCAGGCGCAGGCATCGAGCTTTTTGTAAATCTTGCGCTTTTTCTTAAAGGTCTGCTTTATTTCGTCCAGCAGCAGAATAACGCGGGTGCGCTGGTTCATTTCGTCTTCGCTGGGGTCGTCTTCTTCAATGGTTTTAACCACGTCTTTAAGTTTAACGCGGTTCTGGCGCAGGTCTTCGCCCACATTGATGAGTTCTTCAACGGCCACAGGCACTTCAACAAGGGCGTAAAGCACGTCTTGTTCGCCCATTTCGATCTTTTTGGCGATTACTACTTCGCCATCGCGGTCGAGCAGGGGCACGGCGCCCATTTCACGCAGGTACATGCGCACGGGGTCGGTGCTGCGCGAGGAATAGTCTGCAGTGTCCTCGTCTTCAGTCAGATCCAGCGAGCCCTCGGTAATGTCTTCGTCAGTCTCGGTGGCGGCGGCGGAAATCTTTTTTCCGTCCTTTTCCGAATCCACAATGACAATTTCGAGCTGTTCAAAGATGCCGATTATTTCCTCAAATTGCTCAGGCGTGCTCATTTCAACAGGCAGGGCCTTGTTGACCTCTTCAAAGGTCAGAAAGCCCGCGCCCTTGCCTTTGGCAATAAGGGACTGTATCTGCTGGATATCTTTAAGATTGCTCATGCCCTTTCTCCAAGGTTTCCTTAAGTGCGCGAAGATAATCTAAATCAGCTTCAAAGTCACCTATGCCGGTATTGGCCCGCATGGCCGCCGACAGCGATGATGCTTGAGCTGACGCGTAATATTGGTCTAGCGACTGTCGCAACAATTCCAGTTCTTTTTCGCCGCTGTCGCAGGGTGGGGCCTCTGGGCCGCGACTTTTGCACCAGAAGTTTTTTTCCCGTTCGTCCAGCTGATAAAACACTTCTTCCGGGCCGTAGGTTTCAATCTTGTCCCACAGCCGCCGGGCAATGTCAGACCTTAAGGCAAGGTCTGCCCCCATTTCCTGCATGTCGCGCAGGCGGTGGGGGTACCGCACGGCAAACAGCATTATTTCGCGGTCGCGAATATTCTGCCGCGAGCGCGTGGTTGATAAGGCCGGTGGCTGACCTTCCTTGCGTTGCCCGCGCGTACCGGCAAGGCCCTCGCGCAGGTCAGCCTCAGAAAGCTGCAAATGCGCCGCCAGCCGTGATATGTACGGGCTGATAAGCTCAGGAATATCAAGCTGGCGCAAAAAATTGCGCGCCCATTCCACTGTTTCGCGCGGGGCAAGGGCTTTGAGCACATCCACGCAAAAACGCAGCCCATCGGGGGCCTGTGCCTGCAATGTCTCAAAGGCTTCTCGGCCTTGGCCGCGCAACAAACTGTCTATGTCTTCGCCTTCGGGCATGATCACAACGCTGCACGAAAGGCCGCGTGTGAGCAGCATTTCGCACGAGCGCAAGGCTGCCTTGCGTCCTGCGCGGTCGCCGTCAAACAGCAGTGTCATCTGCGATGCAAAACCCGAAAGGCGTTTTATCTGCTCAGGCGTAAGGGCCGTGCCCAGCACACCCACGGCATTGTCGTAGCCGAACTGGTGCAGGGTGAGCACGTCCATGTACCCCTCTGTCAACAGCGCGCGGCCCTTGGTAACAATACCGCGCCGCGCTTGCGCCAGCCCATAAAGGTGCTCGCCCTTTTTATACAGGGGCGTGTCGGCGCTGTTGATATACTTGGCTTCTTCCTCGTCGGCGATAATACGCCCGCCAAAGGCGATGATCTGGTTTGACAGGCTCTTGATGGGAAAGATCAGCCGCCCGCGAAACCTGTCGTAAGGCCGCCCGCTGTTTGCTTGCCCCACCAGCCCAGCCTCTGCGGCCATGCGCAGGTCAAAACCGGCGCGGCGCAGGGCATCGGCCAGCGACTGCCATTCGCGCCGGGCCCAGCCAAGGCCAAAACGCTCTACAATCTCATCGCTCAAACCACGTTTTTCTATATACCTTCTGCATTCTTCTGCTTCAGGACTTTGCAGGGCCGAGGCAAAATGCCCTGCGGCCAGCTCGTACATGCGCAGCATCTGCTGCCGTGCCGAGCGCTGCTTGCGTTCCTGCCCATCGCGCTGCGGATCACGCGGGCCGCGGTCAATGCTAATGCCAGCCTCATTGGCAAGCTGCTCAAGGGTTTCTTTAAATTCAAGACCGTTGATGCGGCTATAAAAATCAAAAATATCGCCCGAAGCGTGGCAGCCAAAACAGTAAAAAAGGCCCTGATCTTCGTTAACAGAAAAGGAAGGCTTGGTTTCCTGATGGAAGGGGCAGGGCGCAACCCAGCGCGGCCCGTTGCGTTTCAGCTCCACATAGCGGCGCACAACGTCAACAATATTAAGGCGCTCTTTAATTGCGCGAATTGCATCCCTCGACTGCATGGGTCACACGCCTGCGTGTTAGCGAAAGTTCACAATGGTCATGCCGTCGCCGCCACGGTCTTCGGGCGCAAGGGCAAACTGCCCCACAGCCGGAAAACCGCGCAGAAAGTCGTGCACCTGACGGCGCAAAGCGCCAGTACCCCTGCCGTGCACCACTTCCACTTCTGAAAAACCGGCAAGCAGGGCCTTGTCCATAAAACGTTCAAGCTCGGCAAGGGCTACATCGGCCCGCATGCCGCGCATATCAAGCCGCAGTGATGCCCCTTCTCCGCCAGAATTACGGCCAACCACACCCCGTGTGGCCGCCTTGGCCTGTGGCGCGGAGGTCTGACCGGGCACGCGCAGGGCCTTCATTTCAGCCCACAGGTTCACGCCGTTCATTTCAAGGCGCACCCGGCCACGGCGTTCGTCCACATCGGTGATAACGCCGTGCTTGTTAAATACGGTGTGCAGCACCTGCTGCCCCGTGGTAAATATTTGGGGCTGGGGCAATACAGACTGGCCTTCCGCATTTTCTTCCTGTGCGGGAGCCAGAGAGGCCCGCAAGCGCGACATTTCTTTAAGCGCCTGCTTGTGGGTGGCGCGGCCTTCCTTCCAAGCGCGCATGAGCTCGCCAGCCTTGGTGCGTACCTCGTCGTGCAGACGAGTGCGCTCCTTTTCAAACTTTTCGCGCAGCTCTTGTGTTTGACGGCGGGTTTTTTCCTGCTCGCGTTTGAGCTCAACCAGTTCGTCTTCGCGTTTGGCGGCAAGATCGTTGAGCCTGCCCAGCAGTGCCGTGGTATCTTGGCCGTCCTGCAACAGATAATGTTCTGCCCTGCGCACAATACTGTCCGCAAGACCGTGCTCGCGCGCCACGTCCAAAGCCTGACTGGCGCCCACCTGATCGTAGGCCAGCCGGAACAGGGGCCTTTTGCTTTGCGGGTCAAACAGCATAGAGGCAGCCCGTGCGCCATCACGCGTGAGGGCATAGCTTTTGAGCGCGGGAAAATGCGTGGCCGACAGGACAAAGGTATGTTTGTCCAGCAATTCGTCAAGTACGGCCTGAGCAAGGGCAGCACCCTGAGCCGGGTCAGTGCCCGCGCCAAATTCGTCGAGCAGCACAAGGCTGCTGGCGTCAAGATGCTTCCAAGCCTTGGCAAGGTGCTCTATCTGGGCGGTAAATGTAGAAACATTGTCGGCAAGGCTCTGCTCGTCACCAATAAAGGCATCAAGCCTGTTGAACCATGGCAGGTGCGAACCCGCGCCCACGGGCACAGGCAGACCGCTGAGGGTCATGGCCGCAATAAGCCCAAGGGTTTTGAGGCATACGGTTTTGCCGCCAGCATTGCCGCCGGTGATGACCAAGGCGCGTTCGCCGGGGCGCAGCACAATATCCAGAGGCCGCACACGGCTTTGGGCAAGGGCGGCGGGGTTGCCAGACTTATTGTCCTTGGCATCCTTGCCTTTGTCCTTGGCGCATTCGGCCACGCGGTTGAGCATAAGCAGGGGGTGGCGGGCATCAAGCAGCTGAATGCCCTCGGCCACAGGGGTGAGCGGCAGGCAGCGGCCATCATACAGGGCGGCTAGCCTGCGCTTGGCCTGCAAAACGTCGAGCTGGGCCAGCAGTTCCATAGCAGCGCGCGCGCCGGGCAGTTCTGCCTCAAGCAGGGTGCGCAGATACACCAGAAACTTGCGTTCTTCTTCCCGCTCTTCGCGTTTCAGCTCTTGTAGGCGGTTGTTAATCTCCACCAGAAACATGGGCTCAAAGTAGCAGGTTTCGCCCGTTTGCGACCAGTCGTGAATAATGCCCTGCATACGGCCCTTGAAGTTGGCCTTGAGGGGCAGCACATAACGGTCGGACGAGAGGGTCATAAACTCGTCTTGCAGGTAGGCCAGCATGTTGTATTGCTGGGCAAAATCTTTGACCTTGTGCATGCAGCTTTGGTGCAGACGGCGCAGTTCGCCGCGCAGACGGTAGAGTTCTGGCGAGCTCTCGTCACGCAGCAGGCCATCGTCTGAAATGCAGCGCAAAAGGGCTGCGGTAAGCTGTTCGGGCAGGGGCGTGCCGTTGGCCATGGCTAGCAGGTGCGGCCAGCGGGTGGCGGCTTCGGGCTGGGATATGGAAGCGTGGGCTTCCTTAGCAAGGCGCAGCACTTCGCGCAGGGCCCAAAAGGCGTCCACATCGGGCTGAAAGGCATGGGCACGGCTGACCGATGCGGCGCGCAAAAGGCCGCTCACATCCGGAAAGGCACTGACGCAAAAAATGGCTCCGCCGATTGCGGGGCGGCTGGCCCAGTCGGCGGCTTCTTCATAAATGCGGGTGGCAAGGGTAACTGCCTCTGCATCTTCCAGCGGGGCAACGGCTTGTGCGCGTTCGCGCCCCACGCCAGAGAGGCACAGAGCGGCGAGGTTGTCGGCAATGCGGTGAAATTCAAGGGCGTTGAGCGTGCGGGCGTGGATCATGCGGTAACTGCCTTAAAGCGTTGGGGTTGCCCGTGGTTCGGTCATAAAAGTCGTAAATCTGTTGGAGCTCAGGCGCGCGCAAACACACTGCCGCCCTGCGGGCACGTCAAACCGTGCGGCGCACGGTTGGGCAGCCGCCCCAAGGGCGCAAGCGGGCTGTGCAAGGCTGTTTGCTCCAAGACAAAACGACTCCCGCAAGATTGCATGCCAACTCAAAACGGGACACAGAAAGGGGCCCTTGCCCAACAGAAAAAGGGCCGGAACCTAAGGCTGCAAGCGTTTTTTTACGGCTTCGGAAAGGGCTTTGCCATCTACGCGGCCCTTGTGGCCCGCCATAATGGCAGAAATAACCTTGCCCATGTCCTTGGGCGAAGTAGCGCCCACTTCGGCCACGGTGGCGTCAATAAGGGCCGCAAGCTCTTCTGCCGAAAGGGGCTGGGGCAGATATTCCTTAAGAATGACAAGTTCAGCAGCTTCCTTGTCAGCCAGATCGATACGGCCTGCTGCCGTGAACTGGTCAATGGAATCCTGCCGCTGTTTGCCTTCCTTGATGATGAGGTCAAGCATTTCCTCGTCGGCAAGGCTGCCGCCGGGGCGCCTGAGATCCACCAAGCGATTCTTTACAGCCGTTTTGAGAAGGCGCAGCACGGTAAGGCGCACACTGTCCTTGGCCTTGTAGGCAAGGATGTAATCTTTGTCGATCTGCTCAAAAAGCGTGGTGGTGGTCATGGCGGTGGTGGGGTGAAGGGTGGAGAAAAGCAGAAAACGCGGGAAGCCCTGGGGCCTCCCGCATAACTGGCCGAATGAACGGGCGATGACAGGCATCGCACGGCCTGCCGCATTGCCGAGCTTGCTCTGCAATGGGCGCAAGGCATATCTGCCTAGGCCATGTTCATCTTCCTGATTTTTTTCATCAGCCGCTTCCGGGCGGCGGCCTTCTTCTTTTTGCGCATAACGCTGGGCTTTTCGTAGTGCTGGCGCTTCTTCATTTCAGAAAGAACGCCCGCCTTTTCTACCTGCTTCTTAAAGCGGCGCAGTGCGATGTCGAAGTTATAGTCGTCGTCGTTAAGAAAAACTCCGGGCAAGAAAATCACCCCCTTCGGCGGTGGGGCACGATCCATGATCATGGCCCTCAAAATATGAACTGCTCTTTTAGCCTTCACTTGACAAAAAGGCAAGCCCAAAGTGCGGAAAAAAAGAATATTTTTCCTCACTGGTCTTTGCGCCCTTGCAGACGTGTGCCATTTTGCCATGCAAAGTGCAGAGCCACCGCCAAGAGTGGCAGTTGCCAGCGGCACATGGTCTGTCACAAGGCAAAAGCAAAGGCCAACGGCCCTGTGGCAGTTGGCGCAAACAAAAAAGCCGCTACGCCAAGGCGTAACGGCTTGAAACTCAGTTCAAGGAGTCCTTGAGCATTTTGCCAGGACGGAATTTGAGAATCTTGCAGGCGGGGATGGTGAGCGTGTCGCCCGTGCGGGGGTTGCGGCCTTGACGGGCTTTGCGCGTTTCAACAGCAAAAGTGCCAAAACCCGTAAGAGTCAGTTTTGATTCTTTGACAAGAGCGTCTTCTACAGAACCAAGAAAAGCATTAAGGGCACGCTCTGCGGCAGCCTTGGTCAGATTGGCCTTGGCGGCAATTTTTTCAACCAGATCAGCTTTAGTCATCAGCACATCCTCCTGAAAAATTTCCCCGGCTTGAGTTTCTGCCAGCAAGCAACAACGGCAAATGCCGCCATGCATTTCGTTTAAAAGACAGTGGCTAAACTCAAAACTTTTTATGCATTATTGTCAAGCTGCTCGGCCCAAAAAGCGGCTAGCGCCTGAAAATCCTTATTGGCGAGGGCTTCAGGCCGCAAACTGGGGTCGAGACCGGTTTTTTCCAGTGCGGCCTCAAGCCCCGGCAGTCCACTGCGTCGAAAAACACCGCCAAGCTGCTTGCGGCGTTGCTGAAAGCACACACGCAAAAGCTTGGCCAGCACCTTTGGGTGGGCGGGGCGGCTTTCTGGCGGCAGGGGGTCAAACGACAGCACGGCAGAATCAACCTTGGGCGGCGGGCTAAAGGCCCCCGGCCCCACAATAAATTCCATGCGCGGGCGGGCGTAGCTTTGCACCCAGACGGAAAGTGCGCCGTAGTGGTTGGTGTTGGGTTGGGCCGCAAGGCGCTGGCCCACCTCTTTTTGCACCATAAAGGCCGCACGTTGCCAGCCCGTGGCCAGCGAAACAATGTCCCAGATAAGGGGCGAGGCCACGTTGTAGGGCAGGTTGCCGATGATTTTCCACGGATTTTGGGGCGTGATGCGCCGCCAGTCAAAGCGCAGGGCATCGGTAAGCACTGCCTGAGTGCAGGCCTCGCCAAGGCGCTGGCGCTCTGCCGCCCAGTGGTTGTCTTTTTCAAGCAGCAGCAGACGTGCGTGGGGCTGTTCCTCTATGGCGCGGGTAAGCGCACCGGGGCCGGGGCCGATTTCCAGCACCATGTCGTCTGGCTTGGACAACAGCAGCATGGCTATGCGACGGCAGATGTCCTCTCGCTTTAAAAAATGCTGCCCAAGGCTTTTTTTGGCGCGGGGCTGGCCGTGTGTGGATTGTTGTTGCTGCATGGTTCCTCAGGGCAGGTCAAAGCGGTCAAAGGTCATTACCAGTCCGGTGCGGCCCTGTGTGACCGAACGCAAGGAGGTGGAAAAGCCAAACAGGCGGCGCAGGGGGGCAGTGCCGCGCAGGGTTTTGCGCCCCCCGTGGTCTTCCATGTCTTCTACCTTGCCGCCGCAGGTGGTAAACATGGTGATGGCCGCACCCAAAAAGTCTTCTGGCGCGGTGATTTCAACGCGCATGACAGGCTCCAGCACAACAGGTGACGCAGCCGCCAGGTCCTCGCGCAGGGCTTGCCCCGCTGCCATGCGGCTGCCAGGAACCGTGGTCACACCCTCTTGCCTTTCCACAGAGGTGAGCGTTACGGCCACATCCTCCACCGGGTAGCCGGTGAGGTCGCCCGATTGCAGGGCATCGCGCACGCCTTCAAGGGCGGCATCCAGATAGATTTTGGGCAGAATTTTGCGGGCTTCGGCGGCGTCCTGCGGCAAAAAGTCGCCCACTTCAATCACGTTGCCCGTGCCGCGTGGCTGCGGTGCAACACGCAGGGCCACAGAGCCCTGATGGCGCTCCTTGCCCAGTTCCTTGTCAAACACGGCTGCAGCCTCGGCCTCTTTGCGCACCGTTTCGCGAAGCACCACCTGCGGATTGCCCGCACGGGGGCTGATACCGTATTCGCGCTTCATGCGCTCAAGCAGCACATCCAGATGCAGCTCGCCCATGCCCGAAACATTGCGGGTGCCTGTGTCGTCGTCCATCTGGGCCAGAAGGGTGGGGTCTTCTTCGGTATATCTGGCAAGGGCTTCGTCCAGAATCTTGCTTTCATCGGCATTGCGGGGTTCGAGAGCAAGGGTGATGACCGGCGCGTAGGCGTCAATGCTCTCCAGCGCCAACTGGCGCTCGCGGGCAGTGTAGGTTTCGCCCGTATGGGCCGAGCGCAGACCAACCACCACCACAATTTCGCCAGCCTCGGCGGTTTCAAGCTGTTCGCGGCGGTCGGCATGGGGGCGATAGATGCGGCCAAGGCGGTCGTCCTTGCCGTTTGCGGTATTGCGCAGGTTTTCGCCCTCGTGGATGCGGCCCGCGTACATGCGCACAAAGGCCAGCTTGCGGCCATTTTCTAGTAGCACCTTAAAAACCAGCCCCACGGCTGGGGCATTGGGGGTTGGCTCTACCACAATTTCGTGGCCCTCGGCATCGTGGCCTACTGGGGCGGGAACATCGGCGGGCGAGGGCAACAGGCTGCACACTGCATCAAGCACGGGCTGCACGCCCATGTTGCGCAGGGCCGAGCCGCAGAATACTGGCGTGAGCGTGCGGGCAAGAGTGGCACGGCGCAGGGCGGCCTGAACATCGGCAAGGGTAAACGCGCCTTCAAGGTAAAGATCCACAAAGGTTTCATCCGCCTCGGCCAGCTTTTCCAGCAGAGCTTCGCGCCATGGCGCAGCGAGGGCGGTTTCTTCCTCGGTAAAGGGCGCGCGGTGCAGGGTCTGCCCCTGATCTGCCTGATCAAAGGTAAGTGTCTGCTGGTTTACGAGGTCGAGCACGGCGCGGAAATTTTCACCCTGACCCATGGGAATGGTAAGGGCCACGGCATTGGTGTGCAGACGCTGGCGCATGGCCTCAAGTACGGATTCAAAATCCGCACCCAAGCGGTCAACCTTGTTGATAAAGGCGATCTTGGGCACGCCAAAGTCTTCCGACTGCCGCCACACGGTTTCTGACTGCGGTTCAACCCCGCCCACAGCGCAGAACACGCCCACGGCCCCGTCGAGCACGCGCAACGAGCGCTCTACCTCAATGGTAAAGTCCACATGGCCGGGGGTGTCGATGAGGTTGATGGTATTTTCGCCCCACTGGCAGGTGGTGCAGGCCGACATGATGGTAATGCCGCGCTCCTGCTCCTCTGGCATGTAGTCCATGGTGGCTGCGCCATCGTGCACCTCACCCATGCGGTGGATTTTGCGGCTGTAAAAAAGCATGCGCTCTGAAAGCGTGGTTTTGCCCGCGTCGATATGGGCAATAATGCCTATGTTGCGGATATGCTTGATGCTGGGCATGGTTTGCTCCAAAGCGTGTGTTGCAGAATGGTTAGGGCTGGTGCGGCACTGGCTGATGAAATTGCCCGATGCAGCCGCGCTTTGCCTGATTATGGCAAATTACAGCAACCCAAATGCCTGACGCTGCACGCGGAAAAAGTCGGGCGTAAGGCCGGGATGCAGCCAGAAGCCCTCGCAGCCCGGTGTAAGTGCTGGCGCGCTGCTGTGGGGGAAGGGCCCGGTGCGCCGCTCGCGGCAATGGCCCAGAGCCGCCACAGGCGTAAGGTAGGTGGCGTCTGGTGTGAGGTGCAGGGGGGCATCCAGCGCCACATCCAGCGCTTCGGCCTGTGCAAAGGCCAAGGCTTCAAGGTCAAAGGCATCGGGTTTGGGCAGGCACAGTATGGGCGAGCGGCGTTCTTCGTAGCAGGGCAGCTCCAGCGCTCTGGCGGCCCCGGCCACGGCGTCCAGTTCACCCCTGTGCAGCAGCACCAGACGCCCCGGCCCCGGCTGGGTTTCTTCCAGCAGGGTGCAGAGGCCCGCGCTGTCCATCACAAAAATATCTTCCACCCCTGCCAGCTCCAGCGTTACAAGCGCGTTGGCCGAAGGCGTGCCGCCAACGCACACGGCTCCAAGCAGGGGCACGCCGCCCAACAGGGCGGGCATACAGGCAGCCGCAAGCCGGGCTGCCGCAGCGTAGGCTGGCGTAAAGGCAATGACCGCCCAAGGCGCAGGGTGCGCGATAGAGCGCCGCCAAAAGCCCAGATGGGCGTTGCGTACCTCGTTGCGTTGGCTGGTGGTGCTTTCGCCAAAGTGCATGTGGGCCAGCGCCAGCCCTGTTTTGATGGCGGCGCGCAGGTGTGCGGGCGTGGCCTCGTAGGCTGCCGCAGCAAGGGCATCGTCCAGCCGCGCAGCTTCTGCCCACTGGGGCCAGCACACGGCGGCGGGGGCTTCCGCCCCCGATTCCTGCCGGTTTTCCATATCAAACAGGGACATGGCGTTTAACTCCGCTTTCAGGATTTAATCCTTGCCCAAAATCTGGCCAAGCCATTCGTGCATTTGTTCAAGCTGGGATTCCACAGAGCGGGGGCCAGTGCCGCCGGGAGTTTCGCGGCGGCTTACGGCTGCGGCGTATTCCAGAATGGCAAAAACCGTGTCGTCGATGCGCGGCTCAAGAAGCTGAAGTTCGCCAAGGGTGAGGTCTTCAAGACCCTTGCCAGCCTTTTCGGCCATGGCCACAGCCTGCCCGGTGATATGGTGCGCCTCGCGGAAGGGAATACCCTTGCCCACAAGGTAGTCGGCCAGTTCGGTGGCGTTGAGGAACCCGGCCTTGCAGGCCTCGCGCATGCGGTCGGTGCGGAAGGTCAGTTCTTCAAGCATGCCGGCCATGAGGCGCAGCGAGGCTTCTACCGTGCGGTCGGCGTCAAGGAACCCTTCCTTGTCTTCCTGCATGTCGCGGTTATAGGCCAGAGGCAGCCCCTTCATAACCGTAAGCAGGCCCGTAAGTGCGCCGTAGACGCGGCCAGTCTTGCCGCGCATGAGCTCGGCCACATCTGGGTTCTTTTTTTGCGGCATGATGGACGAGCCGGTGGAATAGCCGTCGGAAAGGCGCACAAAACCAAAG
Organism: uncultured Desulfovibrio sp.; assembly: GCA_964413315.1. Lineage (GTDB taxonomy): Bacteria > Desulfobacterota > Desulfovibrionia > Desulfovibrionales > Desulfovibrionaceae > Desulfovibrio. The sequence goes on along the minus strand of CAYPRZ010000029.1, from coordinate 7,014 downwards.
GCGGGGTTGGCCCACAGGATGATTTCTTCGCACAGGCGCGAAAGGTGCATCATGATGGTTGAGCCGTCAAAAAGGGCTTCTAGCACAAAATCGCGGTCAGAAACGGCGTCCATGGAATTGCTGTAAATTTCGGCAAAACCAACCTCGTCGGCCACGCTCTGCGGGTCGAGGGGGTAGGTTGTTCCGGCCAGAGCCGCTGCGCCAAGGGGCGAAATGCGCACACGCTCAAGGGTGTCCTCCAGGCGCATGGCATCGCGGCGAAACATGGAGGCGTAGGCCAGCAGGTGATGGGCAAGGCTTACGGGCTGGGCAGGTTGCAGGTGGGTGCAGCCGGGCAGGATGTCTGTTTTGTGCTCGGCGGCCTTGTCGGCCAGCACAGAGCACAGATAGGCCGCGCGCTGCCGCCATGTTTCGAGGCGGTCGGCCACAAACAGGCGAAAGGTCAGGCCCACCTGATCGTTGCGGCTGCGGCCCGTGTGCAGTTTTTTGCCCACGTCGCCCACAAGCTCGGTAAGGCGGGCCTCAATATTCATGTGCACGTCTTCAAGCTCTGGCTTCCACACAAAGTTGCCAGCCTCAATTTCTTCGCGCACGCGGTCCAGACCGTTGACCAGAATCCGGGCCTCGCTCTGGCTGATAACACCCTGACGGCCAAGCATGCGGGCATGCGCCTGCGAAGCGCGGATATCCTGGGCGTAAAGCGCCCTGTCGTAGGATTGCGAATCCGTATACTGGGCCACGGCTTCCTTGGGGCCTTCGGCAAAGCGGCCGCCCCAGCTCTGGTTGGTCTTCATGGTCTGTCCGTTTTCAGTAAAAAATGAATCGGGGGAAACCGCGTTGCATAGGGCACACGCCGCTTCCCCCGGAACCTGTTCCGTTACTTTTTTGCAAAGCACGCGGCTTTGCCGCCAATGGCCGAGCCATTACGGCACAGGCTCCGGGAAAGGCGCTCCATATTCCCAAAAAAGCCGCATGCCGCCGCACAGGCCAGCGGCATGCGGCTTTGCATATCTACTTGCCGAGCTTGCTCTGCACGGCGGCGTGCAGACGCAGACGCAGGCTGTTGAGGCGGATAAAGCCAGCGGCGTCCTTGTGGTCGTAGTCGCCGCCTTCAAAGGTGGCCAGATCTTCAGAAAAGAGCGAGTTGGCCGAGGTGCGGGCCAGAGGCCACACGCCGCCCTTGTAGAGCTTGGCGCGCACAGTGCCGGTGACGCACTCCTGCGATTTGTCCATGAAAACCTGCATGGCTTCGCGTTCGGGCGAGTACCAAAAGCCGTTGTACACGCACTGCGAGTAGCGCACGGCCAGCATGTCGCGGATGCCGAGCAGTTCGCGGTCCATGCAGATGCCTTCAAGGTCGCGGTGCAGGGCAAACAGCAGTGTGCCAGCGGGGTTTTCGTACACGCCACGGCACTTCATGCCCACAAAGCGGTTTTCTACCATGTCGTCACGGCCAATGCCGTTGCGCCCGGCGATGTCGCTGAGGGTTTTGATGACAGCAGCGGGGGAGAGGCGCTGGCCGTTCACGGCAACGGGGTTGCCGTGCTCAAAGTCAACGCTGATGATCTCTGGCGTGTCGGGCGCTTCTTCCACAGGCACGCAACGCTGATGGCACGAGGCGTCGGGCGCGTTGCCGGGATTTTCCAGCTCGCTGCCTTCAAAGCTTGTGTGCATCATGTTGGCGTCCATGCTGTAGCGCTTGGCATCGCTCGAAATGGGAATGCCGTGCTTTTCAGCAAAGGCCGTGAGGGCCGTGCGCGACATAAGGTCCCATTCCCGCCAAGGGGCGATAACCTTGATGTCGGGCGCAAGGGCGCTGACGGCAAATTCAAAGCGCACCTGATCGTTGCCCTTGCCGGTGGCGCCGTGGGCCACGGCATCGGCGCCTTCCTTGCGGGCGATGTCCACAAGGGCCTTGGCGATCAGCGGGCGGGCGATGGAGGTTCCCAGCAGATAGCGGTTTTCGTAGCGGGCCGCGCCACGCATCATGGGAAACACAAAGTCTTTGGCCATTTCTTCGCGCAGATCAAGCACATAGGCCTTGGAAGCGCCGGTTTTGAGCGCCTTTTCTTCCACGCCAGAAAGGTCTTCGGGCTGGCCGAGGTCGGCGGTAACGGCAATGACCTCACATTTGTAGGTCTCGATGAGCCATTTGAGGATAACAGAAGTATCAAGCCCGCCCGAATAGGCGAGAACGACTTTTTTAACATCTTGCATGTAAGGAGCCCCCTTGTGGATTCAAGAAAAAAATTATTGCGCAAAAAAATGTGCGAGGCAAGGCCTTTGTGCCGCCCGCTGGCAGCGCCCACTGGGCATAAAGCCGTAATGCAGGCGTGGCGGGCCTGAGCGGGGCCGGTCGGGGTCGCCCGCAAGCGGGTGTATTCATTTGCCCGAAGGAAAAACTTGACTTTTATACCAGCTGTGGAATAAAAACAATCGTTTTATGCAAATCGGCGCGCCTGTGCCGCGTCATTACCTCTGATCTCCAAATCCGCAGGAAAGTTCAATGCCCAAGCGTTCGGATTTACACAAAATTCTTGTCATCGGCGCGGGCCCCATCATCATTGGTCAGGGCTGCGAGTTTGACTACTCCGGCTCACAGGCCGTGAAGGCCCTCAAGGAAGAAGGGTACGAGGTGGTGCTGGTCAATTCAAACCCGGCTACCATCATGACCGATCCGCATATGGCTGACGCCACCTATGTGGAACCCATCGAGCAGGAAACCCTTGCCGCAATCATCCGAAAAGAGCGTCCCGACGCTCTCTTGCCTACGCTTGGCGGTCAGACGGCTTTGAACGCCGCTCTTGGGCTTGCCAAGAGCGGCGTTTTGGCGGAATGCGGCGTTGAGCTTATCGGCGCACGCGCCGACGTTATTGAAAAAGCCGAAAGCCGCGAATTGTTCCGCGAGGCCATGGAAAAGATCGGCCTTAAAATGCCCGCCAGCGGCATTGCCCGCACCATCGAGGAAGCGCGCCAGCTCGGCAACGTGCTGCCCTTCCCGCTGATCATCCGTCCGGCCTTTACGCTTGGCGGCACGGGCGGCGGCGTGGCCTACAACATGGAAGACCTTGAAGCCATCGCGGCCAGCGGCCTTTCGGCCAGCCCCACCTCTGAAGTCATGATTGAACAGAGTGTGCTTGGCTGGAAAGAAATTGAAATGGAAGTGATGCGTGACACCAAGGACAACTGTGTCATCATCTGCGCCATTGAAAACTTCGATCCCATGGGCGTGCACACGGGCGACTCCATCACCGTGGCCCCGGTGCAGACCCTCACGGATGTTGAATACCAGAACATCCGCGACGCCTCCATTGCCATCATGCGCGAAATTGGCGTTGAAACGGGCGGCAGTAACGTGCAGTTCGGCATCAACCCCGCCAACGGCGACATCGTGGTTATCGAAATGAACCCCCGCGTGTCGCGTTCGTCGGCGCTGGCCTCCAAGGCCACGGGCTTTCCCATTGCCAAAATCGCCGCCAAGCTGGCCGTGGGTTACACCCTTGACGAGCTGAACAACGACATCACCCGCGAAACCGTGGCAAGCTTTGAGCCCGCCATCGACTATTGCGTGGTGAAGATTCCGCGCTTTACCTTTGAAAAGTTCCCCGGTGCCAAGGACGAACTCACCACCTCCATGAAGAGCGTGGGCGAAGCCATGAGCATTGGCCGCACCTTTAAGGAAGCCCTGCAAAAAGGCCTGCGCTCCATGGAAATTGGCGCTACTGGCCTTGGCTACAGCTTCCGCTCTGAGCTGCCCGACCGCGAAACCATTCTCGAATCCTTGCACCGCCCCAACTCGCGGCGCATGTTTTCGCTGCGTCAGGCCCTTGTGGCTGGCATCAGCGAAGAAGAAATCTTTGCGGTTTCGGCCATTGACCCGTGGTTTATCCGTCAGGTGCGCGACATTGTTGAAATGGAAAAGCGCATCAGCAACTTTGGCCTTGCCAACGACATGACCACTGCCAACAAGGCGCTGGCCGACATGCTGCGCGAAGCCAAGGAATACGGATTCTCCGACCGCCAACTGGCAGAGATGTGGAAAATGGGCGAGGCCGACATTCGCCGCATGCGCAAGGAAATGGCCGTGGAGCCCACCTATTATCTGGTGGACACCTGCGCTGCGGAATTTGAAGCCTACACACCGTATTTTTACTCCACCTACGAGCGTGGCGACGAAATCAAGATTGAAGACTGCCGCAAGGTGCTCATTCTTGGCGGCGGCCCCAACCGTATTGGTCAGGGCATTGAGTTTGACTACTGCTGCTGCCACGCCTCGTTTGCCCTGCGCGACGCGGGTGTGATGGCCATTATGGCCAACTCGAACCCCGAAACCGTTTCCACAGACTACGACACCTCGGACAGGCTCTACTTTGAGCCCCTGACCTTTGAGGACGTGATGAACATTGTGGAAAGGGAAAAGCCAGAGGGCGTTATTGTGCAGTTTGGCGGCCAAACCCCGCTGAACCTTGCCGTGCCGCTCATGCGCGCTGGCGTGCCCATTCTTGGCACGAGCCCCGATGCCATTGACCGCGCCGAAGACCGCGAGCGCTTTCAGGCCCTGATTGAAAAGCTTGAGCTGCTTCAGCCGCCGAACGGCACGGCCATGAGCCTTGAAGACGCTCTGGCAGTGGCAGAGCGCATCACCTACCCCGTGGTTGTGCGGCCAAGCTACGTGCTGGGTGGCCGCGCCATGGCCGTGGTGTACGATGCCGCCGAGCTTAAGGATTACTTCCACACGCAGGTTCCGCAAAAGCCGGATCACCCCATCCTCATCGACAAATTCCTTGAGCATGCGGTGGAAGTGGACGTGGACGCCCTTTCGGACGGCAATGAAGTGTACGTGGCGGGCATTATGGAGCACATCGAAGAAGCCGGTATCCACTCTGGCGACTCGGCCTGTGTGTTGCCCCCGTATTCGCTTTCTTACGATCACGTGGCCCGCATTGCGGTACAGGCCGAAGCTCTGGCCCGCGAGCTCAAGGTTGTGGGTCTTATGAACATCCAGTTTGCCATCAAGGGCGACGATGTTTATATACTTGAAGTAAACCCCCGCGCCTCGCGCACGGCTCCCTTTGTGTCCAAGGCCACGGGCGTGCCCCTGCCGTATCTGGCCACTCAGGTTATGCTGGGCAAAACCCTTGAAGAGCTGGACCCCTGGAGCATGCGCAAGGGTGGGTTTACCTGCGTCAAGGAAGCTGTGCTGCCTTTCCAGCGCTTCCCCGGCGTGGATGTGATTCTTGGCCCCGAAATGCACTCTACAGGCGAAGTTATGGGCATGGGCTCAAACTTTGGCGAGGCCTTCCTCAAGAGCCAGCTTGGTGCTGGTCAGGTATTGCCGCAGGGTGGCAAGCTCTTCCTGTCGGTCAACGACCGCGACAAGCCCTATCTGCCCGAAGTGGCCGACATGTTTGCCAAGCTTGGTTTCCACCTGCTGGCTACCCGCGGCACGGCAGCCGTGCTGCGCGAACATGGGCTGGAAGTTGAAGAAGTGCTTAAGGTGTACGAAGGGCGGCCCAATATTGTGGATCTGCTCATCAACCACGAGGTTGCACTGGTTATCAATACGGCATCGGGCAAGCATACGGCCAGAGATTCCAAGGCCATTCGTCATGCGGCCCTCACATACAAGGTTCCTTACTGCACCACCATCGCCGCAGCGCGCGCCACGGCCACGGCCATTGGCTCGCGGCGGGCAGAAACCCATGTGGAAAGTTTGCAGGAATACTACGCGCGGGAAGCGCGGGGGTAAGTTATGAAAGCATTGCTGGTGCTGGAAGACGGATTTACGCTGGAAGGCAAATCCTTTACCGGAGACTTTGAAACCGGCGGTGAAGTGATTTTCACCACGGGCATGACTGGCTATCAGGAAGTGCTCACCGACCCCTCCTATTACGGGCAGATGGTCTGCATGACCTATCCGCTGGTGGGCAACTACGGCATCTGCGAGGCTGATATGGAATCGGCCCGCGTGCATTGCAGCGCCTTTTTGGTAAAGGAATGCTGCAAAGAGCCCTCTAACTGGCAGTCTGTAATGGCAGTGCCCGCCTTTTTGCAAAAGTACGGTACGCCGGGCATGGAAGGGCTGGACACCCGCGCCCTTACCCGCCATTTGCGTATCAATGGCGCCATGCGCGGCATGATCTCGACCAAAGAGTTGAACCCGGCTGCCCTTAAGGAAAAAGTGCTTGCCCAACCCACCATGAAGGGCCGCAACCTTGTGCCCTTTGTGGCCGCGCAGGAACCCTACGCATGGTTTGACAACCAGCCGCAAAAGGTCGCTCTTGGCGCCGATGGCGCGTATGCGTGGCGCGGCACGGGGCTGCCCCTGCTGGTGTACGATTATGGCATCAAGTGGAACATTCTGCGCCGCCTGTGCGAGGCGGGCTTTGAACCTCTGGCGGTGCCGCCGAACTTTAGCGCCGCTCAGGCCAAGGCCAGCGGAGCCAAGGGCGTGTTCCTTTCCAACGGCCCCGGCGACCCGGCAACCCTGACGGCAGAAATTGCCCTTGTGCGCGAGCTTGTGGGCATGTTCCCGGTTACGGGCATTTGCCTTGGGCATCAGCTTATCGGCCACGCCCTTGGCGGAACCACTGGCAAGCTCAAGTTTGGCCACCACGGCTGCAACCACCCCGTGAAAGACCTGACCACCGGGCGCATCGAAATATCGTCGCAAAACCACGGCTTCCACGTGGTGCTTGACGGCGTAAACGATGTGGAAGCTACGCACATCAACCTGAACGACAACACGCTTGAAGGCCTGCGTCACAAGACCCTGCCTGTCATGAGCGTGCAGTACCACCCCGAAGCGGCGGCTGGCCCCCGCGATGGGCAGTACCTGTTTGGGCGTTTCCGCCAGTTGATCGGCGAGGCCGCCGGAGCCTAGGCACACGGCACAAATGATTTGCACAGGGCGCGATGCGCGCTGTAAAGTAAACCGGCTGTTTTGCACAAACAGCCGGTTTTTTGTATGTAGAAAACCCCCCGCTAGGCGGGGGGTTCCGTAAAGCTTAAAGC
>CAYPRZ010000028.1:0-20099 GCA_964413315.1 uncultured Desulfovibrio sp. | reverse complement strand
ACGCCGTTGCCGGTGTTGAACCCCAGTCTGAAACCGTGTGGCGTCAGGCTGACCGCTACAATGTTCCGCGTATCTGCTTTGTGAACAAGATGGACCGTATCGGTGCCAACTTCTTCCGCTGCGTGGACATGATCCGCGACCGTCTGGGCGCCAAGCCCGTGCCCTTGCAGTTGCCCATCGGCAGCGAAGACAAGTTTGAAGGCGTGGTAGATCTGGTGCTTGGCAAGGCCATTCGTTTTGACAAGTCCTCCAAGGGTGCGGAATTCACCATTGAAGACGTGCCTGCCGACATGAAGGATCTGTACGACGAAAAGCATCACGAAATGCTTGAAGCCGTGGCAGAAGAAGACGAAGTGCTGCTCGAAAAGTACCTTGGCGGCGAGGCTCTTACCGAAGAAGAAGTCATCTCTTGCATCCGCAAGGCCACCATTGCCCGCAACATCGTACCGGTGCTGCTGGGTTCTGCCTTCCGCAACATGGGCGTGCAGCCCCTGCTGGATGCCGTGGTGGACTACCTGCCTTCTCCTGTGGACATCCCGCCCATGCCCGGCCACATTGCTGGCAAGGAAGATGAAATTGTTGAATGCCACTGCGACGACAAAGAACCCTTTGCCGGTCTGGTGTTCAAGCTCTTCTCCGACCCCTTCATCGGTCACCTTTCGTTCTTCCGTATTTATTCCGGCTTCCTCGAATCCGGCATGACCGTGTACAACGCCAACACCGGCAAGCGCGAACGCATCGGCCGCATCCTTAAGATGCACGCCAACAAGCGTGAAGACGTGAAATGGGCTGGCGCTGGCGACATCGTTGCTCTCGTGGGCCTCAAGAACGCCTCTACCGGCGACACCTTGTGCGACGAAAAGCGCGAAGTGATCTTGGAATCGTTGAACATTCCTGATCCGGTTATCGAAGTGGCCATTGAGCCCAAGACCAAGGCCGACCGCGACGCTCTTTCTGCCGCTCTGAACAAGTTGGCCAAGGAAGATCCTTCGTTCCGCGTGAAGGGCGACGATGAAACCAACCAGACCCTGATCGCCGGTATGGGCGAGCTGCATCTGGAAATCATCGTTGACCGCCTTACCCGCGAATTCAACGTGAACGCCAACGTGGGCAAGCCCCAGGTTGCCTACCGCGAAACCATCTCCAAGCCTGCCAAGTCGGACCTCAAGTACGCCAAGCAGTCTGGTGGTCGCGGTCAGTACGGTCACGTTGTTATCGAGATTGAACCCAACCCCGGCAACGGCTATGAGTTCATCAACGGCATCTCCGGCGGCGTTATTCCCAAGGAATACATCCCCGCTGTTGACAAGGGTATCAATGATGCCCTCAAGGCTGGCGTGCTCGCTGGCTTCCCCGTGGTGGACGTGAAGGTCAAGCTGATCTTCGGTTCGTACCACGAAGTCGACTCCTCCGAACAGGCCTTCTATGTGGCCGGTTCCATGGCCATCAAGGACGGCATGCGCAAGGCTACCCCTGTGCTGCTCGAACCCATCATGGACGTGGAAGTGGTTACCCCTGAAGAATACCTTGGCGACGTCATGGGCGACCTTAACGGCCGCCGTGGCCGCGTGCAGAGCATGGAAGCCCGCGCTGGCGGCGCCCAGAGCGTTCGCGCTCAGGTTCCGCTTTCCGCCATGTTTGGCTACGCCACCGACCTGCGTTCGCGCACTCAGGGCCGCGCCACCTTCACCATGCAGTTCGACCACTACGAACGCGTGCCCGCTGCCATTGCTGAAGAAATTCAGAAGAGCCGCACATAGTCTGAATTGTGCGGCATAGCCGCACATAGCTTTATACGGCGGGGGAGGAAGCGTAACAGTTTCCTCCCCCGTCTTGCATTGTAGGGGCAAATTTGCGGTTGTTGAGTGCGCGGTAAAAGTGCATTCTGCACCTTGAGCACTGTCACTTTTTTAAAGGTATTCTGCTCTGACGCAACAGGTATTGGTTATATCGCGCGGCGTTGGAACCGCCAAAGCACGCGCGGCACAGTCAACGATAGTATGGAGAAGGCGATGCAGGACGATCTGCCAAAGGGTTTCAGGGCCGGAGCAGCGGCGGCTTGTTTTAAAAAGGCCGGCCGCGATGATCTTGGCATTATAGTTTCAGACAAGACCGCCGTACTGGCGGGCATGTTTACCCAAAACCTGTTCAAAGCCGCCCCCGTGCTGGTCTGTCAGGAAATACTGGCTACACGTGGTACGGCCCGCGCAGTGCTTGCCAATTCCGGTCAGGCCAATGCCTGCACCGGCGACGAAGGCCTTGCCAACTGCCGTGCCACTCAGGCCATGGTTGCCGGGATGACCGGGCTTGAAGCCGATGAAATTTTGCCCCTTTCCACGGGCGTTGTGGGCGCGCACCTCAAGATGGATTTGTGGCTTGAAGCCGTGCCCTCTCTGATCAAAAATATCGGCACGCGCGATGCCGAGGGCTTTACGCGGGCCTTTATGACCACCGATGCCTTTCCCAAGTTTTCCATGCGCGAGGTGACACTTGCGGGCGGCACCGTGCGCCTTACGGTCATGGCCAAGGGCGCGGGCATGATCTGCCCCAACATGGCCACCATGCTCTGCGTGGCCCTTACCGATGCCAAGGTGGAACGTGAACCGTGGCAGGCCATGTTTGGCCGCGCTGTGGAAAAGACCTTTAACCGCGTGAGCGTCGACGGCGATACCTCAACCAATGACACCATTTTGGGCCTTGCCAACGGTGCTTCTGGCGTGGTGGCCCAAAGCGAGGCTGATCTGGCCCTGCTGGAGGTAGCCCTGACCGACATTTTGGGTACGGTGTCGCACATGCTGGTTATGGACGGCGAAGGGGCCAGCAAGGTCATCCACATCACCGTTACCGGCGCTGCCAGCGATGATGAGGCACGCACCGTGGCCCGCAGCGTTGGGCATTCGCAGCTGGTCAAAACCGCCATCTACGGCGGCGATGCCAACTGGGGCCGTATTGTCACTGCCGTGGGCTACAGCGGCGCAAAGTTTGACCCCACCAAGGTGAGCATGAAACTCTGCGGCATTGAGCGTTTCCGCAAGGGATGCCCGGTCAACGAAGATCAGGAAGATGCTTTGGCCGAACTGCTCAAGGCCAAGGATGTGCAGGTAGAAATTGACCTGGGCGGCGACACGGGCTTTTATAATTTTCAGGCTTCCGACCTTGGTCACGAATATGTGAGCCTTAATTCCGACTACCGTTCATAAGTCTTTTTGCTGCACATTTGCAGCGTTGCCTGTTAAAGGCCCGTCCTGTTCTGGTATTACCGAGCAGCGCGGGCCTTTGGTGTCTTAAAGCCCACACGGCCATGGTAATGTGGGCCGCGCGTGGCAAAGCCTGATCCAACGTGTTTTTATTCCGGTATGCCTAGCATTGCTGGACTTATCGAAAAACGCGTTTTAGGCTTATTGTGCGGAGGATTTTATGGAAGGAGATTTTTTTGCTCAGTGTTATCTGGAAAAAGTCAATGTATGCCCGGTTTGCGGAGGGCAGCAAAGCCAAACCGCCTATGTGGCTGGCAAAGGCATAATGGCGCAAAAGTGTGCTTGCGGCACATACTATTGCGACCATCGCCTCAATCAGGCTGGTCTTTCGGCATATTGGCAGGATTATCAGAACCGCGAACACAGCGCGGTGGAAGAGGAGTGTGCGCAGCGCCAGCGTATGTATGTGGTGGATTACGAGTATATCGCGCAGTTTTTAAAACCCAAGGCCAAGGTGCTTGATGTGGGTTGCGCGGACGGGCTGTTTTTGGACATGTTTGCCGCAGCAGGGCACGAATGCCACGGCGTAGAATTTGGCCACGAAGCAGCTCTACGGGCGGCCCAAAAGTACCCTGTGCAGGAAGGGTATTTTCCTGAGCTGGACATAGAACCTGGCTTCGACCTGATTATCTTTCGCGGTGTATTGCAATATGTGCATGCACCGCGCGATTTTTTCACCAAGGCTGCCTCGTTGCTCGCTTCCGGCGGCCTGATCTATGTTACAGCGCAGCCCAATATGGAGTCTTTTTGCCATCAGGTTTTTGGCAAAAAGTTTCGCTTCAGTCTGACCCCCTGTGACTGTGTGGGCTACACGCCGCAATCGCTGGCAGGCGAATTTGCGGCCTTGGGCTGCGCCACTGTTGGTCAGACATTTTTTTATGAAGAAACACCATACGCCAAACCTGAAAAGGACATTCAGGCCGTCAGCAGGGCCGTGGAGGCCAGAAAACATGGGCAGGAGCCCTGTGAGTCTTCACCGCCTTTTTGGGGCAATATGATGACGTTGGTCTTTCGCAAAAACTAGGTTTCACCTGCATGCAAAAAATCCCGGTGCCGCAACGCACCGGGATTTTTGTTGATACCAAAGGCATTAGTGGCTAGGGATTCTCGGCCACCCAATCCACAATCTGGGTCATGCGCGCAAGGGTGTGCTGGTTTTTTCCCAGCCGTTGGCCTATCTCTTCCATGCTGCCTTCCACACGATAAATACGCCAGTCGCCTTCTGTCAGTATGCCAAGCCGCAGGGCTTCGTTTACGGCAGCGCGTGCATCGCTAGGTGAGCAGAACAGGTCAAATTCCTGCACGCCAGGGTCGAGTAGTACTTCCGAGCCGCTGGCAATGTCTACAATGTAGTTGCCAGGGGCATAGGTGTACACTAAGGGGCAGGGCTCAACCGGGGCGGCTGATGCGGCATCCTGGCTGGGCTGGCCCTTGGTACAGGCTACCAGCGCGAGGCCCAACAGGGCAATGCAAATAAGGCGTGCGTACATTATCGACCTCATGTGCTGTGGTTTCAGCGCCGGGAAGCAGCCATTGCGCGCAGACGCTCAATGCGCTCTTCCAGTGGCGGATGGGTGCTGAAGAGGCTTGCCATGCCGCCGTGAGCGAACATGGGAGTAACAATGAACATTTGTTCCGTGCTGGGGTTGCCTTCCTGCATGGGGATCTGACCGCTGGCCATGCCCAGTTTGTTCAGCGCACCGGCAAGGGCCAAGGGTTGGCCGCACAGCTCTGCGCCAGTGTCGTCTGCCAGATACTCGCGCGAACGCGATATGGCCATTTGAATAAGGCCAGCAGCCATGGGAGCCAGCAGCGCCATGGCAATGGCGGCAATGGGGTTGACCCCGCCGCCTTCTTCATCACGGTTGCCGCCGCCAAAAATGGCAGTAAACTGAAAAATATTGGCAAGGGTCACAATGGCCGAGCCCATGACACCCGCGATGGTCTGGATAAGGATGTCACGGTTGACAATGTGGCCAATTTCATGGGCCACAACGCCGCGAAGTTCTTCGGGCGAAAGCAGACGCATTATGCCCTCGGTAACAGCAACCACGGCATTTTCGGGGTTGCGGCCAGTGGCAAAGGCATTGGGGGCTTCCTCTGGCACGACACACACGCGTGGCTTGGGAATGCCCGCATTGTGGGCAAGCTCTTCTACAATCTTATGCAAGTAGGGGGCTTCTTCAGGCGCAAGCTCGCGCGCGTTGTACATGGAGAGCACGATTTTGTCAGAATACCAATAGCTGCCCACATTCATGATCAGGGCTAGGCCAAAGGCCAGTACTACACCTGTGCGGCCACCCATCAGACCGCCGAGCATGATTATGATGGCGGAAAGCAGGGCAAGCAGAAAAACAGTCTTGATCTGGCTGGTCATGCGTTTTCCTCTCAAGCAATATTTTGCAGCGGTTATTGCCGCAGGCTGCTTACATTATAAGCACTCTGGCCGTGGTGGCAAGAAGGTTTGGATCAGGGATGGCGTGCCCGCCACCAAAGCTGAAACACCAGTAGGGTCCACAGGGGCTTGCGCAGGTCAGCCCTGCCAGAAATGTGCTCGTCCATCAGGGCGCGAACAGCCTGATAGTTGAATATGCCCTGAGCCTTCAGGGCGCTTTCGTCCAGCAGGTCTTCCATAAGCGGGCGCATGCGTCCGCGCAGCCACTGGGCTACAGGTATCTGGAAGCCGCGCTTGTTGCGGTACAGAATTTCATCGGGCAGCAGATCGGCAAAGGCCTTTTTGAGCAGCCACTTGCGCTTGAAGCCGTGCAGTTTTTTGCTGATGGGCAGGCGGGCGGCAAATTCCGCCACGTCCTTGTCAAGAAAGGGCGCGCGCACTTCAAGGCTGTGCAGCATGGAGCAGCGGTCAACCTTGACCAGAATATCGTCGAGCATGAACTGGCGGGCATAGACATGAAAGGCCCGCGCCAGAGGCGAGGCTGCGCTCATGGGCTGCCAGTGCTCGTACTGCTCGCGTGTGGGGGCAAAGAGCACATCCGGCGCAAGAAAACCGGGCTGCTGTGCCTTAAAGCCCGCATCAAGCACTGATTCCTGCATTTCAGGCGTAAAGGCCGTGAGCATGGTTTGCACGCGTTGCCATGCCGGAGCGTGGGCCGCACGCAAAAATGTGGCTACAGCCAGACGCGGATTGATGTACCCGGCAGAGGAGGGCAGCATGCCAGCCAGTGGTTCTATGATCTTTTTGCGCAGGGCAGCAGGGGCGGCGTTGTACCACTGGGCAACCTTGAAGCCGATATAGTGCTCATAGCCTGCCCAGAGCTCGTCCGCACCGTCGCCGCCCAGAGCCACTGTGACCTTTTCACGCGTAACGCCAGAGAGCAGCCATGTGGGCGCCACCGAGGCATCGGCCATGGGCACGTCCATGCGGCTGATGATGCCGGGCAGGGTGTCGGCACATTCCTCGGCAGAGAGCACACGTTCGTGGTGGTCTGTTGCAAAGGCCTTGGCCACAATGCGGGCATAGCGCGATTCATCGTAGCTGGCTTCGGTGAAGCCGATGGAAAAAGTCTTGATGGGAGTGGGCGACTGGCGCGCCATGAGCCCTGCCACGATGGAGGAATCAATACCGCCGGAAAGAAAGACACCCAGCGGCACATCACTGACCATGCGGCGGCGTACACCACGGGCCAAAAGGTTGCGCAGTTCTTCGCACAGTTCTTCATCGCTGCGGCGGTCAGATTCGTCTGGCAGGGGCATGTCCCAGTATCTGGCAATGCGCACGCTGCCTTCCTGCACCAGCAGCATGTGGGCGGGGGGCAGGCTCTGCACCTCGGAATACATGCTGTTGGGCGTGGGCACGTATTCATACGCCAGATAGCGCATGATGGCCTGAGGATCGGTGCTCAGGCTCAGATGCTTGAGCTGCTCGATGCCCGTAAGTTCAGAGGCAAAATAGAGCCTGCCATGCTGCACAGTGTAAAAAAAGGGCTTTTTGCCAAAACGGTCGCGCGCGCAAAAGAGGCGGCGCTGCTGGTTGTCCCACAGGGCAAAGGCAAACATGCCGTCAAAGCGCGCAAGGCAGTCTGGCCCCCAAATGCGGTAGCCCTCAAGAATGACCTCGGTATCCGAATTGGTCTGAAAACGACCCCCAAGGGCCGTGAGCTGCTGCTTGAGCTCGGCGTAGTTGTATATTTCACCGTTAAAGGTGATGGAGAGCTGGCCGTCAGCGCTGTGCATGGGCTGGCCGCCGCCGGAAAGGTCGATGATGGAAAGCCGCCTGTGCCCCAGACACACCGGCCCGTGGCTCCACTGGCCCTCACCGTCGGGCCCGCGATGGGCCATGCGGTCGGTCATGGCCTTGACCCACTGCCCCGCCTCAGGCGTGAGGGGGGTGGCATCTATCTGACAAATGCCCGCTATGCCGCACATTTTTTCTTCCAGATCGTATAGTGTTTGATAAATATATCTGCCAGCCGCTGATTATTGCGGGTGGGGTCAAACATGTCTGCCGCAAGGTGCTTGCCGTTGCGCGCCAAGGTTTGAGCAAGGTGGGCGTTGTTGGCAAGGCGGAGCAGGGCGTCGGCGAGGGCTGAGGGATTGTTGGGGGCTACTGCAAGGCCTGTTTTACCGTCTATCACCACCTCTGGCAGGGCGTTGACCGTGGTGCTTACCACGGGCAGGCCGTAGGCCAAAGCTTCGATAACCGTGTTGGGGATGCCGTCGCGTCGGCCAGATACGTGCACCACGCAGGGCGCTGCGAAGATGTCGTGCTCGGCCAGTATACGCGGAAGCTCATTGTGCGAAATAATGCCCGGCAGCAGCACTCGGTCTTCCAGTTGCAGACTTTCGCGCAGGCGCAGAATTTCTGCTTCCATGCGGCCAAGACCCATTACGGCACCGCCACCGCCGGCAAGCGTAAGCCTGAAATCAAGCCCTTTGTCGCGCAGAATACCGCAAGCCTTGATAAGCACGTCAAAACCCTTGGTAACGTCAAAACGGCCAAGGGCCAGCAGACGCACTGGGCGGTCCATAGGAATCGCCTCTTGAGCCAGGGCATGCGGTTCTTCAGTTTTTTCTGTGGGTGGTAAAGGGGGCAGGGTGAGACTGTTGTAAATAAGTTCAACCTTGCCCTGCGCCTGACCCTTGTCAAAAACTTCTATACGGTTTTTGTCGGCCTCGTTATTGGCACGCACAAAGAAAGCAGCGGTGAGTTTGTCGCCAAGATCCGGGTCGGCTGGCTCCAGATTGTCGCCGCGCGCAGCCGTGGCAAAGGGCACGCCAGCTATCTGCGAGGCAACCCAAGCGGCAGTGGCCGTGCCACGGGGCCAAGGTGCGTAAATCATGTCTATGCCAGATTCTTGAAACAAACGGCCCAGATACATGCCTGCGCAGAAGGCCCACAGGTTTTCGCCCAAGGTTTCCCAGCTGCGCCAATGGCGGAAGATTGCCTTGCGAAAGAGCCGCCCGGTGCGCAGCGGGTGCAGCAGGGCTTGGCGCAGACTTTCGCCCAGCACCCGGCCCAGCGAACGGATACCGTAGGTTTGTGTTTCGCCCGCAACTGCGCGCATCTCGTTGGAGCAGTGCCGCAGATTGGGGCCGTACAGGCTGTATACCGAAAGCGGCAACAGGCCTTTGAGGCCTTCTACTTCACGAAAAATAAAGGGCTGTGTGAACAAGGGATACCACAGCAGAACGTAGGCCACATGCGGCAGTCCCGTCTTGAAGGCGGGGTGGGGGGCCTGGGTGCTGGTTTCCGGCATGGTTTTCTCCAAGTGCGGCGGGCTTTCTCAGCAGGTTGCTGGGTATTGGCCCTGTTCCGCTTCTCTGTTCGATATGGTCAATAACTGTTATTTTTGATTACAAAAACTGCTATTTTAGTGCGTTGCTGGGCTGTAGGTCCAATCGCCCTTGCCCGTAAGGGTGGGGGCAGTGGGGCCCAGTTCGCGGCGCAGTTCATCCATGGTCAGGCTGCGCACGCTGTAGTGGCGGTGCAGCCAGTTGAGCCAGTCGCCAACTTTGCGGGTAAATTTATTTACAGCTGCGGCATTGGGCAGGTGGGGGGTGCAACCGGGCATCATCTCGGACGAATGCCAAGTCAGCGAAAGCACGCGTCCGCCGCGCGCCGCGTACAGTTTGGTGATGGCGCACATGGCCCACAAGGGGTGGTAGACGGGCAGCAAGGCCAGCGCTCCCCATGTTTTGAGACTGGCGCGAACCTTGGCGGCAAGGGGGCTGGGTAAGGCCCCCACGAGCTCTGGCAGCTGCGGCAAGAGCGGCGTGACCGTCAGCGGAACTTCAAAAATAGGGCTCTGCCCAGCGTTTACCCAATATGGATTGCCGGGGGCGTCAAAGTGGTCTGGCCCAAAATCGGAGGAGCTTGCGCTGTGCAGGGGCCGCACCGAGGCATCGCAAAGAATGCCCGCAGCGGCAAGCAGGGGCCAGTGGCTGCGGTGCAGATCCCATCTGCCCATGCGGAAGGAAGTTAGCGGCTGGCTTTGCAGGGTCTTGCCAGCTTTCATAAGTGCAGCCAGTTTTGTAGAAAAAAGAGCCGATGGTACTGCGGCGGCAGGAACCCGTTCCGCCGTGTCGGGCAGGGTATGGTCATTGCCGTCCAAAGTCAGCGGCGGGGTGTTCCAGTGGTGCAGGTGAGCCCCAATTTCGGCATGGTGCTGGTCGCGCAGCCATGCCAGTGTTTCGCACGAAGCCGGGTCAGCCAGCACACTGTGGGCGCAAAACAAGGTAGGGCGTATGCCCATGCCGCAAAAGGGGGCCAGGTCTTTGAGGCTGGCGGTGTTGTGAGTGGAAAAACCCCGGCGGGCATAGTGGCCGCCAAAGAGCCCTTCCTCTTCAACATCTAGGCTTACAACCAGATAGAGCGGCTGCTTTGCGCTCATGCGTGACCCGCTGCTCCCGATCCCATGTGGCCGTGGACGCTGCTTTGGGCAGCGTGGCTATCGCCCTTGCCGCCATTGGTGCGCCAGTACTGGCGGCTCTCATCCACGTACAGGCGCAGCAGGGCAGAAATGTTGTTTTCGCGGTCAAACATCTTTTCCACGCGGGCGCGTCCCGCTTCGGCCATACGGCTGGCGTGCTCGCGGTCTTCAACCATGTGGCGCACGGCGTCGGCCAGTGCGCGGGGATCACGCTGCGGCGTGAGCAACCCCGTTTCACCATTGATAATCACCTCTGAGATGCCGCAAACATCGGTGGCAATAACGGGCATGCGGTGCGAAAGCGCTTCCATGATCACGTTGGGGATGCCGTCGCGGTCGCCGTTGGAATGCACCACGCTTGGCATGATGAGCATGTCGTGGTCGAGCATGTACCCGCAAATCTGGTCGTGCGGAATAAAACCGGGCATATGCACAATGTTCTGCAAGCCCATGCGGTCACGCATGCCCTTGAGTTTGAGCCGCCAGCGTCCATCGCCCACGAGAGTGAGGCTTACGGGGATATTCTCGCGCTTGAGGCGGGCCATGGCTGTGAGCAGATCAGGAAAGCCCTTGGTGCGCGCAAAGCGTCCCACGGCCAGCAGCCGGTATGGCGGGCGCATGCTGACGGCGCACTGCCCCTTGGGTGTAAAGGTAAGGCTGTTGTATATGGCGTGCACCTTGCTTTCCTGCCCCTTGGGGCAAAAGCTGCGCAGCCAGTTCACATTGGCGTGGTTGTTGGTGCGGATAAAAAGAGCATCGGTTGATTTTTCGTGCAGCAGGCCATCCTGAGGATAAATATCGCCCGCCCGGCCAGTAAAGGCAAAAGGAATCCCCGTGAGGCGCGAGGCCACCCACGCTGCCGTGGCGGGCCCATTGGCCCATGGTGAATGGATGAGTTTTACGCCATCACGCAAGCACAGCTCGGCAAGCAGAAAACCCGCCATAAAGCACCACAGGTTCTCGCCCAGTGATTCCATGTTGCGCATACGGTGAAAAAATCCCTTGCGCATGAGGCTCCAGACTTTGAGCGGACTGCCCGAAAGCGCCCGAAAAAAAGCCCTGATTATCCGCAGGGTTCCGCCAACGCCCATGCGCTCGACCGGCCCGGAAAAGTTGCGCATTTCTTCGCTGCAACCACTCAGGCTTTTGCCGTACATGGTATAGGCGCGTATGGGCAGACCGCGCGCCATGAGCTGCACGACCTCGCGAAAAATGAAGGTTTCAGAGGAAAGGGGAAACCAAAGCAGAACGTATGCAATAAGCGGCAGATCTTCAGGCATCGGCTTTGATGCGTCTTTGTCTGCATCTGCGCCTGTAATGTGCGTCATGGTTTACTCCGGTGCAAACAAGAGCCGGGCCCAACGGCCCGGCATGGCAGACGATCACACCGCCTACCCATAAATGCGAACAGGCCGTATCTCGCCGCCTGACTGGGCGGCAAAGCGGGCGTATTACCGCCCGCTCTGGCAACAGTTCAACCACCACAGAGGTCGTACGAATTTAGGCTTCGCCGCCCTCGTTGGCGTGCTCGCGCTTGTAATCATCCACAATGGCCCAAGCCTTGGGAATTTCTTCCTTCACGGCGTCCAGCGCCTGACGGATATGGTCTTCGGTATGCGCGGCAGAAAGGAAGAAACGCAGACGGTCTGTGCCTTCTTTAACAGCCGGGAAGGTAATGGGCATCACATAGATGCCGCGCTTGAACAGCGCATTGGACAAAAAGCCCGCAACCATGGGGTCGCCCACCATGACGGGAACCACCGCATAGCCTTGGGCTGCGCCCGTATCAAGGCCGATGCTGGCAGCGTACTCGATAAAGAACTGCGAGATTTTTTGCAGCTTGTGCACGCGTTCTGGTTCGCGCAGCATGATTTCAAGGGCCTTTTGGCAGGCCACGGCAATGATGGGGGGCATGCCCACGCTGAAAACAAAGCCCGGAGAGCCGTACTTGAGGAATTCAATAAGCTCGTGACGACCGGCAATAAAACCGCCGCAACCGCACATGGACTTGGAGAGGGTGCTCATCCACATGTCCACGTCGGTGGGGTCGATGTTGAAATGCTCGTGCGCACCGCGCCCTGTGGCACCCAGCACGCCCAGCGAATGGGCTTCGTCCACCAGCAGCATGCAGTCGTAGCGCTTTTTGAGTTCAATGATGCGCGGCAGATCGGGAATATTGCCGTCCATGCTGAACAGGCCCTCGGTAACGATTACGGCGCGCTTGTGCTCACCGCGCTTGGCCTTGAGCAGTTCTTCAAGGGCATCGCAATCATTGTGGGCGTATGAATAGCGGGTTGCGCTGGAAAGGCGCGCGCCCTGCACAAGCGAATTGTGGGCCAGGCCATCGTGGAAAATGGCGTCCCGGTGACCAAACAAAAAGCCCAGTGTGGAGACGTTGGTGGCGTGCCCACTCACGTAGGCGATGCAGTCTTCCACGCCGTACAGTTTGGCAAAAGCCTGCTCAAGCTCGCGGTGCGGCGGGCGCTCGCCGCCCACAAGGCGGCTGGCACCAGCCGACGTGCCATAAATGGCGGCGGCTTCGGCAACGGCAGCGGTAATTTCTGGGTGCCCGTTTATGTCCAGATAATCGTATGTGGAAAAGTTGAGATATTCTTTGCCCGAAATGATCGTGGTGGCCTTGGCCGCACGTTCGTGGCAAAGAAACAGAGGATTTTCCATCCCCATCTTGGCTCCCATTTCCACAAGCCGATCAAAGGCGAGCTTGGAACGCGTGCGGTTGAATCCGGAAGCGCTGCTTTCGGCGGCGGCGGGAGTTTGCGCCGCCTCTTGGCCAGCCTGACAGGAATGGTTGTTCTTCATGCCTCATCCTCGTAAATTTGTCCAAAATAGCCTGACCGGTGAAACCGAATGGGGGCTGCAAACAGCAGGCGCAACATTGTAAGGAATCAATATAGCCAAAGCAAGAAGCTATGGCAAGCAACGATTGCGGCGGCGTCAGTTCTTGATTTGCGGGCAATTAGCCGTGCAGGGGGCTTGCAATTTGCAGTGGGTGTGGCGGGTGCTGGCTAGACAAGATGGCAGTTATCTATTAACATAATCCGTTACCCAATTGGCTGAAATGCCCCTTTTGCCCTGCCCTGAACTATTCAGGTTGCCGGGCTTTGGCCCTTTACAGGCACTAAAATATGCGTCAGGACTCCAAAAATCCAGCACAAGGCATGCATCAAGACGAAATTGCTCTTGATGGTGTGCGTTACGCCAATTTGCATCAGGCGGGCCAACAATGGCGCATTGGTGCAGTAAGCCCCGCATGGCGGCAAGAACTGCTTGCCCTGCCAGCCAATCCCGATAGCAACGATCTTGCCCGACTGGAAGACCGTGGCCTGTGGATCGCGCCCGTGCGGTCAGAAGGCGTGCCGCCACTGGCGGTAATGTGCTGCGGCCTTGGCTCAGTGTGGCTGGGTATGGGGCGGGAGCTGTACGACAATTTTCCCGTGGCCCGTGCGGCCATGGATCGTCTTGCCGCTGTGGCCGACTGGGACATTCTGGGCCTCATGGATGAAACCGATGTGGAAAAGATCAGCCTCACGCGCTGGCAGTTTCCCTATGTGTTCATGCTTGAATATGCCCAGTGGAGCGTCCTTGCGTCGTTGGGGCTGAGCCCCACGCTCTTTTGCGGGCACAGCCTTGGTGAAATGATTGGGCTGTGCGTGTCGGGCATGGTCGAGCCAGAGGTGGCTTGGTACATCATAGATACACGCGCTGTGCACATGGGTGAAATGGAAGCAAGGGCCACCCGCGAAACAGGCATGATGGCCGTGCACGCCGATATGGATATCATCAACGAGGCTTGCGCCACATGGCCCGGCCTCTATGTTTCCAACTATAATACGCCCCATCAGTTTATTTTGAGCGGCCCGCGTGAGGTGCTGCAAGAAGCCCGCAAAAGTCTGCGCAAGCGGCGTATACCCGCTATTGTGCTCAATGTGAGCCTTGCCTTTCATCACCCCAGCATGCGCGTGCTGCGCGATATTTCGCTGCGCCGCCTGAGCGCTCTTGAAATGAGCCCGCCCACCAAACCAATGTTGAGCTGCATGGACGCGCAGTTCTATCCCGGTGATGCCGCATCCACCTGCACGCACATTGCCGATCTGGATGAGAATTCTGTGCGCTGGACAGAAAGCGTGCATGCCATGTGGAACCGTGAGGGCATACGAAATTTTCTTGAGCTTGGCCCGCAGGATACGCTGTGCAGCCTGGTGGCCGACAACGAGCCCCGTGCCATGTGTTTCTCGGTTGGCCGCAAAGGGCGCGAGGTTGAAGGTATGCGCCAGGCCTGTGCCCGCCTGTACTCTCTTGGTTACCTCGCGCGCAAGGCTGTAGAGGCTCGTGCGCTGTCGGCGGGCGAAGAATCGCGCTTGCTGGCGGGCAAACCCGCACCCCATTGCGGTCTGCGGCCTTTTGTGGCCCAGAGTGAGACTGCTGCGGAAAAGACCGAGGCGAGTCAGCCGTCTACGGATGCTTGCCCTGCATCGGAATCGGACGTTGCGGCAGCGGCATCGTATGCGAGCAGTTTGGCGGCGGTGTTGCAAATTTTGGCTCAGGCAAGCGGCAGGCCTGTTGAGGATTTGCGCCCAGAGATGGATCTGCGGTACGACCTTGCCTTACGCTCCAGCCGTTTTCCTCTGATTGTTCAAGAAGTGGAAAAGACTCTGGGCATAAGCGTCAATTTTGAAGACCTGTTGCAGGTTTCAACGGTGGGCGACTTGGCCAGAGTGCTTTCAGGCGGGGCCTTTACGTCTGGTAGCAAGGGGCAAGGCGCGGCACAAAAAGTCAGCGCTACGGCCAGCCTGTGTGCGGAACCATTGCGCCGCTTTGCACCGCTGACAGGTTTGCCCGCGCCAGCAGAAAGTGTTTGCCTTGAAGCGCTGGCGCTTGCCCCCTGTGCTGCAGGGCTGAACGTGCAAGCGGGCGATGTGCTGGCGCTGTGCGTTCTGGACACTACTCTTTTGCCACGGTTGCTGAGCGGCATTGCGCCCTTGGGCTGCGTGCTCGCGGTGCCGCAGCCTTTGCTCGATCAGTGCCAGCCCCTTGCCAGAGCTGGGGCGCGGCTCGTGCCCCTGAACATCAATGCGGCTGAATGGTCTGATAGCGCACAGGCTGCCAGTCAAGTGCGGGCCGCCATAGCTGCTCTTGCGGCAGCGCACGGGCGGGTGGACGGTGTGCTGTTTGTGCCGTCTGTGCCAGCGGGTATCATGGTGGCTTCGTCTGAAACACAGGGCTGCGCCCTGACAGCTCCAGATTTGGGCTACCTGCTGCAAGCCGCTCTTGACGCGGCTCTGCCCCACGGTTTGCGTTTTGCCAGCACCGTATCCGTGCTGGCCCCGGCAGCAGAAAATTGTATTTTTGACGCACCCCTTGACCGAGTGCTGGATGCCGCCCGCGCGGAAGGCCTTGATGTGCGCGGCATACGCATGCTGCACGGCCCGGAACGGGCCAGCTTGGACGAGTGGGGCGACATGCTAGCCCGCGAACTTTTGTGTGGCACGGCCCACCGCGTGATTTGGGCGCGCCCCGGTTCGCTGAGCGATGTATCGGCTGACTCACTGAAAGACTCGGCATCGGGTTTGCTGCCGGGTTCGGTACTGTGCCATGAGCCAGAGGCCTCGCAGCTCATGTGCGCTTGTTCGGATCAGTTTTCACTGGTATTTCCTGACCCTTTACCGCCATACCGCCCCACGGCAACACTGTTTCAGGGCAGTTGTCATTATTCTCGTTTTGCGGATATAGCTCTTGCCACCCACGGTGCGCAAAGTGGCAATGCTCTTGGCGCTACTGTTCCCACTCTGCCAACATGCCGCAGCTTGAGCGCCCTGCTTGAAGGGGCACGCCAATGCCTGCCGTGGCTTACGGTCTCTGGCTTTTGCGACCTGCGTTTTTTTGACGCGCCAGAGCTTGCCCCCGGTGTCACCCGCGAATGCCGCGTTACAACCGAGGCCGAGCCGTGGCTGGTGCAGGAAAAAATGATGACCCGCATGTGCCACGGTGTGCTTTCTGTGCGCGGGCTGACGCCAAACGGTCGGCATACGGCCCAGTATGCGCCAGTGTGTGAGGGCATGGTTTGGCTTGCTGCGCATCGCAACGAAGTGCGTCCGCTGGGTATTGATATGCCCGTGGCTGGCCCGGTTGCTGACTGCACGCCAGAAAGTACTGCGGATGTATCGGGCTACTACTCTGCTGCGGGTTTGGGGGCAGAGTGGCATTTGGTAGACAATTTTGCCGCGTTGCCAGATACTTTGTATACCGCTACGCTGAATCTGCCGCAGCAGTGCATTGCCCCCGGCCTTGATTCTGGGTATAAAGACGATATGCTTGTGGTAGAGGGTGTAATGCAAACCGCGCGGCTTGCCATAACATCTGAATACTCCAAGCGTTTTGATGACACTGCCGCCATGGCCGAGGCCATGAAATCGTGGCGGCTGCATGCCGTGGGCTTTATTCGTATTGGTGCTGCCCCGGCCAATGGCCCATTACAGGTGCTTATGAAGCGATCATGGTCTGCCAAGCGCTTGCGCCGATTTGACGCGCAGGTGGTTGATCAGACGGGAACTGTTTTTTTGACCATACATCATCTTGAATTTGACCGGTGTGATCGGGCAGGACTTGCGTCAGCCCTGACTCCATCGACATAAACACACAATCTGCTCAGCGTTGGCCAACGCAACTACGCAAAGGGTGCCAGATGCTCACTGCGCAAGCAAAACTTACCACACGTCTTTTTCTGCTGCTGATGCTTTCAGCCGCACTGCTGGCCGGGGCCTGTTCCAAAAAAGCCGGGGTTAAATCTCCGGAGCTTCCTGCCAAGCACTGGCTTCAGGAGGCTCCTGGTGTGCCGGTTGAAAACAAGGAAAAGCTCGAAGCCGCCGTGCCCAATCTGTACGATCCCAAGAAGGTCTTTTCTTTTGAAGATTGCGTATTCCTGACCATTCAGCAGTCGCCTGCCTTGGTCAACAGCGCAGTTAACATTGAAATCAAGCGCCTTGCGCAGACCGATGCCGTGTGGAAGTACCTGCCAGAACCGCACATGCAGTTTACCGTGTCTAACAATGTGACCCGGTATAACATGGACAATTCCAATACTCCCAGCGATTACGGGCAAACCCGTATGCGCGTGGGGTTTTCAGCCGCCTTCCCCAACCCCATGGCCACCTATTTTGAGCATCAGGTGCAGACCGCCATGGTCAACTTGGCCATTTCTACCCACCGCAAGGCCGTGGGCAAGGCCATCAGCAAGATTGGCGAAGCGTATTTGCAGCTTCAGGCACAGCAAAAAATCGTTGACGCGCAGAAGGAACTGCTGCCCTTGGGCAAGGAGCTTGTGGCCTACTGGCAGAAGGTCGAAGCCGTGGATGGCCGTCAGGGCGTGTCGCTCAATCTAGCCATTCAGCACCAGCGCGAGCTTGAGCTCAAGCTGGAACAGACAAGGATGAAAGAAATCATCCAGCGTACCCAGCTCAAGATACTTGCCGGTGTTGAACCCCAGCAACGCCTTGAGGTGGACACCAAGAGTGCCGACTCTGTGCTTGCCGGGTTTGACGGCCACAAGCTGACATGGGATGAGCGCTGGCCCGCCACGGAAGACGAGCTGTTGATGCGCGGTCAGGTAAAGTTGAGTGATTACAATATCATGGTTGCATGGGCTCAGTATGTGCCGACCATGAGCATTGCCGTAAACAATAATCCCCCCGCTGGTCAGTATCAGCCAAACAACGGCAGGGAAGACACGTTTCTGCACTTGACTTTTGACTTCCCGCTGATTGACTGGGGTCGCAGGTACCGTGGAGTGCAGACTGCCCGTATGACCAAGGCTCAGGCTTTCCACGAACTGGCCCGAAAGCGTACAGACTACTCCAACAAGTGGTTGCAGTGCGAACAGCGCGTTGCCCTTGCCGAGACTGAGCGCAAACTTGCCAAAACCCGTTTGGATACCGCCAGCATGCAGTTCAAGGAATCGCAGATTTCTTTCCATGAAGGTATCGTGCAGCTGCCCGACATGGCCACCAAGCAGGAAGACATGGTTCAGGCCCGTATTGCCTATATCAATGCCGATCTTGATTATAAGCTGGCCATGCTTGAGTGGATGGATCTTTCCAATTCGCTGTCGCAGCGGTTTCTTGGGCTTCCCGCCAAGGAGGTGCTGTAATGCCGAATATGCAGAATAGGCAGGATAGTACCGTGGTGGGCGCGCTAAGCCGCGCCGTCATGGCGGCTGCCCTGTCCGTTACCGTAATGGCTGCCGGGCTGGTGGCTGTTGCGGGTGTGGCGGGGGCTGCTGAAGGCTCCATTGGCGCAGGCGCTACGATTTTGACGGGTAAGGTTGTTACAACCGTTACCCGTGCCATACCTGTGCCATTCAACGCTGTGGTGGACGACGTGCTGGTCAAGCCCGGTCAGGCTGTGGACAAGGGCGCCCCGCTTATGCGTTACCACCTTCAGGAAGAAGCCGAACGCGTGTTGCAGCGCGAAGTGACCACCGGTGCAGCGACTGAAGACCTTAAGGGGCAGGTGCTTGATCTTGAGCGCCGCCTTGCCGAAACAGCGGCCCAGCGCAACAAGGCCCGTCAGCTTGCAGCATCGGGTCTGGGGTCTGCTCAGGCTTCAAGCAGGCTTGAAGACGATGTGCATTCCTTGCAGCGTCGTATTGAGCTTTTAAAGGTCACCATTCAAAAGTCTGAAAAGAACTTTTCTGCCCGGCTTGAAGAGCTGAGCGGTTATTTTGGTACGCCCATTAAGGAAGGCGAACGCCTGCCTGCGTCGCTTACCCTGACCTCGCCCATTGACGGATATGTGCTTTCGCTTGACGCCACCCTCTATGAAGGTTCGCTGCTTGCAGCCAATTCAACGCCCATCCGCGTGGGCAAGCTTGACCCCGTGCTGATACAGGTTCCCGTGTATGAGGCTGAAGTCAGCGGCATCAAGGCTGGTGACTCTGTAGAGGTTGAGATTCCCTCGCTGAACGGCAAAAAATTTGTCGGCAAGGTGAATGAAATCTCGTGGGTTTCCAGTGATATGAGTGTGTCTAACCCCTCGTACTATTCGGTTGAAATCACTGTTCCCAATCCCAGCCTGGAGCTCAAGCCTGGCTTTAAGGCAGTGGTGCGTTTTAAGGGGAGCAGGTAAGCCTCCTTCATGAAGCTGAAAAGCATCCCCCGCAGGTTGGGGTACATTCTGGGTGCGCAATGGACGCGCGACCTGGCGTGGACCGCTTTTACCATTCTACTGGCACGCCGCAGCCCCGATATTCTGGGGCAGGTGGTGCTGGCGCTCACGTTTGGCTACCTCGTAAAAACGGTAGCCGACGTGGGGCTCAACGATTTTCTTCTTTCCACATTTGCCCGTCGTGAGGGACGGCCCGTAGCCCTGCTGGGCGAAGTAACCTGGCTCAAGCTGACAGTATTGTTGCTAGCCCTAGCCACAACATGGCTGGTAACTGGCTGGCAAAACTACACCCCAGAGCTGCGGCTTGTGGTCATGTGTATTGCGGCTGGCCTTGGTCTTGATGGCGTCAGCGATTCCTTTTTTGCCCTATGTCAGGCGCGTGGCCGACAGGATGTGGAGATGCGCATTCGCGTGCCTTCTGCCCTGTTGGGTATTGGTTTTGGCATAGGGTGTGTGGTGCTTGGCGCACCGCCCATTGCCATTGCCCTGTATAAGCCTGTTGAATCAGTGTTGTGCATTGTATTTGCCCTGATGGCCTTACAACGCAACCCCTTGGCAGGTGTGGGTGTGGAAGGCATGAAGGATCTGGCGCGGCACATGAAGCACGGCCTGATTTTTACCTGCATGGCCGGTTGCGCCATGTTCTACAACAAGATCAACGTCATTTTTCTCAAGCAATACGGCGGCAACGCCGATGTGGGCGGCTACGGCGTTGCTTGGGAAACTGTGGAAGGCCTGTCTGTGCTGGTTTCCAGCGCACTGCTGGGCAAGG
>CAYPRZ010000027.1:0-20219 GCA_964413315.1 uncultured Desulfovibrio sp. | reverse complement strand
GTCTGCCGGGTAAGGTTGTGGCTGGTGATACACTGGGCAAGCTCACCAAGGGTGGTCCAGTACAGCTGTTCTTCTGGCCAGCTGACCATGTGGGCACAGAACACAGGGGTTTCTGGCGGTAGGCTGCGCGAAAGTTCGTCTTGCAGTGCCTGAGCCGAGGCGGCAGAAAGGTACACGGCCATGGAGGCCTTGTGCTGTGCCAGCAGGTGCAGGTGCTCGCGTGCGGGAACCGGGGTGCGGCCCTCAAGCCTGCTGATAATGAGGCTTTGGGTCACCTCTGGCACGGTAAAGGTTATGCCCGCAGCGGCGGCAGCGGCACAGGCGGCGGTAACACCCGGTATCACCCGCCACGGAATGCCATCGGCGTTTAGCAGGGCCGCCTGTTCACGCAGAGCACCGTAAAGCGAGGGGTCGCCCGTATGCACGCGGGCCACAGGGCGGCCTTCAAGTGCGGTGGCGCGTACAAGGGCGTGGCACTGCTCAAGTGTCAGCGGTGCAGAATCCACTACCATGGCTTGCGGTGCGGCGCAGGCCACAACCTCGCGCGGAACAAGCGATCCTGCGTAGAGCACAAGGGCGGCCTCTTCAATGGCTTTGCGTCCCTTGATGGTCATAAGGTCTGGGTCGCCGGGGCCAGCTCCAACAAAGGTAACAGTGCCGGGTGCAACCCCGGCGCGCGTTGCGGCATCCATGGCTTACCTGCCTTCGGGCTGTTGTGCGCCAGACTGGATGGGGGCAGGCGCGGGTTTTTGGGCGGCCAGCAAAAAGACAGGGTTCATGGCTGAGAGGTGCACATCGCCTCCCAGCGTTTTGCCCTCGGCGGCAGAAATTTGCAAAATTTCTACGGGCCAGCCCATATCTTCAAAAAAGCGGCGGCACAGGCTGAAGCTGTCGAGCAGTACGCAGCTAACCACCACGCGCCCACCCACAGGCAAACGCAGACACACGTGGCCCAGAATGTCATCGCCGTCATCGCCGGACAGGCCGCCGCCAATAAAAATCCGCTGCGGGTCTGGCAAACCGGGCAGACAGTCCGGGGCCTGACCAAGGCGCACTTCCACATTGGCAGCGCCAAAGCGGCGGCGGTTTTCCTGAATGCCCATGGCGCGACCGGCAGACCGTTCAACCGCAATTACGCGCCCCTCGTGCGCCAGCACCGATGCTTCAAGGGCCACAGCGCCTGATCCAGAGCCCAAATCCCACACCACATGCCCGGCCTCAATGCGTAGCAGGGCCAAAGCCGCTGCCCTCACAGGTTTTTTGGTGATCAAGCCCCGGTCAACCGCGAGCTGGTCTGCCTCAAGCCCCAAATAGGGGCGGCGCGCAGGCGCGGCAGGAACCAGTACCATGGTGCAGGCAGGGCCAAATTCGCGGCTGGCGGCATCGGCAAGGCTTAGGTGGCTGACTTCTTCGTCGGCTGCGCCCATGCGTTCAAATATGTGTGCCTCAAACCAGTCAACACCCCTGTCGAGCAGGTGGCGGGCCAGCACATCGGGCGACATGCGCGCGTCGGTAAGGATGCAGAGCGGTGCGTTTTTGCCGCAGGCCACGTTGAGGGGGCGCAGGTCGTCGCGCCCGTGCAGTGAAAGGCAGATTACCTTGTGCCACGGCAGTGAAAGACGCGCACACGCCTGTTGCAACGAGCTTACTGCAGGCAGCAGCCGTACCGATGTGGGGCCAAGGCGGCGCACAAGGGTTGCGCCAATGCCAAAAAGCAGGGGGTCGCCGTCTGCCAGCACCAGCACGCGTTCGCCAGCGGCCCGTAACTGACTCAGGCGGGTGAGCACGGGCTCAAGCGGTGTGCTGAGGGGCAGCAGGCGGGCCTTGAGGGCCGGGTATTGTGAATCGGGGTTGTGGGCGCTTTCCGTGGTATCTGCGTCAGTTGAGAGGCTGCGGCCAGAAAATTCTTCAAGCAGTGCGCGGCCTGCGCAGATTACGTCGGCCTGTTCCGCAAGCTGGCGCTGGGCTTCGGCAAGGCCAGCCAGACCGCGCGGACGGGCGCAGTCGAGCCCCATGACCGTGATGGGTTCGGGCTGGGCGATGGTGGGCTCAAAGACGAAGAAAGACTGTAACATTTCTGCCATGGGCGGCCAGTCGTCCTGTTCGGACGTGCCGCCACCCATCGTGGTAGGCGCAGACGCTTGTGCGGAAACTGGCGCGGAAACTGGCGCTGGGGCTGGCGCGGAAACTGGCGCTGGGGCTGGC
Source organism: uncultured Desulfovibrio sp. (assembly GCA_964413315.1). Lineage (GTDB taxonomy): Bacteria > Desulfobacterota > Desulfovibrionia > Desulfovibrionales > Desulfovibrionaceae > Desulfovibrio. Next base: position 18,014 of record CAYPRZ010000027.1, on the reverse strand, counting down.
GCGGTTTCTGGGCTAATCTTTGACTGCAGGGCCGAGATTTCTTCTTCAGAATCGAGCGCGGCTTGTTCTGCCTCTGACAGCGGCAGGTCATCCGTGGCAGTAGCAGCCATATTTGGGGGCGACTCTTCTTGCACTGGCTGTACAGGCCTGTCTGGCGATATTTCTGTCGCCATCTCTGTGGCCAGTTCTACCGCCAGTTCTGCCGCCAAATCCTTTGCCGGTTCTGCGTCTGGAGCATGGGCAGTAGGGGCAGCAAGGCCCGCCGCGTGTTCCGTTGCCGGAGCCGAGGAAGTGTGGGATGGCACGGCAAAGCCGGGCAGTGAGACCTGTTGTTTCATAGTGCCAATAATTCCCTGCCGTCAGTATGAAAAAGGTGCAGACATACAGCCTGCCCCGAAAATTTTTGCGCCGTACGCATGGCAAGCCGGGCCAACTGCTCAATAACACGCGGGCCGGCGGCGTCTGCCAGCAGCAGTTCCAGTGCGTGCGCTGCTGTTATGCAGCGGGCCACCTCGCTGGCGCAACTGGCCTTGGCGGCATGGGCCAGCTGTGCCAAAGCCTGCATATCCAGTGTGGAATCCTTGGCGTGGGTGTATGTGTGCCCCTGTGCCAGCTTGACCAGCTTGCCAAAAAAACAGCCCCACACAATGCGCTCAAAGCTCATGGCCCCTGCCGCATGCAGCGAAAACTGCGCAAAGTCGGCAACCTGCACAAAGCAGCGTTCGGGCAGTTGCGGGTAGCGCTCCATAAGCAGCCGTTCCGAGCGTCTGCCCGTGGTCAGGCACAATGTGCGGCAGCCAGTGGCCGCAGCCACGGCCAGCCCTTGCTCTATGGTAGCCTTCCATGCGGCATGGCTGTAGGGCCGCACCGTGCCTTGTGTTCCCAGTATGGAAATGCCGCCTTCAATACCCAGCCGGGGATTAAAGGTCTTTTGCGCCAGTTCAGAGCCCAGCGGCACGCTGACAAAAACCGTCAGCCTTGTGTTGCCCGCACAGGCGTATTTCTGCGCCTGTAAGGCTAAGTATATTTGCTGGCGGGGCACAGGGTTTATGGCCGCCTGACCCACTGGCACGGGAAGCCCCGGCAGGGTGACGCGCCCGACCCCCGGCCCTCCCTTTATAATGATGTTGCCGGGCTCTGCAACCTCTTCCCGGTCTTGTGGAAGAATGCTTTCAACCACGGTGGCTGTTATGCGCGCGCCCGATGTGGCATCGGGGTCATCGCCGCCATCCTTGATTATGCTGGCGTGGGTCAAGCGTATAATGCCCTGCGGAGGCGGGTCGCAGTGCTCAAAATTGTTGGCGGTCCAGTGTGCGGCCAGCTCAGGCGCTGGCCCGGATTCGCAGTTTGCAACAGGCAGAACCAGCCAGCCGCGCGGCTCAGGTTGGCCGCCCTGCTGCGGGCTGGCAAAGGGCGGCAGGGGAACGCGCACAGTGTCTGGCGCGCAACCGTGGCGCAACAGGTGCAAAGCGGCCAGTGCCGCACCAGTAGCGGCACTGCCTGTGGTAAAGCCCTCGCGCAGCTTTGTGGGCATGGATCAGGCCTGACGGGGGCGGGTGCAGGCTTCAGGTTCTGGCAGCCATATCTTGCCACGGGCCACAAGGGCCACCGGCCCATCCACGCCAGCCATTTCTGCGCCATTTTCTGTAAACAGGCGTACCTCAAGGGCTGAGCCGCTGGGCTGCATGATGGAAAATGTGCGGCGCGTACCAGAACGAGCAAGGCGCAGGGCAAGGGCCAATGCGCCAGAACCACAAGCATTTTCAAGAAAAGTCGTGCCCGCATCACGCACATGCACAAGGGGCAACATCTCAAGCTGCCCCTGACATTCGCGCCACCAGATAACCCCTGCTGCGGGCTCATTTTCGAGGTGATGGCGCTGGCGCATCTGGGCGGCAGCCGCGTAACAATCTTCGGGCAGGGTATGGGCCGGGCCGCCGAGCAGCAAGTGGCAGATACCCGGCAAGCGCACCAGATGTGCGCCTTGTTCTACTGTGGTAATAGAGCACGCGGGCAAGCGCAGCAGGGCTTCTACCTGCCAGAGCGGGGCCGAGCCACGGGTGCGCAGCCGCACCGGGCTGTTCCAGCCAGAAACGTGGATTTCGTCAGCGCGTTCGGGATATTCTGCGGCGCAGTCGGTGGGCTGCGCTGCGCCAGAGGCAAGGCCCTCAAGTACTCCCTGTTCGGGGGTGGCGCATTGAGCGGTATAGGCCAGCAAGGCTCCCACCGCTCGGCTTGCATTGACGCAAAATTCTCCGCCAGCCATGCGCAGCCTGCCCTGTGCCAAATGCACAAACCCCGCCTGTTCACCGCCAAGCATGGCCGGATCAAGCGCCAGAGACGCAAGACGCGCCTGTTCGGCGGGCCGCTGCCTGCTGTCGGGAAAAAGCAGGGTGGTGTTGCCCCCAGGGCTCCACTTAGAAAAAGTCAGTGCAGGCATGGAAAATCCTTGGTTCAACGGCAAGTATGCCCCAGCCCCGGCGGGCTGTCCAGAGCTGGCCAGAGCAGCGCGTGGGAGCACAGGCAAAAAAAAATGGACGCGGGTTCGCACGTGCATCAGTTAAAGTGTAATGCAAAAGCTAAAGAGTCTTTCCTATTTACAACTTGCGGTTTTTCCCAAACGCGGGTATGTCAAAAGCAGTTGCCGTCTCCAAAGCCTATGGCTGTGAGTGAGCCGGTAACGTGGCGGGCACACCGCGATTTACTGTTGTTGACGGTATATCGACGACACTAACAACGTTTGGGAGGCAGTATGAAATCGTTTCGTCTTCTTGCTCTTGCGGCCGCTCTTGTTCTGAGCTACGCCGTGGCCGCTGCGGCCGCTCCGGCTTGCAACAAGAAAATTGAAAGCTTCGACTTTGTTGTGGACTACTCTGGTTCCATGATGATGAAGAACGACAAGCTTAAGCAGGACAAGATCATTGTGGCCAAAAACGTGCTTACGCGCGTTAACGCCGCTATCCCCGCTCTGAGCTACAACGGTGGCTTGCACACCCTTTCGCCCAACGGCGCCATCGTCGCTCAGGGCCCCTGGGATCGCGCCGCCATGGCCGCTGGCCTTAAGAAGCTGAGCAGCGACTTCCAGATTTTTGGTCGTATGACCAGCATGGGCAATGGCCTTCAGGCTTACGAACCCTTCATCTCCAGCATGAAGCGCGACGCCGCCCTGATCCTCGTTACCGACGGTGACAACAACCGTGGTACCGACCTCGTGCAGGTTGTGAGCCAGATGTACGCCAGCCAGCGTAACCTGGTTGTGCATGTGATCTCGCTGGCCGACACCCCCAATGGTGAAGCCAACGTCAAAAAGATCGCCGCCCTGAATTCCAACGCCGTTGTGGTGCGCGCTGAAGAGCTCGCCACCAGCGACGCCGCTGTTGAACGCTTTGTGCTTTCCGTGTTCTGCAAGGACGAAGACGTCATCGTGCTGCGCGGCGTGCATTTTGCCTTCAATTCCTATGCCCTTGACGGCAAGGCCATGGGCATCCTGAACGAAGCCGCCAACCTGATCAAGAACAACCCCAACAAGCGCGTTGTTCTCTCTGGCTGGACCGACTTTGTGGGCTCTGACGCTTACAACATGAAGCTTTCGCAGGAACGTGCCAGCGCGGTTAAGAACTATCTTGCCAAGCAGGGCATCCCCTCCAGCCGCATGACCGCCATCGGTCGTGGCAAGTCCTTCAAGTATGACAACAAGACCGACGAAGGTCGCGCCATGAACCGGCGTACCGAAGTGTCCTTCGAGTAATCGCGGGCCTTCGCTTCAGTCGAATTAAAGCAAAAGCCGGGTGGTGTATGCCGCCCGGCTTTTTATGAGGTGCATTGCACATGCGTAAGATTCTGGCACTTATTCTCGCTATGGGCCTGACCACCGGCGGTTGCGCTTGGTTTGGCGGTTCTTCTTCTGAAGAAGTAAAGCCCGCTCAGCCGCAAGAGCAGACCGCTGCCCCTGAACCGGCTCCGGCCCCTGTTGCCCCTGCCAAGGACGCAAAGGGCAAGGGCAAGACCAAGGCCAAGGCCGAAAAACCGGCTGAGGTAAAACCCGTTGCTTCTAAAAAGGGTGCAAAAACCGAGGCTCAGGTTGCCGCCGAGCTTACCATGGTGGGCAACAAGCTTGCCGCTCAGGCCGCACGCACGGTTATGCCTTCCAAGGCTTCCAGAGAAGTGCGCCAGGACAGCAAGGGCTTTGTTGCCAGCTACATTGAAGTGGACGCTTCTAACGTGACCACCGAACTGCGGCCCGGCATCAGCGGTCAGTACGTGGGCTTTATCCGTTACCAAGAAAAGGTGATGGAATGCCGCGGTAAGACCAAGCAGGAAGCCACCACCACCGCCTCGTGCGAACAGGTTAAGGCCCGTAACCTTAATGAACTGATCCGTTACGACGGCTCTGTCTGGCAGTACTAGTACCATTGATGCCGCTCTGGCCGTGCGCTGCGTAGTGCTGCGTTCTGCCGGAGCGGATGTCCTTTGCGCGGAGACTGCTGCCGTGGTGAAAAGAAATTTTGGCGGGGCTTTGGCCCCGCTTTTTTGTTTTTGGGCAATATAGGGTGCTGGGCATCCAAATTATAAAACCGGTCAGAGCTTGTGGCTCTGGCCGGTTTGCAGTGCGCATACTGTGGGCATAAATTCCCACTTCATGTATTCAAAGTTAAAGTCTGGGGGGCTTTTTGCTCTGTCTACTAACGTGGGATATTCCAGATGTTGGGGGACAGACAAAAAGTGAGCCTTTTACGCATTGGCATGCGGGGGGCTGCTGGCATAGGCATCTGCTATTTGCAGGCGCGACCAGCATGGTGTGGTCCGGCGGAATCAGCGCCTCAGGCGCAGTCGCTCTGCAAAAAATTGTGGGGCAAGTGGTCGTGTATCCAGCGTGCGCACTGGGTGGGGTTTTTTCCCTCAGCGGGGCAGCGCATGGTGGCGTAGTGCGTGTAAAGGGCCAGCCGCTCGTTAAATATGTCCTCCAGCTTTTCTCCGGGGTTCATGGCAATGCCGCGCTCTGGGTTGCGGGCAATGCGTTCCTCAATAAGCCGGAAGGGCACATCGATAAAGACAATGGGTCCCAGTGAGGCAAGATGCTGCATGGCTGTATCACGGTAAATAACGCTGCCACCAGTGGCAATGACGGTGCGGTGCGCCTTGATGGAGGCGATTACCTTGGCCTCTGTATCAAGAAAGGCCGACTTGCCTAGGGCATCGGTAATGTCTTGCAGACGTGCGCCATAAGCGGCTTCTATCAGGTGGTCGCTGTCTACCAGTGCCCACCCCAGTTCTTTTGCCAGCGCGTGGCCAACGGTAGATTTGCCCGCTCCGGCCATGCCGATAAGGGTGATGCAGGGGGCTGGCGCAGCCGGTGCTGCTGTAAGTTCCGGTTTAATGGGCATGCTGGCTCCTGAGTATTGCCTGAAAATTGCAATGGCCTGCACTATGGCGACAAAGGCAGTGCGGTATTTTATGCAAATAATTTGTATGGGAATGAATGTGCCGAAGCCAGCGCGACCTGTCAATGACTGTGGGCGAAGGCATGGGCAGTGCAAAATTTTATGAGCTGCTGCACGGTTATGTACCAGTTTGCTATGTGCGCGCACCGCTTGTGGCAGAGAGTAAAATTGTGTCAAACTGGGCTGGATGCTCAGGGGCGGGCTAAAGTTTTAGCCGTAATTGGCCGATAAGCACGTTAGAGGTAAGATCCATGTGCAAGTCAGTTATATTGCCATTGCTTGCGGTATTGGCTGTTTCTGTTTGTCTGTTTTCAGCTGTGAATGCCGCTGAAGTAAACCCCCTGCCGCCACAGGTTCCCGCACGCACCGCGTCTGGGGCTACTAATATTACGGATGTGTGGCTGCACAACGGGGGAGGCCGATTGTACCAGAATACGCTGGTTACGCCACGGCAGATCGCCCTAGAAGGGGCACGTTTTGTGGACCCTGCCGCCGTGCCGGAACTGGCATTGACCCCCCCGGTGGACAAAAAAGCCCCGGTGCGGAGCACCCGCAAGGCAAAGACTGCAAAGGCTGCTCCCGCAGGGCCAGCTAGCAATGCGCCTACTGCGGCCCCCAAGGGGGTTGGCAAGACATCTCTAACGGCACCCGTCAACACGCCAGCGAACGGCTCTGCCATGCCGCCGCTGAGCGCCGCTGGCGCAAGCACCGCCCCTGCCGCCAGTGTCGGTGGGGTGGAGTCTCCTTATTCTGCCGCTGCCGGGTCGCCGGTGGGTGGGGTGGGGGGCAACAGTGCGCAGCAGAACGCGGGCATGTCGGGCTATGGCGGGCAGGGCGTGAATAATCAGGTGACTGGTGCTCAAGGCACTGCGCCAGTGCCTGCCATTTCTGCCGACGATGTTCTGCCCCGTGCCAACGCCAGACCCTGAGTAATAGTTGTCAATCTGCATTGGCAACAAGCTCACAGTGGGTTGATTTGGGCAGCAAAGTTATTTGCGGCGCTGCCCTCTGTGGGCTATCGGCCTTCTACTCACCGACACGGCAGTGCCGTGCTGCGCCGCATGTTGGCTTTCCGCACCTGCCCAAGCAATCACGCATAATCTTGCGCTTTTTACTGCGCGCTGCACCCATTCAAGATGTCATGTAAACTGCCGTGCAAAAATTATTGAGCTCAGGGCATTATTGCCCTTGCGCCTCTGCGCATACGCGGGCATGATAGCCGCGCGTTGATTGGGGAAACTGGCGCTTGACGGAGCCCGTGCTGCCGTGTATGTAGCTTGTTCCATATATTTTAACGCTAGGGCAATGCCGCTCTCCGCGCTTAAAAGCCGGGGGTAGCCCCAACCGCTCAGGCCCGGCGTACCGCATCGCTCCGGTGTCGGCCCAAGGCCCTGCCGGAAATTTTTTAAGGAGTCTGCCATGAAAAGAACATATCAGCCGAGCAAAATCAGAAGGGCCCGCACCCATGGGTTCCGCACCCGTATGGCCACCCCCAGCGGGCGTGCCATTATCCGTCGCCGCCGTGCCAAGGGCCGTAAGGTTCTGAGCGCCTAGCGGGGCGGGCTTGCCCCGTTCTACATGGGTATTCCCATGCATCAGAATGGTCTGCCGCAGCATCTGCGGATACGCCGTAGGGCGGAATTCGTGGCGTGCTATGAGCGGGGCAGGCGTCTGCACACCGAGCATTTTCTTGTTTTTGTGCTGTCGGGCAATTGTCCCGGTCTAGCTGCGCGCACTGGCATGGCTGTATCCCGCAAGGTTGGCAATGCTGTTGTGCGCAACCGCGTTAAAAGGCTTTTGAGGGAGTTTTATCGTTTGCACCGCAGCGATTTGCCTAAAGAAGCCGACATCGTTACCGTTGCCAAAAAGCATGCCGGAGAGGCTGCGCTGGATTTGGCCAGCGTGGCCGCCGAGCTTTTGCCGCTGATGCGGCGTTTGGTTCGGCGTGAGCCGGGCCGCCCGGCATTGGATGGGCTGCCATGAGTCATTTGCTGCGTAACCTGTGCATCTTACCCATACGCTTTTACCAGCTTTGTATCTCGCCAGTGCTTCCCCCCGCCTGTCGGTATTATCCCACCTGTTCCGCCTATGCCGCAGAGGCCATCATGACCCACGGCATCTTTCGGGGGGGCTGGCTTGCGCTCAAGCGTCTTGCCCGCTGCCATCCCTGGGGCGGCTCAGGTTACGACCCTGTTCCACCACCAAGGCGTCCTCGTGACGTCCCGCCACTGTCCCAGGAGTGAACGCCCTCATGCAAGACGGAAAAAATCTGATCATCGCCATTCTTTTGTGCCTCGTCGTTATTGTGGGCTGGAGTTACCTGTCCGAATACATGGGATGGGTCCGCAAGCCTGATCCGGCTGTGGTTGCGCAGCAACAGCAGGCGCAACAGGCCGCTCAACAGCAGCAGGTGCAGCAGCAGGCCGCAGCCGCCGCGCAGCAGGCATTGCCCGTGTTTACCCCCGCCCCCGGACGCGACCTCAAGGTCGATTCGCCCCTTTACGAAGCCGTTTTTCATACCGGCGGCGCACTGCGCTCTTTCAAGCTCAAGCAGTATCAGACCGGCCTTGCGGCTGATTCTCCCTTGGTCAATCTTGTCGATCCCCAAACAGCCGCTGTTGCCCCTCTGGGCCTTGTGATCAACAGCCAGCCCTCGTGGAGCACTGGCCAGTGGTCTGTTGAAAATTCTGAAAACGCCCTGAACATTGCTGCGGGCCAGCAGGGTATGTTGCGTTTTAACGGCGAAGTGGACAACCTGCGTGTTGTGCGCGAAATGACCTTTAACGCCGATACCTATCTGATCAGCGAAAAAATTCGCGTGGTGAACACCACCGATCAGGCCCGCAGCGTGCGCGTGAGCTACACCGTTGCCGCCGATGCCAGCAATGCCGCTGGCGACCGTTACGATGCCATGCGCCTTGCATGGGACAACGACGGCAGCCTTGGCGAAGAATCTTCGCCCAAAACCCTCGAATCCACGGGATCGCTGGTTACTGGCAAAATTTATTGGGCCGGTACCATGAGCACGTATTTTCTGGCGGCAGTGCTGCCCGGCGACATCAATAATGTAACCGTCAAGGGCCGCATGCAGCAGAACGTGTTTCGCGCCGCAATTGAAGAGCCCGAAGTGATGCTTGGCCCCGGTCAAGAACGCGAGCTGACCGTTTCTTACTGGCTTGGCCCCAAAGAGCGCGCCAAGCTTGCCGCTGTATCTGACCAGCTTTCCAAGAGCATTGACCTTGGCATGTTCCATGTCATTGCCAAGGGCTTGCTGTGGCTGCTTGAATTTTTCCAGAAGTACGTCAACAACTGGGGCGTTGCCATCATTCTGTTGACTGTGCTCATCAAGGCGCTGTTCTGGCCGCTTACGGCCAAGAGCTACGCCTCTATGGAAAAGATGAAGAAGCTTCAGCCCCACATGACGGCCATCCGCGAAAAGTACAAGGATGACAAGGAGCTCATGAACAAGGAAGTCATGGCGCTCTACAAGACCTATGGGGTTAACCCGGCCAGCGGCTGCGTGCCCATTCTTATCCAGATGCCCGTGTTCTTTGGTCTGTATCAGGCGTTGCTCACCTCTATTGAGCTGCGTCACGCTCCCTTTATCACCTACGTGCCCGGCACGGATATTCTGTGGCTGGCCGACCTTTCGGCCAAGGATCCTTTCTACATCACGCCCGTTATCATGGGTTTGACCATGTTTATTCAGCAAAAGATGAGCCCCCCGGCCTCTGACCCCACCCAGCAGAAGATCATGATGTTCCTGCCTTTGATCTTTACGGCCATGTTCCTGAATTTCCCCTCAGGTCTGGTGGTGTACTGGCTGGTCAATAACATCCTGTCCATTGCGCAGCAGAGGATGATGGCGAAGAAGTTCTCTACAGCCGTAGCGAAATAGGCCGCCCCGGCGGGTTCGCGTGACACAAAGGGGTTTGTATGGAAGGGTTTAAAGAATTCCAGGGCAAGGATCTGGACGGCGCCATAGAGGAAGCCTGCGGCTACTTTAATACGGCGCGCGAAAAACTTGAGATAGAGATTGTGCAGGATGCCAAGTCGGGCATCTTCGGCATTGTGGGAGCTCGCAAGGCCAAGGTTCGCGCCCGCCGTGTGCAGCTGCGCGAAACGGTAGACAGCATACTGGGCAGAAAGGGCAGCGAAGGCGCTGCATCTGCCCCCAATGCGGTTCAGAATTCTGGGCAGGCCTCTGGCCAGCCTGTGAATCAGGCCAGCGGCGATGATGCCCCTGCCTCGGCAGAGACACGCAAAAACGGCGGCAGACCAGCCCCCGTGGCCGCCCCTGCGGTTGCAGCTTCTGGCGCAGAAGTGTCCGTGGCTGCGGCTCAAAAGTCAGCAGAGGGCACGGCAGAGCGGGGCCGGGACGAAGGTCGTGAGCGCTCGCGGCAAGAATCGCGTGCGCCAGAGCGCGCACCTGACCAGCGCGGGCAAGACCAGCGCGGGCAAGACCAGCGCGGGCAAGACCAGCGCGGGCAAGCTCAGCGTGGTACAGAGCCGCGTTCGCAGGAGGCGCGGCCTCCGCGTGGCCAGCAGGACGACCGTCGCAGCCGAGGCCGCAACCGTAACAGGCCCCCTTTGCTTGATTCTTATGAAAGCGAAGAGGCACTTGATGCGGCCTGTAATGGCAATGTGCTGGAAAAACAGGTAGATAAGCCATTTGACCGTCGCAACGAGCGTAATGATCGCAACGGCAAACAGGATAGAAACGGCAACAGTCCCTCTAACCGTAATGGCCGTAACGACCGCCGTGAGCGCACTGGCAGAACTGCCGAGGGCGACGAGGCTGTGGAAGTTGGCACGGCCACGGAATCGGGCACGCGCGAGCCGCGTGGCCGCCGTAACGATTCCCGTCCTGAGGGCAGGGGCAACGGCAGGGGCGATGCCCGTCCCGCGCACCGCGAAGGTGCTCGGCCAGAGCGTGCCCCCAAGACCGATGCTGCCTTGGACGGCCTAGAAGACGACTTTGACGCCGCTGGCGAGGGACTGCCCGTCACGCCGCTTGAGCAGCTTGATGCAGCCAAACTTGAAGAGCTGGTGGGCGATACCGTTCGCAAGCTTATTCGCCCCATTACTGGCGATGAGGTGGGCATTACCGTCAAAATCGGCGGCGGCAGGGTATACGTGGGCATTGAGTGTGATGAAGACTCTGGCCTGCTGATTGGCCGTGAAGGGCAAACCCTTGCGGCATTGCAGTACATGATTTCGCGCATTGTTTCGCGCGGTATGAATGCCGCCGTGCGCGTGCAGCTTGATGCTGGCGAGTACCGCCGCCGTCAGGACGAAAAACTTCGCGAGATGGCGTTGGCTCTGGCAGACAAGGTTCGTCAGAGCGGGCGCTCGTATTCGACCCGTCCTCTTTCCTCGTACCACAGGCGCATTGTGCATGTGTGTTTGCAGGAAGCGGCAGATGTGCAAACGCGCAGCACGGGTGACGGCCCCATGAAGCGCGTTGTTATCATGCGCAAAAAGGGAGAACGCGCCTAGCGTTCAGCCTCACGGCACGCGCGCATAAGCGTCACCGCAAGCGGGCCGCACAGCCCAAGTGAGCTTGTTACGTTGCCGGAGAAAAAGCCCTTGGGCATATCTCCGGCAACGCTTTTTGCGGGCGCTGCCAACGCCAGACCAGATTATTGGGCAAGAAAGCAGGGGATGAAATGGAAACAGCACTGCAGCCAGAGCGCAACGACACCATCGCTGCCATCGCTACGCCACCCGGTTCCGGGGGCATTGGCATTGTGCGCATTTCAGGCCCGCGCGCCAAAGAAGTGCTGGCCCGCATGTTTCTGCCGCTTTCTGCCTTGGTGGAAAATTTTACGCCATGGCATTTGCACCGAGGCCGGGTTATTGATTGGAACGGCGAGGCATTGGACGATGCCTTGGCTGTGTTCATGCCGGGGCCGCGTACCTTTACAGGTGAGGATGTGGCCGAAATCCACAGCCACGGCGGCGCGTATCTGGTACAGGCCGTGCTTGAAAGCGCCATTCGTTACGGGGCGCGTCAGGCAGAGCGGGGCGAGTTTTCGCGCCGAGCCTTTGTGAATGGCCGCATGGATCTGAGTCAGGCCGAGGCCGTGGCCGAGCTTATTGCAGCGCCCTCGCGTGAGGCACTGCGCTATGGCTTTAACCGGCTGGACGGTCTGCTTGGACAGCGCACTGTTGAACTGCGCGACGAGCTGGAAATGCTGCGTGCGCAGATGTGCCTTGCCGTGGATTTTCCCGACGAAGAAGTGGAAGGCATGGATCCCGTTGCCCTGTGTGGGGTGCTGGACAGCGTTATGCACGCTGTGCGGCGTTTGCTGGCGGGCAGCCGCCGTGCGCAGATTGCGCAGCAGGGGGCGCAGGTGGTGCTGGCCGGGGCCGTCAATGCGGGCAAATCGAGCCTGCTCAACGCCCTGCTGGGGCGCGAACGCGCCTTGGTGACCGACATCCCCGGCACAACCAGAGATTTTTTGGAAGAAACCTGTCTGCTGGACGGGTTGCCCGTGCGCCTTACAGATACTGCTGGTCTGCGCGATGCAGAGGAAACTGTGGAGCAATTGGGTGTAAACTGCAGCCGCAAAAAACTTTCGCAGGCTGATCTTGTGGTTCTGGTGCTGGACGGGGCCAAGCTGGGCGAAGAAGGTGCAGCCGCAGATACTTGCCCAGAACCAGCCGCCCGTGAGGTACTGGAAGCGGTTGGCGATATACCTCTGCTTGTAGTGTGGAACAAATGCGACATTTGTATGCCAAAAGTATTTCCTCCACGGTGGATTGGCACTAGAATATGTTGCGCAGTGAGCGCACTTTCCGATACATATGTTGAGGAGCTTGCCGCAACACTGCGTGCCGTGTTGCTTGGGGGCAGCGCGGACACTGCGCCAGAAGACGGGCTTGCGCCCAACGCGCGGCAGTCAATGGTGCTGGAAAAGGCCTTGAAAGAGCTAGAAGGGCTGCGTGCGGATGTGGTCGCTGGGCAGCCTTACGATTGTTGTGCGGTCAGGCTTGATATGGCCGCCTCGTATCTGGGGGAAGTTACCGGGCTTTCAAGCCCGGCTGAAGTGCTAAACAGCATATTTGCCCAATTCTGCATTGGTAAGTAACCTATGGATATGGACGTTTTGCGCCGTCGCCTGAGCTGCGAGGAAATCAACGCCATGCCCCTTTGTCATTATGAGGGGCCTGTGCAGGTTATTCGCTCTCTGGACGACTGGAAACACGCGCTGCCTGATCTGCGCGCTGCTGATCTGCTTGGATTTGATACTGAAACGCGGCCCTCATTTCGCAAGGGGCGGCGCAATTCTCCTGCACTTATCCAGCTGGCAACGGCCAACGCCGTGTACCTCGTACAGCTGGCATTCTTGCCCTTTGGCCCGCACATCGTAGAAATTTTGGCCAATCCCGATCAGGTCAAGGCTGGTGTGGGCATTCGGGACGACATGCGCGACCTCGCCAAGGTGTATGATTTTGAGCCCGCAGGGCTTGTTGATCTTGGCGGCGTTGCCCGTGCGCACAAGCTGCCCAGTCAGGGGCTGCGCACCCTTGCCGCTAATTTTTTTGGCTGGCGCATTTCAAAGGGCTCGCAGTGTTCTAACTGGAGCCTTATGGAATTGACCCCTCGCCAGATTGCCTATGCCGCCACCGATGCCTGGATAGGCCGGCTGATCTTTTTGCGCATGTGCGAGATGGGGCTCATTCCCTCCTGTCGCAACCTTTGTGATGCCCTGCCCGAAGGCGATATGCTGGCCGCAGGGAGCTCGGTGTGAGCGAAAATTCTTCGCCTTTCTGTTTTCCGCCTCTTGGTCCACGACTGGTTTTTTTTACGGGCGGCACGGCCCTGCGCGACCTTAGCCGTGAACTGATCCACTACACGCACAATTCTGTTCATCTGGTAACGCCCTTTGATTCCGGCGGCAGCTCTGCCGCCCTGCGGCGTTCTTTTGCCATGCCTGCCGTGGGCGACATACGCAACCGTCTGCTGGCTCTGGCTGACAGCGCCGTTGTGCCTGCCGCTGTCATGGAGTTTTGCGCCAGCAGACTGCCAGATAAATGCGAGGAGCATGCTGACCCAGAGCTTCTGCGCCACCAGTTGCGCAGCATGGGTAGCCAAACACACCCAGTCTGGGCAGATATGCCCCCCCTGTTTGCCGATGCCCTGCGCCTGCACTTCAATTTTTTTTTGCAGCGCATGCCCGCCGATTTTGACCCATTCCGGGCCTGTGTGGGCAACCTGATTCTGGCAGGCGGCTACCTGCATCACAAACGTGTTTTTGGGCCTGTGCTGGCTTTTTTGAGCCGTCTGTTGCAAACGCGCGGCGTAGTTTTGCCCATTGTGAGCGAGAGCCTGCATCTGGCGGCAGAGCTTGAAGACGGCTCCATTGTAGTGGGGCAGCACCATTTTAAAAATTTGAGCGGCGCGGTGCGGCGGCTGTTCTTGACCGTGCACGAGCCCGACCGCAGCCATGACGGCTCAAAAAAACCGCAAACGCCTTGCCGCCCGCCACTGGCGCCTACCTCGACGGCCTACCTGAAGTCTGCGGGGGCCATTTGTTACCCTATGGGCAGTTTTTACACCAGCGTGCTGGCCAATCTTCTGCCGCAAAACGTGGGCAAGGCCATTGCAGCTGTTTCGTGTCCCAAAATTTTTATTCCCAACACTGGCACGGATGTCGAACTGCATGGCCTTACGGTGGCAGGTCAGGCAGCCATGATTTTGCGCCACCTGCGCGAGGATGCCCCCGATGCGCCAAGTGAGGCCTTGCTGCACACCGTGCTGGTGGACAGCCGACATGGACGCTATGAGGGCAATCTGGACGCTGACGAACGCACTGCTCTTGACCGCATGGGCGTGCGGCTGTTGGAAAAAAACTTGGTGAATGAAAACGATCCCCAGCGCCATGTGCCGGAACTAACCGCCAAAGCCCTGCTGGAGCTCGTGCCCGGCAGTTCGGTGACCTTGTGAGCAACGATACCTTATCTACAGATTCCGCAGCCCCCATGGTGGCTGATGAGCATAATTCCGGCCACACCGGGGCACGCCTGTTTGAGGCAGAAGCCCAAAGCATGGTGGGCCAGAGGCTCGATTTTGCCCTGAGCCTGCTTTTACCCCACATGGGACTGCGGGGGCGCAAACGCTGCATAGAAAGTGGACTGGTGCTGGTCAATGGCCGCGCCTGCACGGCGGCCCAGCGTCTGCGCAAGGGCGATGTGGTGAGCTTGCAGGCGGCTGAGCAAGAACCGGCAGCGGCCGCGCCTATGGCCAAAGCCGAGGAGCAGAGCGCCGCATGCGCGCCAGGCATGGACAGCAGCCAGTGCGAACCCCGCCTTTTGGCCATACAGGGTGCCCTGTGCTTTTTTTACAAGCCCGCAGGGCTGCACACGGCTGCCCTTGTGGGCGGCACGGCTCCAAGCCTAGAAGGCATGTTGCCGCAACTTTTGTCCAGCTATGCCGAGTCAACGGCGGGCTCCTGCCCTCAACTGCTCCAACGGCTTGATTACGGCACCTCCGGCTTGGTTTGCGGGGCATTTGGCACCGAAGCTGCGGAAGACTTTCGCCGTCTTGAAGTGGCCGGGCACTGCGAAAAGCGCTACGTGGCCCTGCTGGCCGGGCGGCTTGAGGAAGACTTTACGGTCAGGCGGGCCTTGCGCACAGACAAACGCAACAAAAGCCGGGTGCTGGAGTGCGACACGGGACGGTCGCGCTGGACGGAATTTTTGCCCCTGTATTACTTTGACGGCCCAGAGCTGAACCTGCCTGCGCTTGACGAAGATTCGCAGTTTCATCGCGTGGGGTTGACCCTTGCGGGTTGCCGTATCCGCCGTGGAGCTCGCCATCAAATACGCGCCCACGCCGCTTCTTTCGGGCATCCCCTGTGGAATGATCCCCTGTACGGCTTCGCCAGCACTGACGATGATACTGGCGCGGAATCCGCCTCTGTTTTCTTTTTGCACCATGGTTGCCTGACCCTTCCTGGCGCAACCTGTATTGTGCCGCCTCCTTGGACTTTTTTGCCAGAGCCAGCAGCCCAGCGTGCGCTGGAGTGGCTCAACTCCGGTTACTGAGCCAGTTCAGCAGCAGGTACGCCATGTTAGGCAGTCAACTAGGCACAAGGCTTGTTCTGCTTACGGGTTGAGTGCTCAATCTATGACTCGGCAAGGAGCGTAAATCTGGCTAAAACAGCGGAAAACAGTCAAAAAATACTTTTTATAACATACTATTATGATTTGATTTATTTTTGAAAAATTGAAAAGTTTAATTTGGCCTCGTCTTTTCTCTTGGCACAAAGTTCTGCCCGGTATAAATGGATTAGGTCAAACAGATGACGATGCGGTGTCGTAATCGTCACGGCTGAACAGCACAGGCCTGTCTGTGTGGGGCAGCTACCATTCGGTGGCGCATAGCGCCCGCAACCAGCTTTAAGGAGAAGGGATGTTTCCTGCCCTATTGCCCAAATCCGCCCCGTTTTTTTCCATGCTGACAGAGCAGAACGACCTGCTGCGCCGCATGGCTGCCCTGCTGGTAAACATGCTGGAAGACGTTTCCAACATGGACCATGTGCACAAGGAAATAGCCTTTTTGGAAGAAGAGGCCGACCTGCTGCACAGCAAGATCATCCGGGCTCTTTCGCAGACATTTATTACACCCATTGACCGCGAGGACATCCTGCGCATCAATCAGGAGCAGGAAGAGTGCATGGACTGTTTGCACAGCCTGAGCACGCGGCTGCATATTTTTGAATTCGCCTCCATCCGCTTTCCCGCCCTACAAATGGCCCGCACCATCAGCGCCATGCTCGACCTGACCAATGAAATGCTTCAAGGCCTCGCCAACAGGCGCGACTGCCACAAAACCCGCGCCTTTCGCGGGCTGCGTAGCGAATGCGACATGGTGCTGGCCGTGGGGCTGGCAGAACTTATGGACGAGCATCAGGAGCTCACAAGCAAGGCGCTCATGCGGGTGCTCAAATGGAGTCAGGCCTACGAGCGCATGAATATTTTGCTTGAGCAGGTCAATGCCCTGGCCGAAACCATAGAAGAAGCGGTGCTGAAAAATGTTTGATATCCCCGTGCTGCTGGCGCTTATCGTGCTGGTGGCCCTGGTGTTCGACTTCACCAACGGCGCGCACGACTGCGCCAATGCCATTGCCACCGTGGTTTCCACCAAGGTGGTAACGCCGCGTTTTGCGGTGGGGGCAGCGGCGCTGTTGAACCTTGGCGGGGCCCTGCTGGGCACAGAGGTTGCCAAAACACTGGGCAGCGGCATTGTGCTGCCACAGGTTGTTGAAGGCAGTCATGTTCTTGTGCTGGCGGCCCTTGTGGGGGCCATTAGCTGGAACTGCATAACATGGTATTTCGGTATACCCTCGTCGTCATCGCACGCGCTCATTGGCGGGCTGATAGGCGCTGCTGTGGCCGATGCGGGCTTTAGCGCCCTCAACGGCAAGGGTATTTGGGACAAGGTGCTGGTTCCGCTGGTGGCCTCGCCCTTGGCCGGTTATGTGATGGGTTTTGGCTGCATGTGGATCATCTACTGGGTTTGCGGGCGCATCCACCGGCGCACGGTAAATGCCTCGTTTCGACGTTTGCAGCTTGTGTCTGCCGCCTTTATGGCCACAAGCCACGGCCTCAACGACGCGCAAAAGACCATGGGTATAGTCACCCTTGCCCTGCTGATATTTGGCAAGATCGACACCGTGGAGGTGCCCATGTGGGTCAAGCTTTCGTGCGCGGGAGCCATGGCCTTGGGCACTGCCGTAGGCGGGTGGAAGATCGTCAAAACCATGGGGCACCGTATCTTCAAACTTGAGCCGGTGCACGGTTTTGCAGCCGAAAGCGCCGCTGCCATGGTTATTACCGGGGCCTCGCTTATGGGTGCACCAGTCAGCACCACGCACACCATTTCGGCCTGCATTTTTGGCGTGGGCTCCACCAAGCGGCTTTCAGCCGTGCGCTGGAATGTAGCTGCCAGCATGATGACAGCATGGGTGCTTACCTTGCCCGCGGCGGCGGGTATTGGCTATGTGTCTTACTGGCTGCTGCACTTTATCTGGAACTGATCAAGCCAGCGCGGCCTGACCGCGCTGTTTGGCATAAATGCCTTTACGCCCTGTCTGTAGTACGCTGACAGGGCTTTTTTATTGTGGGGCAATGCTTACGGGAGCAAGAGGACGGCAGGGCAACAGGCTTGGCAGCCGTATTTTGGATTGCAGGCGAAAAAAAAGGCCCTGCCAGCTGGCAGACCCCGATGGCGTAGTTAGCCAATTGCGCAGAATCAAGGCGAGCGCGTTGAAAGCAGCGTGTCAGAGGGGCCTAAATCCGCCGCGTACATCGGCCCTAAGGGGATACACGGTGATTGTTCTCTGTCAGGCAGTTGTTCGGCAAGCTCTCAAAACAAATATCGCCAGTGCTGTCATTACGGCTGGCAACAACAGCACACAGCGGTGGCGCGGTTAGTCGCGGCTGCCTTCGCGTTCTTCCTGACAGGCGCGGCAAAGGCCAACACCGGGTAGAGCTTCAAGGCGCTTGGCGGGAATGGGGTCGCCGCATTCGCGGCAGCAGGCCACGCCATTGATCCATTCAGGC
>CAYPRZ010000026.1:0-21044 GCA_964413315.1 uncultured Desulfovibrio sp. | reverse complement strand
GGGATGCAAGGGGGGCCGCGAAGGGGGCGTAGCCCCATAACCGGCCCCGCCTTGCTGCACGCCGCACAGGCGTCCCAAATTTCGCCGGACGGCGAACCCAGTGCCCGCAGGGCAGCAAGAGCAAAAGGATCATCACTCGCCGGGGAGGCGAAATCGCATGCGGCGCAGGCGTCCCAAATTTCGCCGGACGGCGAAACGCCGTGCCCGCAGGGCAGCAAGAGCCAAAGGATCATCCCTCGCCGGGGAGGCGAAATCGCGCGCCGCACAGGCGTCCAAAACTTCGCCGACAGGCGAAACCCCGTGCCCGCAGGGCAGCAAAATCAAAAAATGACCGCCCGCCGCACAGGCGAAACTACGCCAACCAACACCTCACCCGCCACCCAGCGCCCATCTCCTTCCACTGCGGAGCTTCCTGACGGCAAATATCTGTAGCCTTGGGGCAACGCGGGTGAAAACGGCAACCAGCGGGCGGCGCAAGCGGGCTTGGCAATTCACCTTCAAGCGCGGCAATGGGTTCGCCCCTGCGGCTGCCCGTGGGCATGGCTGCCATAAGT
Source organism: uncultured Desulfovibrio sp. (assembly GCA_964413315.1). Classification (GTDB taxonomy): domain Bacteria; phylum Desulfobacterota; class Desulfovibrionia; order Desulfovibrionales; family Desulfovibrionaceae; genus Desulfovibrio. The sequence goes on along the minus strand of CAYPRZ010000026.1, from coordinate 20,490 downwards.
GCCTGCGTGTAGGGATGGGCCGCGCCGTCAAAAAGGGCATCGGTTGGGGCTTCTTCCACAATCTGGCCGAGGTACATCACCATTATGTGGCGGCACAAAAAGCCTACCACGGCAAGGTCGTGCGAAATAAACAGATAGGCCGGGCCAAACTGCTCCTGCACATCGCGCAGCAGGTTGAGCGTCTGCGCTTGCACCGAGGCATCAAGGGCAGAAACCGGCTCGTCGCACACAACCACATCGGGCCGGGTGATGAGGGCGCGGGCCACGGCAATGCGCTGCCTCTGACCGCCGGAAAATTCATGTGGATACCGATTGCCCATGCCGCCAAGCCCCACAGTTGTCAGCATGTCCTCGGCCTGAGCGCGGCGCTCGGCACGGCTCACGCCGCGCGCTGCAAGTGGTTCGGCCACTGCGCTGCCAACAGAAAGGCGCGGATTAAGGGACGAAAAAGGATCCTGAAAAATCATCTGGATGCGCCCGGCGGCCCAGCTGTCAGCTCCGGCAGGGGGCAGGGGACGCCCATCAAGCAGCACTTGTCCAGCGGAGGGGGTAAGCAGACCGCAGGCCAGCCGTCCAAGGGTGGACTTGCCGCAGCCAGACTCGCCCACAAGGCCAATGCTGGCCCCCTTGGCAAGGTTTAGGCTAACGTGGTCAACGGCGACAAGCGACCGCCTGTCGCCGAATAGACCGCGCCTAATATCAAATACGCGCGAAACATCTTCCAGCCGCAGCAAGGCTGATTCAGAAGCGTGTTTCGGCGCAGGCTGGTTCAGCATGTTTTTCCCGCCACACCGGCAGAGCTGAAGGTTGCCATGTCGTTGTACATTGCGGCAGCGCAACGCAGCAGGTGGTAGGCCACCGCGCCGCCCGTGCCTTCACCCAGACGCATGCTGAGGTGCAGCAGCGGATTGTTGCGCGATTCGCCGCCGGTCAGCTTGGACAGGGCGCGCACATGCCCCGGCTCTGCCGATGCGTGCGAAAGCACAGCATAGTCGGCCAGCTGGGGGCAGATGTGCAGTGCCGCCACATAGGCCGCGCTGCAAATAAAGCCGTCCACCAGCACGGGCAGGCGGCGCGAGGCCGCGCCAAGCATGAGGCCAGCCATAAGAACAATTTCATACCCGCCCACGGCTGCCAGCGTGTTGATGGGGTCGCCATCACGCAGCATGGGTTCGTTTACGGCCAGAGCCTTGCGCACAATCTCTGTTTTATGGCGTACCATGTCGGAATCAGCGCCCGCGCCGGGGCCGGTCATCTGCTCTGGGGTAAAGTTGAGCAGCGCGCAGTACAGGGCCGTGCCAGCGGTACTGTTGGCAATGCCCATTTCGCCCACGCCAAGGCAGCGGTAGCCCTCGTCGGCAAGTTGCTGCGCCAGTTCAACGCCCATGCGCAGACCTTTAAGGCAGGTTTCGCGGCTCATGGCCGGGCCTTGGCTCATGTCGGCAGTGCCGTCGCCAAGGCGGCGTTCAATAAGGATAGCGTGGGGCTCGTAGGGGCCGCCGTCGCAGCCCGCGTCTACCACGCGCAAATCCATGCCCGATGTCTGACACAGAACATTGACGCCAGCGCCATTGTTAAAAAAGTTTTGCACCATCTGCCGGGTAACGGCCTTGGGAAAGGGCGAAACCCCCTGATCAGCCACGCCGTGGTCGCCCGCAACTGTAAGCATGATGGCAGGGCTGACATTGATGGGCGTTTGGCCGCCGCTGATGGCGTAGAGCTTTTGGGCAAGGTCTTCAAGGCGGCCAAGGCTGCCCTGCGGCTTGGTGAGGTCGTCCAGATGGGCCTGGGCAGCGTCCAGATCTTTCTGAAGCAGGGGCGTGATGCTCAGGCCGGGCAAGATCAGTTCAAGGTGGTTGGATTGGGTGGTATTCATGCCATTTGTTTATCCTTAACGGCCCGCGTGCGCAAGGCAGAACGCCCTGTGCCGAACTAATCTGGCGCGGGGTACTTTACGATTTGGGCAACGTGCTTATGTTAGCGGCTAGGTTGCAAGCAAGGATAATTTATGAAGACCACATACAATATACAACGTAACAGGCGCAGCCAAACAAACCGTATGAGGGTTGCTGTTGCTGCGGCAAATACTGCGTTTGACGCACGTTGGCTGCTTGCGCTGCTGGCGGTTTGCCTGCTTTTGTGCTTGCCCACGCGGGCAAGGGCCATTGCGCCAGACAGCCCGCGCATGACCCCGGTGGTGCGGGCCGTACAGGCTGTGGCCCCGGCGGTGGTGAACATAACCAGTACCCATATTATAGAAGGGCAAAGAATCTCGCCTTTGGAGCAGTTTTTTGGCCCAGGGTTTCCGGGTTTACCCGGCGTTGATGTGCCGGGGGGCAGGCGTGTAAAACAAAAGCGCGTCAGCCTTGGCTCTGGCGTGATTGTAGACGGCGACAAAGGCCTTGTGCTCACCAACGCGCATGTTATTGCTGGCGGTGGTGAGGTCATGGTGCACCTGCTGGACGGCAGGGAATTTGTGGCCACCGTAAAGGGGGCCGACCCTGATTTTGACATCGCCGTATTGCAGATCAAGGGCGCAAGCAAACTGCCAGCCGTAAAACTGGGAGATTCAGGCGATATAATGCCCGGTGAAACGGTCATTGCCATTGGCAATCCCTTTGGTTTTAACCATACGGTCACAACGGGTGTGGTTTCCGCCCTTGGGCGCACCATACGCAACAAGGAAGGAGCCTTTACCGACCTTGTGCAGACCGATGCCGCCATCAATCCCGGCAACAGCGGCGGCCCGCTGCTGAATATCGAAGGGGTGCTTATCGGTATCAATACGGCGGTAGATGCCCGTGCCGAAGGCATAGGTTTTGCCATACCCATCAACAAGGCCCGCCGGGTCATGCACGACCTTATGAGCGCTGGCCGCGTGGCACCCCTGTGGCTGGGCCTTGATTTGCAGGATGTGGATAGCCGCACGGCCATGGCGCTTGGGCTCAGGGATGCGGGCGGCGTGCTGGTTACGGCGGTGTTTCCCGGTTCGCCCGCTGCAAAGGCCGGAATAGTGACTGGCGATATAGTTGAGAGCATCAATACCTCGCCGGTGCGCGACAGACGCGATTATCTGGATATTTTGCGCAACCAGACCACGGGCACGTCCTTACGGCTGCAAGTGCTGCGCGAGGGAGGCCCGGTAAAACTAGAGGCTACACCAGAACCCTTTAGCGATACCGACGCCCGCGCCCTGCTGGAACGCCGCTGGGGCTTCAGCGCCGCGCAAACGGCGCAGGGTGTAGTGGTGCGTCAGGCACGTGCCGACGGGCCCGCAGAATTTTTGCGTCAGGGCGACCGCATAACTGCGGTGGGCTCTGCCGAAATACGAACCATGGAAGATTTTTTACAGGCTTTCAGAAAAGAGCGTATGTCCGGGCAGGTTTTGCTTCAGGTGGTGCGCAACGGCAAGGGATATTACGCGCGGTTGATTCCGTAATACTGGGGTGGCGCGGGTAACATGTTGGCATGGCAACTTTTTTTAAAAATGCAAATTGCGCGTGTCGGGGAAAAGCAGTTTTAAATCCTGTAACGTTTGTCTGGTTGGCAATTTCTGAACCAGCACTTGACAGGGTGGAGGGCTAAAGCTATCCATTGCACAAGCGGAATTTAGCCGCTTGAAAAATCAAGCAAGTCAATGCAAATTTGGAGGACACCATGGGTTATAATGTTAATGTTGACGTCGACAAGTGCGTGGGCTGTGGCGAATGCGTGGACGTGTGCCCCGTTGAAGTTTACGAAATCAAGGACGGCAAGTCCGAAGCCGTGAACGCCGAAGAATGCCTGGGCTGCGAATCCTGTGTGGAAGTTTGCGAAGTCAGCGCCATCACTGTTGAAGAAAACTAGGGATTGCACGGGTGCCTCTGCGGCATCCACTTGCTGACCCGTCAAAGTTTTCATTGTGCCGCCCGGCGCGCACGCGCCTGGCGGCATTTTCATAGGCACAAGCCGTTTTTCCGGCTATTCCTCCCCATGTCTTCCGCACTATCGCAGGATAACCATGATCCCTGATCTGAGCTCTATTTTTACCCGCTATGAAGCATTGCGGGCTGAAGTTGACGACCTTTTTGGCAGGGTACGCGGGGCTTTTCCCCAGTGCGTAGTCTGCAAGGAAGGCTGTAGCGATTGCTGTCACGCACTTTTTGATCTTTCGCTTGTCGAAGCCATGTACATCAACAAGGCTTTTGAATCTGCCTTTGGTCACGGGCCGCAGCGTTCTGCCATTCTTGAGCGCGCCTCCGATCTTGACCGCCGTGCCACGCGCATCAAGCGCGAACTGTACCGGGCAGAAAAAGACGGCGAAAGTCCCGAAGCCATCATGGAGAAGGCCGCCCAGATCAAACTGCGCTGCCCCCTGCTGGACGATGACGACCATTGCCTGCTGTACCACGCACGGCCCCTTACCTGCCGAGTTTACGGCGTGCCCACGGCCATTGCTGGGCAGGGGCATGTGTGCGGTTTTTCTGCCTTTGAAAAAGGCCAGCCCTATCCCACCATTCATCTGGACAAAATCCAGAACAGGCTTGAAGACCTGAGCAGGGAAGTGGCCACTACCGTGCAGACCCGCTTTAAGGAACTGCACGACGTGTATGTGCCTTTGTCCATGGCATTGCTGACCCGCTACGATGAGGCTTATCTGGGTATTGGCCCGGCCAAGAAAGAAGAGGCCTGATCGGGCGCGAAAGGAGTTTGAGATGTACGGCAGCATTCCCGCCACCGTTTTTCGCGATGGTACGCCGCAACAGCTTACGGATGAGCAGGAAGACCTCAAGCGCGAAATTTACGAGCGCATGAACCCGCGCCGCCGTAAATTTGTTGACCGCATCGGCTACGACAACTGGGACCCTTTCCAGAAGCCCAACGAACCGCTTGATATGCGCACCGATGTGTCAAAGCGCACCACCCAGCAGCTGGTGAATGAATTTTTGAGAGACGCGGCCAAAAAAGGCCCGTATGGCAAGGCCTACAGCAAGGGCGCCACAGAATGCGCCCTTGGCGTGGTCAACAAGGACGAAAAGTACATGGGCATCTTTGATTTTTGCCGATGGTACTATGATCTTTTGAAAAAAGAGGGGCACATAGCATGAAAGCTCGCTACGATGACCTGGATGAATACATTGCCGACCTCAAGGCAGAAATTGCCCAAAACGAGCAGTGCGCAACCCACTACTACAATCTTGGTCTGGCCCTGCTGACCAAGCGCGACTTTGCGGCGGCGGAAGAAGCCCTGCTCAACGCCGTGCGCAATTCGCCCCATCTGGCCGAAGCCTATGTGCAGCTGGGCGGCATATGCCTTGAACGCGGCGACCTCGACGGCTGCCTGCGTTATAATGAAGAAGCCGCCAACTGCCGCGCCAAGTTTCCTGTGCCGTGGGGCAACATTGGTTTTGTGCACTTGCAGCGCGGCGAGCCCGACAAGGCCATTACCGCGCTCAACAAGGCCCTCAAGTGGGATCCCAACTTTGTGCAGGCCAAAAGCGCCCTGTCCACAGCGTATTATATGAAGGGCGACTTTGCAGCTTGCGAAACCATCTGCAAGGAAGTGCTTAAGCTCCAGCCCGGTTTTGCACCGGCTTGGAACAACCTTGCCCTTGCCCAGTTTGAAATGGGTCAGGCTGCCGATGCCGCAGAATCTGTTAAAAAAGCACAGGCTCTGGGTTTTGAAGTGCCGGAAGGCTTTTTGGAAGAGCTCAAGGCGCAGGGCGTCTAAACTGCCCTTGCTTTATGATGACGTTCAAGGCCGTTGGAGAAATCTGACGGCCTTGTTTTTTTAGGGTGTGTCAGGGGCTAGGTAAATATCCTATAGAATCAGCCGCAAAAAAGCCCCGCGTTTATTTGCCGCAGGGCTTGGTGCAATTTGTCATAAACCTGTGTATGGTCAGTCTGTGCTGTCTTCAGTCAGCACACTGCACTGGGCAGCGCCATTGCTTATGCCAGCCAGCGCTACCGTAAATGCCTCCACATGCTCTTGCGGCAGGCGTAGCTGCAAGCGGGCATCTTCAAGATATTCTTCGTTTTCAAGGCGGGCCTCAAAGGTGGGCAGCATGCGGCGCAGGGCGTCCACATGCGCATAGCCAAGGGCAAGCTGCAAGCTGCATTCGGGTACACGTTGGCGCACGGGCAGGCTGGCAAGGCATTCGCGCACGCTGTCCTGATAGGCGCGCACAAGGCCGCCTGTGCCCAGTTTTACACCGCCAAACCAGCGGCTTACCACTACGCACAGTTCACCAATACCGCCGTGCAGCACAATCTGTAGCATGGGTCTGCCAGCAGTGCCGTGTGGTTCACCGTCGTCCGATGAGCCAATCTGCGCCGTATCCCCCGGCGCACCTGCGGCATAGGCCCAGCAGTTATGCGTTGCGTCGGCGTGCTGACGTCGAATCTGATCTACAAAGGCGCGCGCCGCTGCCGGGTTTGGCGTGTTGGCGCACTGGGCTAAAAAGCGGCTGCGGCGAATGATAATCTCAGTGCAGTGCGGCTGTTGCGGCGCAACATCCGGCACGGCATATCGGGTCATTCGTCGTCACCGCATCTTCTACAGGCTTCGCGCTGGGCATCGTTTAGCGGCGGGCAAAATTCGCGTATGCAGTCCTTGGCCATGGGGTAGCGCAGGGTCAGTTCTTCCGGCTGGCCAATACGCAGATCGTCCATGTCAAAACCGGGCGAAACCGTACAACCCACCAGCGAAAAGGCCGAGCCGGGGGCGGGCGTTGCACCAAACCAGCAGCCACCGGGAACGGTAAACTGCACATGCTGTCCGGCAAAAATATCGTGCCCCAGCGTTACTTCTCGCGGGTAGCCGTGCGTGTCTATACAGGCCAGCCGCATGGGGCCGCCCATATAGAAGTGCCAAAGCTCATCCTGCCGAATGCGGTGCAGGCGCGAATATTGCCCCTGCTCAAGCAAAAAGAGAATGGCAGTGGAAAGTGGCCGTGGTCCAACAAACCCGCAGGGCATTTCTTCTGCCGAAAGTACCTGCGGGGCTTCATAGGTGCGGTAAAAGAAACCCCCTTCGGGGTGGGGACGCATGCCGAAATGGGATATGATTTCTTGGGCGTTCATAGATACCTTTTAGCTTGTCATGCGTTTCTGCGCAACGGGCACGGGGGGGGAGGGCGGCCCGATAAATTCTATTTTTTTGAAAAAAAGCTTTACAAGGCCGAGTGAATTCTTTAAATAGGAATTGTTCCTGATAAAAATAACTTCTTAACCAAGGAGACTACCAATGAGCACCACCCAAGAAAATCTTATGTCCGCTTTTGCTGGCGAATCTCAGGCCAACCGCAAATACCTTGCTTTTGCAGCTGCTGCCGATAAAGAAGGCCTGCATCAGGTTGCCAAGCTTTTTCGCGCTGCCGCAGCCGCTGAAACCGTGCACGCCCACGCCCATCTGAAAAACGCTGGCAAAATCGGCGATACCATGGCCAACCTCAAGGCCGCCATCGAAGGCGAAACCTACGAATTCACCAACATGTATCCTGCCATGATCAAGCAGGCCGAGGCCGAAGGCCAGGCTGCTGTTGCCAAGTATTTTGACTTTGCCAATCAGGTGGAAGAAATCCACGCCAACCTGTACAAAAAGGCTTTGGAAAATCCCGCTGGCCTGCCCGACACCGATTACTATGTGTGCAAGGTATGCGGCTACACCCACGAAGGCCCCTGCGATGCCTGCCCCGTGTGTGGCGGCGGCGCTGCTGCCTTCTTCAAGGTCGAATGCTAATTTGAACTATGGACCTGCCTGAAATCAGGCAGATTGGGCCAATGGCGAAGTGCCGTGGCAGCCTATAGCTGGCCGTGGCAAGCCATAAGGCCAATATGCGCCGGGGAAGACTGACGATTTTGTCGAAGGTTTGACCCGGCGCATGGTATTTGGGGCAGTATGTGGCGGTCTGATAAGCTGAAAGTGAATGTCTTTGAGCTGCCGCGCCGTGTGGCCCGCCAGTGCGCAAATTGCGGCTTTTGGCGTTGCATTTTGGCGTGAAAAGGGTCACTATCCGGCTGGTGCGCGGCCCCTAATTTGGCTGGCGCTGCTGCACCCCTTGCGCTGCGCGCTTTTGGCTTGCGGCGCTATCTTTGTCCATTACGTATGTGTGGAGATCGTTGATATGCGTCTTCTTGTCCGTCTGAGTGTTCTGGTGCTTCTGCTTGCCGTGGGCGGTGTGGTTGCCTTGCCGGGCGCGCCCCTGTGCGCCGAAAAAAAGGAAACGTCCAAGGAAGCCCCCAATAAATTTGATGCGCTCAAGCGCTTCAGTCAGGTTCTGGATCTGGTTGAGCGTTATTACGTGCGCGATGTGACACAGGGCGACCTTATCAACGGCGCGGTAAAGGGCATGCTTCAGGGCCTCGACCCGCACTCCAACTTTATGACCGCTGACGAATACAAAGAAATGCAGGAGACGACCTCCGGCGAATTCTTTGGTATTGGCATAGAAATTTCTATGGAAAACGGTCAGGTTACGGTGGTAACTCCCATCGAGGACACCCCCGCCTACCGAGCTGGGCTCAAGTCGGGCGATATTATTCTGTCCATCAACGGGCAGCCCGCTCAGGAACTTTCGTTGCAGGAAGTTGTTTCGCGCATCCGTGGCCCCAAGGGTTCGGAAGTGGAACTGGCCATTCTGCACAGCGATGCCAAAACACCGCAGACCGTGCGCATTGTGCGCGATTCCATTCCGCTTATCAGCGTAAAGTCCAAAAAGCTGGAAGACGGTTATTACTGGATTCGCCTTACGCGCTTCTCTGAGCGCACCACCGAAGAGCTTCGGGATGCCCTTAAGGCCGCAGACAAGGAAGCCAAGGCTGCTGGCGGCATCAAGGGTATTGTGCTTGACCTGCGCAATAACCCCGGCGGGCTGCTTGATCAGGCCGTGAGCGTGTCTGACACCTTCCTGGACAAGGGCGTGATTGTTTCCATCAAGGGGCGGCGCGACAACACAGACCGTGTGTACGAAGCCAAAAAGCAGGGCGACGACATCCATGCACCCATGGTGGTGCTGATCAACGCCGGTTCTGCCTCTGCCTCAGAAATTGTGGCTGGCGCACTGCGCGACCAAAAGCGCGCCCTTACCGTGGGTGAGCGTTCGTTTGGCAAGGGCTCTGTGCAGAATATTATTCCGCTTTCCGACGGGTCTGGCCTTAAGCTTACGGTGGCCCTGTACTACACACCCAACGGCATCTCCATTCAGGCCGAAGGCGTTATGCCCGATGTGGAAGTGCCCTTTGAGGCCCCCCGCACAGACGACAAGGACAACCCCCGCCTGATGGTGCGCGAACAGGATCTGAACCGTCATATTGAAAACGGCAAGGACAAAAAATCCTCCAAGACCAAGGGCGGCAAGGAAGATGCCGCCGAGCAGCTCGCGCGTGACAACCAGTTGCGCATGGCCCTGCAAATGGTCAAGAGCCTTCCCAAGATGCGGGAAATCAGAAATTAACCCCCTTCGCCGCAAGGCGGGCGGGCAGGTATAAACAGGGTGTTGCCCTTGCGCGACACAAAATCTTCAGACAGCCTTTCGGTTAGCCCCTCGCGGCCAGCCGAAAGGCTGTCTGCGTCTGCAAAGCTGGCCGTGGGCGGTGTGCTGTGGCTTGTGTTCAGCCTGATTTTTTCGTGCTGGGTGCAGTGGCAGATGCAAAATGGCCTGCGCGGCCAGCCCTCTGCCCAGTATCCCCCCAGCGCATCTTTAAATTCTGCCAATACCTTTGCCGCCACTGGCAGTGCCGCGCCTCTTGCAACTCCTCTTGGGTTTGCCGTTTCACACGCAGGTTGGCAACGGTTTGACAAAACCCTTGCTCTGAAACTGGTGGACACGTTGCTGGCGCAGGCCATGCCCAAGGCTCTGCCGCTGGCCCAGTGGCAACTGGCAGTGCTGCCGCGCGCTGACGGGCCGGGACTAGCGGGGCAAGCCGGGGATGGCATGGCCTCTTCCTTGGCAGATTCTTCCGTTTATTTTCCCGCAAATATCGCTGCCGAACCCACTTCATCTGCTACAGACAGGCCTTCACTGCCGCTTTCAATACAGGAGGGGGCAGAGGGGATGCGCCTCATTACCGTTAGCGGCCCTTGTGCTCCCTTGCGGCTTGGGTTGGCCTTGCTTGAAGGCCTGAACGCAAACGCAAAATCATTAAAATCTGCGGGTGCGAGGGTGGATGTGCGGTGGTCCCCCCACGGGGCTCTTGAAATCCTACTCGATCATCTGGTATACTATGCTGTTATGTTCCCAGGGTATGTGGGCCAGCTGGCAGATCTTGCGCAGCCCCTGCCAGATGCGGCGCTGGCTCTGGTTATGGACGACATGGGCCAAAGCGCAGATACCGCAGACGAAGCCGCCGCGCTGCCCTTTGCCGTGACCTTTGCCATCTGGCCCAGCGCCCCGCATGCCCGCGAGGTTGCAGAAATTGCCGTAAGCAGGCGGCTTGACAGTCTTTTGCATCAGCCTATGGAGCCCTTGCCACGGGCCGACCACCGGCGGCCTGATCCCGGCCCCGGCGCGATACTCACCGGCATGAGCGCGGAAGAAATACAAACGGTGCTGTTCAGTAACCTGCGGGCATTGCCCACGGTTATTGGCCTGAATAACCATATGGGATCAGCCTTTACAGGCGATATTTCGCTGTGCAGAACACTGGCGGGGATACTTGGCGGCCACGGGCTTGCCGTGCTCGACAGTGTGACCCGCCCAGACCCGCAACTGGCGCTTGCCGCCAAAGAGGCGGGCCTTGTTGGTCTTGCACGCGATGTTTTTCTGGATACGCGCCGCGACACTGCGGCCATCCTTGTAGCGCTGGACACGGCGGCAGCCCGCGCCCGCGCAAAAGGAATGGCCGTGGCCATTGGCCATCCCTATGCCGAAACCCTGCGCGCCTTGCGTCAGTGGCAGGACAGGGAAGGCGTGGCGGTTGTGCCACTGCGGCGCATCATCTGGAAACTGGCCCAGGAAAATGCCGCTCTTGCGGCAGGTGCCCTTTCCCTCAACAAAAATATGGAATAGGAGTAAGCATGCAATCCACTTTCGCCATTATCAAGCCTGACGCAGTTTCGCGCAATCTGACCGGGGAAATTCTGGCTGCCATGGAAGCTTCCGGCCTCAAGATCGTGGCTCTCAAGCGCTTGCACCTTTCCAAGGCGCAGGCCGCCGGCTTTTACGCTGTGCACAAGGAACGCCCCTTCTTTGACAGCCTGACCGATTATATGTCCTCCGGCCCTGTGGTTTGCGTTGTGCTGCGCGGCGAAGACGCTGTTCCGCGTTGGCGTGCCCTCATGGGCGCCACCAATCCGGCTCAGGCCGAACCCGGAACATTGCGTCACAAGTATGGCCAAAGTCTGGAAGCCAATGCGACTCACGGCTCGGACGCCGCTGAAACTGCGGCTTTTGAAATTGGCTACTTCTTTAGTGGTCTGGAAATAACGGAGTAAAAATTATGGCGCTCACTATCGGCTGCGTCGGTTGCGGCAACATGGGCGGGGCCATTATGGCCGGTCTTGCCCGTACGGGTGGTTACAGTCTGTGCGGATACAACAGAACAGCAGCTCGCATGCGCCCTCTTGAAGAGCTTGGCATAAGCGTGCTGCAAAGCCCCTTGGCCGTGGCACAGGCCGCCGACGTGCTGATACTGGGTGTTAAGCCGTATCAGGCTGCTGAAGTGTTGGAGCAGATGCGCCCAGGGCTGACGGCTGAAAAGACCGTGGTTTCGGTTGCTGCTGGCGTTAGCCGCCAGCGGCTGAGCGAGGCTGTGGAAGGCCGTTGCCCTGTGGTGCGCTGCATGCCCAACACTCCGGCGCTTGTGGGTAAGGGTGTTTTTGCCCTGTGCTTTGAAGACCCCGCGCTGCAAGCGGCCCGCAAGGCTGACGTGCTGGCGCTCTTCAACGCCCTTGGCGTGTGTGTGGAACTGCCGGAAAACAAGTTTACGGCGTTCTCGGCTCTTATTGGCGCTGGCCCGGCCTACGTATTTGCCATGATGCAGGGGCTGGTACAGGCGGGGGTTACCCTTGGCTTTCAGCACGCAGAATCTCGTGCGATGGTCGCGGCCCTTTTTGGCGGCTGCGCCACCATGGTCGAGCAAGGCACCAGACCGCTTATGCAGTTGCGCGATGATGTGTGCTCGCCCGGCGGGTTGACCATTGCTGGCGTGAACGTGCTTGACCGCGAGGGGCTCATTGGGCTGCTGGTAGATTCTGTGCTGGCCGCCAATGCCCGTGGCAAGGAAATGGAAAGCTAGAGCATGCACTGAAAGGCGCTTTTGGTAGCACGCAAAAACCCCGGCTGTTCATCAAACAGCCGGGGTTTTTGGCACTTTAGCAAGCAAAAGTTCTAGTGGTCCAGCCGTATGTCCAAGGTGTGGCCATCCTTAGAGAGCGTAAACTTGGGCTGAACCTTACCCGCAAGGTCAATGACTATGCGCGTTTTGTCGCCATCCTTGCCAATGCGTACGTTGGTTACCGCAGGGTTCTTGGGCACACCGGGGGCTTTGATCTGCCACTTGCCGTCAAGGTCGATAACCAGGCGTTCCGGCCCGCTGAGCAGCATGTTTTTGTAAACTATGGGGGCAGCGCCCACCAGTCGTACCGTGGCACCCTTGTCACGGGCAAGCACCACAAACTTGGTGATGGTTTTGTGCTGAGGAGCAGCCTTGGCGGTTTTTTCCTTGCTGGTTTCAGCCGCTGCCGTGGTTTTTTCGGTAACCGGGGTGGCAGGTTTGGGCTGCACCACAGGTTTGGCTACCGCAGGCTGCGGGTCAGAAGAAGCAAGGCTGCTTGCCGGGGCGGCTTTTTCGTCCGGCTTCAGGCTGGGTATGGGCGCACGGGCCGGGGCTTCGCTGCTGGCATTGCGGTCGGGAATACCGGCCTGCGACTGCGGGGGCAGATAAGGCTGCGGCGCCGTATTGGCGGTTGGGCTGCCTGCGGGGCTTGGTGCGGCAACGGGGCTGCCAGCGCCAACGGGCGGGGCCGCATCCGGCGGGGTAACTGGCGCAATAATGCCAGCGGGGGTTGCGGGTTCGGGCTTGCGGAGGCGCTCGTTAAGCATGATAAGCGCCATGCCCAGAACGCAGACAGCCACAAGAAGACTGAGAATAACTTTGTTCATGCCAAAAGGCTCCTGCCAATGACTTGGGTTGAAACTGCCGCTCAGCGTTTGCTAGCGGCCTTGGCCGCGCTACGCGCCTGTTTGAGTTCGCGGATGTGTTCCAACAGCTTGAAGTAGAGAGGCTCTTCGCTCGACACGCTTAAGGCCGTGGCCACATGGGCTGCGGCCTCATCATACATGCCAAGTGAACACAGGATGCGCGCCAGATTGAAATGGGCGTGATCGTCTTCGGGGGCCAGTTCCACAGCCTTGCGTGTAAACAGCAAGGCAAGGTCGGGCTGGGAATTTTGACGCAGACGCACGCCAAAATCGCGAAACATGTGCTTGTGTGAAGGCGTGATACCTTCCTTGGTGTGCGCCAGCTGCTCAAGGGCAAGCAGGGCGGCCTTGCGCTCACGGGGGCGCTTGAGACGCAGCAGGGTTTGCCGAAAGGTTTCTCTCAGCTTGGTTTCTACAACCTTGGCCTTGCGGGCGGCCTCCAGATCATAGGCCTTTTTGGGGATTGCCTGTGCTGCCGGGGCAACAGGGGTTGCCGTGGCCGTGGCTTCATCGTAGCGCACGGCGGTAACGCCGGTGGCTGTGCGAGAGGGAAAGGGCAGAGGGGCCTGATCGGCCTTGCCCGTTATCACCTGTACAGAATCGGGCAGTTTGCCCTTGGCCTTGGGCATTTCAAGCGGGGTAAAACCGGGGGCGGCTGCTGGGGCATTTGCCGTCTTGCGCGTGGGATCGTCGGGGGCGGCATTCTGGGGCTGGGGCGCAACCGCTCTGGCCTCAAAATGGCTTAAATCCGGCGTAACTACGGGCATAGCCAAAATGTTGGGCTCTGCCTTGAATTCGCGGGTAAAGGATTTGGCGCTAATGCGCTCCACCTCTGCAACGGGCTGGAACGCTGCGTTGAGCTCTTGCACTGCAAACGCTCCGTCAGGAAGCTCCCAGACGAAGAAGTGCGTTTTGCTGCGGCTAGCTGTCCAGTCGGCAGAGAAAGAGAAGACGCCAGAAAATTTTGAGCGACGCATGTGCAAAATGTACATTATTTGCGTCGAATAGCAAGATTCGCTTCTGGCCTTTACGGAGCCGGGTCTTTGGGCTAGCATGATCCCATGCACGAAATGTCCATAGCACAAAGCCTGTTGCAGATGGCAGAGGACGAAATAGCCCGTCAGGGCTGCACCCGCCTTGAAGTTGTGAGCGTGACCTACGGCTCGCTTTCTGGAGTTGTGCCCGAATCGCTGCAATTCTGTTTTGAAGTCATGGTGCACGAAACCCCGCACGAGGGCGCACGGCTGGAGCTCACCGAGCTTCCGCTACGTTTGCGTTGTTCGGCCTGCGGCAAGGTTTTTGGCGGCGAGGGGCAAGATGCCCTGTGGCAGCCGTGCCCTGACTGCGGCGAGCAGTTTGGCCATGTGGTTGAGCAGGGCAGGGAACTGTTCCTCAACCGTCTGGAAGCCAGCTAGCCCTTTGCGCCCCTGATTCGCGGGGACGCAGGTTTGCTCTTTCAATACTGTCTTCGCCCTTATCTTTTTGTTTCTGGCTCATGACCACGCCGTACAGGCGGCAAGCAAGGAGAACTGAATGCAAATTCCTGTGGTTCGTAATGTATTGGAAGCAAATGAAAAAATGGCCGTTCATGTGCGGCGGCTGCTTTCTGAAAAAGGTATACTGGCCTTGAATCTCATCAGTTCGCCCGGCGCTGGCAAAACCACCCTGCTTGAGCGTACCCTGAGCGATCTGGCTGGCGAATTTCGCATGGCCGTGGTTGAGGGCGACCTGCAAACAGACAACGATGCCCGCCGCGTTGCCGCCACTGGCGCACAGGCCGTGCAGATCAATACCGACGGCGGCTGCCACCTTGACAGCAACATGATTCTTACCTCGCTGGAAAGCCTTGACCTTACCGGCGTGGATATTCTTTTTATCGAAAACGTAGGCAACTTGGTGTGCCCCGTGGAATTTGACTGCGGCGAAGACGCCAAGGTGGCCCTGCTGAGCGTGGCCGAGGGTGACGACAAGCCGGAAAAATACCCCCTGCTGTTCAACCTTGCCAAGGCCTTGGTGCTCAACAAGATTGATCTGCTGCCCTATGTGGATTTTGATCTTGAGCGCGCCCGCAACTTTGCCACAAAGCTCAATAAAGAACTTGATATTTTTGAAGTATCCTGCCGCAAGGGCGATGGCCTTGAAGGCTGGTACAACTGGCTGCGCAGCATGCGTGCCGCCAAAAAGGAAGGTAGGCTGGGCTAACCGCCACCTTTACCCGCCACCAGAGCTATAAAGTTAAAAGGCATCCCCGGCCAAAACCGGGGATGCCTTTTGCATGCATATGGGCAGGGCAGAATCTGGCTGCTAGCGTGCTTCTTCGCTTTCTCTGTAGGCAGCCACATCTACCACAATGTTTTTTGAGGCAGGGCGCAGGGTGATAGTAAACAGCTGCACATCACCGCTGGGCGAATCTGCATCTGCCAGCTTGGGCAGAATATCTGTGGGGGCCAGCATGATGGTGGCCTCGCCCTTGCCAGCGGCCATAAAATATTCAAGCACCTGACGCAGCATGTCCTTTTGCTTGGCCAAATCCATGGAGGGCATTTGGGTAAAGTTGATGTCCAGACCGGGCAGTTCGGCCTGCCAGGGGCTGTACTTTTGGTCGTAGAGGGACTGCATCAGTTTTTCGAGTGTTTCTTGGTCGAGCTTGCGGCGCAGTTCCATGTGGTCGAGCACCTGAGCGGCCTTGCTGGCAGGTTTGCCTTCTGGCTGTGCTGGCTCCAGCCGCGCGGCCCACACCATGCCCGCAAAGCCAAGGCTGGCAAGTACGGCATCGTTATCGTCACGCTGCGGGGTGGCGCTCAGCAGGGCGCATACATCCTTCATGGGCATGCCGGGGCGAAAACGGTCAAGCGCACACACCGGGCCAGCATCGGGCCCCGGCAACAGGCTTTGCGCTTCGCCTGCAATGCGCTGGGGCTCGGCCTTGGGCACGGCCAGTTCAAGCACGGGCTTGTCGCCCATGCGCAGGGTCAGGGTTTGCGCCTTGTTTAGGGGCACATCCTTGAACATCCACAGGGCAAGGCCTGTATCCACGCGCAGGTTGGTAAGGGCGCCGGGGTTTTCAATGTCGTCCTTGCCGCCGGGCGGCATATCGAGCCGCACAAAGTGCATGTTGCGGCCAGTTTGAAAGCCCATGCTCAGTACGTCTTCGCCCGTGGCGTTGACGAGCGACAAAATTTGCGGTTCCGGGCCGGGTTTGGCAATGTGCGCGGCAAATACGGCGACATCGCCAATAAGCCCAGCCAGCACAAGACAGATGGCCGCATATATGCGAATAAACCATAGGGCCTTGGTCATGGCATAACTCCATATTTTTTTGGGTGAAGCCATAATAGCAGAGCGCGGGGCTTGCCCGCAAGCGGCCAGACAGCCATGCAGGGGGCAGAAGGCCCGTCCGCGACCGTTCGTGGGCCACTTTACGCCTGCCGTTTGCATTGGTATGGTTGCCACCGCCAACTGCCTTGCAGCACTCCCTGCGCCTTTTTTTAAGCAGCAAACCCCAGCATCAGGAGATTCCATGCCTCCCCAGAGCCGTCAGAATTCATCGGATCAGGCAACTGAAAAAAAATGTCTGTGCCTGCGTCCTTCATCCCTGCTGGCGGCGGTTTTTCTGGTGGTGGCAGCGGTGGTGCTGGCATACCTTGGCGGCGTTATGAGCGGCAGAGCTTACTGGAAGGCACACCCGCAGCCCATAGCCGCCAAACAGGCCGCACCGGCCAGCGGCGCAGTTTCGCCAGCAACAGTTGCAGATGACGATGGCCCCACGCCCAGCGGTGCTGCCGCAAACTCTGCCGACGAGACCGCAGAGCCCAAACAGAAAGTTTTGGCCGCTGAAGAGCTGCGTTTTTCACGGGTGCTGCGCAACGATGCGGCCACTGGCGATGCCCCGCTCAAACCCCTGCCGCCCATGACGCCTGTGCAGCCAAAGCCCGCAGGTGTTGTGCAGGCCGGTGTGCCGCAGGGGGCGGCGCAGGCTGTGCCAAATACTCAAGGTTCGCCAGTGCAGGGCGCGGCACAGGGCAGCGGTATTGTCAAGGCTCCGCCAGTGTCGGGCCTTTTCGACTTTGTGTTTCAGGTTGGGGCTTTTAAAGATGCCGATGCCGTGGATTCCTTGCGTCAGCGGCTGGAGGGGCGTGGCATGCGCACCAAGATGGAGCGTTCTGGCAAGCTGTACGTGGTGCTTGTGTTGCTGCGCGGCGACGATGCCAGAGCCGCAGAGGTGCAGCGCGCCACTGAATCCATGGGGCTGGGCAAGCCCATACAGCGCAGCCGCAAGCCCGTGTTGCAGCAGTAATTTTACGTCTACGGAGCCGCAGGCATAAAGCGGGGCTCAAGGCTGCCGCGCACCGCGTGGCGCAGGGGCAGCATGGCCGGATTTGTGCCGCCCCGCAAAGCGGCCAATAGGTCTTCTGCCTGATCAACCTCGCCGCTGCACAATACCGCCATATACAGGCCCGCTTGCGGGTCTGCGCCCACAATTCCCGCAGATTCCACACCAAGGGCATCCTTGCCCCTAAAAGTATACTGGCTGTCTGCCCGCCGCACGGGCTCGCGCACCCCTGCTGCCGTACGCAACAGGGCGGCCACATCGGCTGCGTCTGGCGGGCCTGCTGTTTTGCCCACAAGTATGCGCACGTGCACGGCTTGTTGCGGCCCGCTCAACGATAAAACCCACGTTCCGCCCATATCTGCCGGGGCTTCTGCCTGCCAGCCTGCGGGCAAATCAAGCAAAAACCAGTCATAGTCCTGAGCCTGCGCCTGTTGCGTTGCAAATCCCAAAACCATGAACAGGTTCATCGTAACCGTTGCAACCACAATCAGGATTGTACGGCGGGCATTACAAATAAACATGTTGATCCTTTGTGCGCGTCTGCGTGTATTATCGTTCAGTTCTGCACGGGGCGGCTGCAATTTGCCATTGCTCAGAGGGAGTACCGGGTTCAGTACGAAGCGTTTTGCCCACGGCATTTGCTTGCACCACAAGGCCGTGGAAATCAACCGCTACAGTAACAGTTGTATAATGTGTGCTATGCGGCATGGACAAGCCCAAGTCCACTGGCTATTCTGGCTGGTAGCGGGGCGTATGCCCCGGCTGAAAACTGTGTGGTGCGGCGACCGCTTGCGGCGATTGCACGCAGGGAGGAATATGGCTGTCCCCCGTAAGGTAATTGGCATTGGCGCGGCTTTGGCCGCAGTGCTGGCGGTGGTTCTTTTGTGGCGGTGGTGGGCTGGGCACAACGGTGACCGCCTTGTGCTCTATGGTAATGTGGATATCAGACAGGTTGATCTGGCATTTCGCGTCAACGGGCGCATAGCCAAGGTGCTGGTAGATGAGGGCGATGCCGTTGCCCCCGGCCAGCCTCTTGCCTTGCTCGATACCGATCTTCTCACCCAGCAGCGGAATCAGGCCGCAGCAGAGCTTGATAAACAGCGGGCTTCGCTGATTCGGCTTGAGCGTGGTTACCGGGTGGAAGAAATCGCTCAGGCGCGCGCTGCGGTGAGCGGTGCTGCCGCTCTGGCCGAAAACGCGCAGATCAATCTGAACCGCGTGGCTGCCATGCGGGCCACCAACGCCATTTCGCAAAGGGACTTGGACAACGCCCGCGCTCAAAATACCGAGGCCAGCGCCAAGCTGCGTTCCAATCAGGATCAGCTCGACATGCTGCTTGCCGGTTATCGAGAGGAGGAAGTGCTGGCGCAAAAGGCCGCAGTGGCCGCAGCAGATGCAGCCTTTAACCATGCGGAAATTCAGTTGCACGACGCCACCCTTGTGGCTCCGCAAAAGGGCATAGTGCTTACCCGTGCCCGCGAGGCCGGGGCCATAGTTCAGGCGGGGCAGACCGTGTACACGCTTACGCTTACCGACCCCTTGTGGCTGCGGGCCTATGTGGACGAACCGAACCTTGGCCGCATCAAACCCGGCATGCCTGTTAAAATTCAGGTGGATGCCGCACCGGGCAAAAGTTACTCCGGCACGGTGGGCTTTATTTCGCCCACGGCAGAATTTACGCCCAAGACCGTCGAAACCCGCGAGGTGCGCACGGCTCTGGTATACCGCTTGCGCGTGCAGGCAGAAGACCCGGATAATGTCATGCGGCAGGGCATGCCTGTGACCATTATTCTACAGGACGCCCCCGCGCCATGACCCTGTGCGCTGCCGAAGAGCAAGCAGTGTGCCTTGAGGGGCTGGTCATGCGCTTTGGCAAGGGGCGCGAGGCCGTAACCGCACTGGACGGCATAAATGCCGTTATTCCAGCTGGCCGTATTACCGGTTTGGTGGGGCCGGACGCTGCGGGCAAAACCACGCTCATGCGCATAATGGCCGGGCTTATGCCGCCAAGCGAGGGCCGGGCCAGCCTTTTTGGCTCTAGCCCCACAGAGCTCATGCGCAGCCAGCCCAACAGCATTGGCTACATGCCGCAGCGTTTTGGCCTGTACGAGGATATTTCGGTCATGGCCAACATGCGTCTGCACGCCAGCCTGCGCGGGCTGGAGGGGGCCGAGCGCGACCGCGTTTTTGAAAAACTGCTGGGCTTCACCAGCCTTGCCCCATTTACCGACCGCCTTGCTGGCAGGTTATCTGGCGGCATGAAGCAGAAGCTGGGCATTGCCTGTGCCCTGCTGGGCTCGCCGCGTTTGCTGCTGCTCGACGAGCCGGGGGTGGGCGTTGACCCACAGTCGCGCCGCGAGCTGTGGCGCATGGTGCAGGATTTGAGTCAGGACGGCATGACGGTGGTGTGGTCTACCGCCTATCTGGATGAGGCCGAGCGCTGCCCCGGCGTGATCATGCTCGACAGTGGCCGCGTGCTGTTTGCCGGGCCGCCGCAGGAGTTGACCGCAAGGGCGCAGGGGCGTGTTTTTTTGCTGCGGGCCGATGCGGGCACGCATAAGAGGGAGCTGGCCCTTTGGACCATGCGCCCCGGCATTGAAGACGCCCTTATTCAGGGCAGCCGCATACGGTTGGTGCTGGCGGCAGCCGCCCCCGAAAGCCTGCGCCGCGAAGTGTTGGAAAAGGGCGGCGAACCTGTGGCCCCACGGCTGGAGGACGCCTATATGAGCGCCGTGGGCGGCATAAACCAGAGCCCATCGCCCTACGGCAAGCTGCATGTGGGGCACAACGGCGGGGCTGCGCCAGATAATCTACAGACCCCAGCCGCGCTCACGCTTGTTGCATCTTCCACAGTTTCTGCCCCCGTGTATTCCATTTCTGCCCGCAACCTTACCAAGCAGTTTGGGGCCTTTGTGGCGGCGCACGATATATCTTTTGACGTGCGCCCCGGCGAAATTTTTGGTCTGCTTGGCCCCAACGGCGCGGGCAAATCCACCACCTTCCGCATGCTGTGCGGGCTTTCGCGGCCAACGGCGG
>CAYPRZ010000025.1:0-21140 GCA_964413315.1 uncultured Desulfovibrio sp. | reverse complement strand
CCTGTCGACGGCGTGAAAGGCCGTTGTCCTGGGCCGGCTAGACGATGGGGACGCGCTGTGAAGGGTGTATCTACGGCAATGGCTCCCAAGTGTCAAGCATATGTGCAAAAAATTCTCAAAAATTTTTCGGCGGGTACGATTTATGGAGAAAATCTGACCGTCTCAGAACACCGCCCCTGCCCTTTCTCGTCCTTGCCTCACCCCCTCCCCTGCATAAATTCTCGCCCCACGCCGCCACGCCGCATGCGCTATGGCCGCAGCACACCCTTTGCGGCATTCCACTCAGGCCGCACCCGCCAGACACATTGCAAGTTTACCCCGGCCTGGGTTATAAGCAGCCCATGCAAAAATCTGGCAATACATCCACCCGCCCCGGCAACGCTACGCGTTCTTTGACCAATGCAGACAGCCACCGTGAAGAGCAGCTGCGCCTTCTTTTGGACCTTTCCAATGTGGTCAACTCTGCCACCGATGTGGGTGTTGCCTTAAACAAGGCGCTCCAGCTCATGGCAGAGCACCTGCACATGATGCGCGGCGCCATCACGCTTATTTCTCCCAACAGCGGCGAAATTCGCATTGAGGCGGCCTACGGCCTCAAGCCCGCCGAGGCCCGCCGTGGCCGCTACGTGCGCGGCGAGGGCATCACAGGCCGCGTGATCGAAACCGGGCGCTCCATGTATATATCTAATGTATCAGAGGAGCCGCTGTTCCTTAACCGCACGCGTTCGCGCGATCTGGGCAAGGAAGGTATTTCGTTTATCTGCGTGCCTATCCGCCTCAATGATCAGGTGGTTGGTGCACTTTCGGTCGACCACCTGCTGGTTGACGATGCAACGCTTGAAGACGAAATGCGTCTGCTCACCATTATTTCCACCCTGCTTGGGCATGCCGCCCTTGAATCGCAGGGCCGCATGGATGAAGAAACCTCCTCTCCCTTGCGCCCGCGCGGATTTGTGGGAAATTCAGAAGTGATGCAAAAGGTTTATGCGCAAATTGCGCAGGTTGCCCCTTCCAGCACCACGGTTTTCCTTCAGGGTGAATCCGGCACGGGTAAGGAACTGGCAGCGCGCTCTATCCATTCGGGCAGCACACGCGCCAACAAGCCTTTTATTTCGCTCAACTGCGCCGCACTGCCAGAAAACCTCATTGAAAGCGAACTATTCGGCCACGAACGCGGAGCCTTTACCGGTGCAAACGCCACACGCAAGGGTCGCTTTGAGCTGGCTAACGGCGGCACGCTGTTTTTGGACGAAGTGGGCGAGCTTTCACTCATGACTCAGGCAAAGCTGCTGCGCGTGTTGCAGGAAAGAGCCTTTGAACGCCTTGGCGGCATGGAAACGCACTATGTGGATGTGCGCTTTATCACGGCCACAAACCGCGATCTGGAAAAAATGGTCGAAGAGGAAACTTTCCGTCGCGATCTATTTTACCGCCTCAATGTGTTCCCCATCTTTTTGCCGCCGCTGAGCTTTAGGCCAGAAGACATTCTGCCGCTGGCAAACCATTTTATCAAAAAATACGCGCTGGCCAATGGCCGCAGCAATGTGCGTCTCTCCCTATCTGTTATGGATATGCTGCAACGCTACACGTGGCCGGGCAATATCCGAGAGCTTGAAAACGTCATGGAACGCGCCGTGCTGCTGTTGGGCCGCGAAGGTCTGGTACTGCCCCAGCACCTGCCCCCTGCCCTGCATGGCAGCCGTGCGGTTGCTAGCAGCGGCCTCACCCCTGGCCTTATCCGGCAGGGGCTTTCTGGCAGTTTGCAAGACCAGTTGGACGAACTGGAGCGTGCATCCATCACCGAGGCCCTTGAATTTAGTCAGGGACAGATGGGCAAAGCCGCAGCCAGCCTTGGTTTGACAGAAAGAATCATGGCTCTGCGCATGAAAAAGTACGGCATTACCTACAAGGCATTCCGCCCTGTTTACCGCAAGGGAGATGAGGAGTAAAAAAACATAGAATCTACACTATGGTGTTTTTTAAAAAAGTCCTTTTTTGTCGATTTTATAAAAAAACTTCTCGCAAATTCAGATAATTACACAAATGACACACAAACACCGGCTACTTTGATGATTTATTTCTACGTTTTTGTGTAATTTCATTTAATCACAATAACCGCTTTAAATAATACATATTTTTTAAATCCCCCCCAGATGCGGCCGAGAGGCACATGTGTGGGGGATTTTTTTTCGACACAAAAGTAGAAATTCCCCCACATGCCTAAGCCCCCGCAATCCCACCCCTTACCGCTCATAAATATAAAAATTAAATAAAACAATATATTGAACAGTTTTAATGTCAGCCGAAACAGGTTTGGCACACTTCATGCCTATACAGTGCATTGCTGCGGTGCGGTACCGCAGCGGTGGGCATGGCGCCGCCCACGAGGATGAGGTTTTTTTAACGCGGAACGGAACGACGGAACCCAGCCAGCTGCACTGTGCAGCTCACTGCCTCCCTCGCCGGACCGACTACGCTGAAGGATGTCCGTATGAACGCCTCGGATACTGCTTTTATTCTGATCTGCGCCTCTATGGTCATGCTCATGACCCCGGCGCTAGCCCTTTTCTACGGTGGCCTTGTTCGCTCCCGCAACATTCTGTCCACGCACATGCACAGCTACGGTGCGCTGGCGCTGATTTCGGTACTGTGGGCCGTTGTGGGCTACACTCTGGCTTTTGGTGAAGACGTGGGCGGCATTATCGGCGATCTTTCCTTCCTCTTCCTCAAAGGTGTTGGTGGCGAGTCGGCCCCTGCGGCTGCCCAACTGCCCCACACGGTATTTATGGGTTATCAGTGCATGTTTGCAGCTCTTACCGTGGCCCTTATTTCTGGTGCCTACGCTGAGCGCATCCGCTTCTCTGCCATGCTTGTTTTCTCTGGCTTGTGGCTGCTCTTTGTTTACTCCCCCATGGCCCACTGGGTGTGGGGCGGCGGCTGGATGAGCAAGATGGGCGCCCTTGACTTTGCTGGCGGCGCAGTTGTGCACATGTCTTCTGGCGCGGCGGCTCTTGCCTGTGCCCAGGCCCTTGGACCGCGGCTTTCCACTGGCAGCTCGCATGCCACGCCCAACAACCTGCCCCTCACCCTGCTTGGCGGCGGCCTGCTGTGGTTCGGCTGGTTCGGCTTTAACGCTGGTAGCGCCTTGGTTTCCGGTCCTCTTGCTGGTCAGGCTCTTGTAACCACCCACATGGCTTCTGCCTGCGGTATTCTTGGCTGGATGCTCGTTGAATGGATTCGTACCGGCAAGCCCACAAGCCTTGGTGCCATCTCTGGTGCGCTGGCTGGCCTTGTGGCCATCACCCCCGGCGCGGGCTTTGTTGAAGTGCTGCCCGCCATGCTCATCGGCTTTGCTGGCGGCATCATCTGCTACGGCGGCGTGCTGCTCAAGAACAAGTTTGGCTACGACGACGCCCTTGACGTGGTCGGCATTCACGGCATCGGCGGCACCTGGGGTGCGCTTGCCACCGGCTTGTTCGCCTGCGCGGCCATCAACAACACAGACGGCCTCTTCTACGGCAATCCCGAACAGGCTTGGATCCAGATTGTGTCCATTGTGGCTACTTGGGGTTATTGCTACATTGTTTCCCGAATCATCCTCTATGTGGTTGACGCTGTAGTCGGCCTGCGGGTTACGCCTGAGGAAGAATTCACTGGCCTCGATTTGAGCGAGCACAACGAACGCGGCTACTCCTTGTAGTCAACGGGAAACAGCAAAGGAACGACCTATGAAAAAGCTTGAAATCATCATCCGGCCCAGCATGTTTGACAAGGTTAAGGACGCACTTACCGACATGGGCATTCACGGCATGAACTACGTTGAAATCAAGGGATTTGGTCGTCAGCGTGGGCACACCGAAGTGTATCGCGGCACCACCATGCAGGTAGACTGCCTGCCCAAGATCAAGGTGGAAGTAGTGCTGCACGACGACATGCTCGAAACTGTTCTGAATGCTGTGGTTTCCATCTCCCGCACGGGACAGGTTGGCGACGGTAAAATTTTCATCAGTGATGTTCAGGACGCCATCCGCATCCGCACTGGTGAACGAGGCGACGAGGCTCTGTAGTCCGGGTATAAGCCTGTGTTAAGCAACAAAACGAGAAAGGAGACGAGGGTATGAGTTCCCCCCGTAAAAAGGCAATCTTCAAGGCAGTGAATACTGCTGCGGTTACCCCCAGCAGTGCAGATGAAGTAGGCCGTAGCGCAGAAGACATCTTTGGCCGTTATGTGTTTGGCATCTCTACCATGCGCAAGCGCCTGCCCAAGGACGTGTTCAAGAAGCTGGCCAAGACCATCCGCGACGGCGAACGTCTGAATCCTGAAATCGCCGACGTTGTTGCCAACGCCATGAAGGATTGGGCCATTGAGAATGGTGCCACGCACTACACCCACTGGTTCCATCCCATGACCGGCCTCACTGCCGAAAAGCACGATGCCTTCTTGTCGCCCACCGTCGATGGTCAGGTCATCAGCGAATTCTCTGGTAAAATGCTGATCAGCGGTGAGCCGGACGCCTCCTCGTTCCCTTCTGGCGGCATCCGCTCCACGTTTGAAGCACGCGGCTATACCGCGTGGGATCCCTCCGTGCCGGTGTTCATCATCCCATCTCCCTATGGGGCGGCCCTGCACATTCCTACGTACTTTTACTCGTATTCGGGCGAAGCTCTTGACCGCAAGATTCCGCTCATTCGCTCCATATCGGCCCTGTCGCGTCAGGCCTCGCGTATTCTCAAGCTCTTTGGCAACACCTCGTCTACCTACGTGCGTGCCAATGTGGGCCCCGAACAGGAATACTTCTTGGTTGACAAAAATCTGGCTGCCCTTCGTCCCGACCTGCTGCTGGCTGGCCGCACCCTTATTGGTGCTACCTCGCCCAAGGGTCAGGAAATGGAAGACCACTACTTCGGCTCCATTCCTCCCCGCGTGATGAGCTTCATGCAGGATCTGGAAAACGAGCTGCGTTCGCTGGGCATTCCGGCCAAGACCCGCCACAACGAAGTGGCCCCCGGTCAGTTCGAAATCGCCCCTGTGTACGAAGAAGCCAACATTGCCTGCGATCACAACATGCTTTGCATGAACATGATGCGCCACATGGCTGGCAAGCATGGTTTTGTGTGCTTGGTGCACGAAAAGCCCTTTGCTGGAGTAAACGGCAGCGGCAAGCACAATAACTGGTCCATCAGCGATTCTGACGGCAACAACCTGCTCAACCCCGGCTCCACGCCGGTGGACAATGCCCAGTTCCTGGTCTTCTTGGCCGCCGTGCTGCGTGGCGTGCACATGCACAGCGCAGCCCTGCGCCTCGGTACCGTGGGCGCTGGCAACGACCACCGCCTTGGTGCCAACGAAGCCCCGCCGGCCATCCTGTCTGTCTATCTGGGCGAACAGCTGACCGACGTGCTCGACACCATCATCAATGGCAAGGGCTCCAAGAACAAGAAGAGCGCGGTCATGGAAGTGGGCGTTTCTACCCTGCCTCCCCTGCCCGTGGATCTTTCCGACCGCAACCGCACCAGCCCCTTTGCCTTCACCGGCAACAAGTTTGAGTTCCGCGCCGTGGGTTCCTCGCAGTCCGTGGCTCCGGTCAATATCGCCCTGAACGCGGCCGTGGCCAGCGCCCTCGACGACATTGCCACCGAACTCGAAGCTTCCGTTGCCGCTGGCACCGAGCTGAACACGGCCTTGCAGGCTCTGCTGCCCCGCCTGTTCAAAGAACACATGCCCATCGTCTTCAATGGCAACGGCTATGCTGAATCTTGGGCCGAAGAAGCCGCCCGCCGCGGTCTGCCCAACTACAACAACACCGTGACCGCCCTTGAACACTACAGCGATCCCGACGTCATGAACGTGTTCCTGCGTCACGGCATCCTGACCGAACGCGAAATCCTTTCGCGTCAGGATATCTTGCTGGAAAACTACAGCAAGACCGTGTGCATCGAAGGCAACCTCATGGCCGACATGATCCGCGCTTCTGTGCTGCCGCCCAGCCTCACCGCCCAGATCAAGGCTGCCGATGCGGTTGTTAAAACCCGTGCAGTGCTTGGCGACAAGGCTGCTGGCAGTGAAGAGGAATACTTCAACGAACTGCGCGGCCACATCGTTGCACTCCAGAAGGGTGTAGTGGTGCTGGAAAAGGCCGTGGAAAAAGCCCTGTGCACCGAAGGCGCGCTGGAACAGGCCAAGGCTGCTCGTGACGGCATTCTGCCCGCCATGAACGAATGCCGTACCCATGCCGACGCTCTTGAACGTCTGGTGGATGATGATCTGTGGGTTCTGCCCAAGTACGCAGAACTGCTTTGGGCTCACTAGGTCGTTAAGAAATAGTTGGGGGCAGGGTGTCTCATCCCGGGGGGGAAGATGGTCTCCTTGCCTCCGGCCCCTGCGGTTTAGCCGCAGGGAGCCACAGGCCTCGCCGTTCGCCGCAACGGACGGCGAAGGCCAGTGGTCATCAAGCGGAGAGTCTGGCGGCTCTCCGCTTTTTTTGCGCCCCATATTGCGCTGTTATGATCAGCGCGGTCAGGCCGCACTGTGTTTACTTTTGCCTTAAATCAGAATAAATACTTATTTGTGATACTGCCAAGATAATTATGGGCAGCCTGTTTCGGCCCCCCGTATGATAAGGAGTATATATGGCTGCAACACTGCGCTTTACAAAAATGCAGGGCATCGGCAACGATTATGTGTATGTGAACGGCTTTGAAGAACGTGTGGAAAATCCCAACGACCTTGCCCGCCAGATCAGCGACAGGCACTTTGGTGTTGGCTCCGACGGTCTTGTGCTTATTTTGCCTTCAGGCACATCTGACGTGCGTATGCGCATGTTCAATTCAGACGGCTCAGAGGCCGAAATGTGCGGCAATGCCATTCGCTGCGTGGGTAAATATGTTCACGACCACGGCATTATTGGCAAGGATGTTATCCGCGTTGAAACCCGCGCCGGTGAAAAAATTGTTCGTCTGCTGTTTGAAGGCGGCGAAGTGTGCGGCGCAACCGTAGACATGGGCGAACCCGTGCTCACCCCGGCCAATATTCCCGTGCTGGTAGAGGGCGACACAAGCGCACAGCGCTTTGTGGGCCGCCCGGTTGAGGTGGACGGCGCTGGCTACGACATCACCGCCGTTTCTATGGGCAACCCGCATGCGGTTGTGTTTATGAAGGGCATTGACGACCTTGATTTGCCCAAAATCGGGCCCAGCTTTGAGCACCACAGGCTTTTTCCGCAGCGCACCAATACCGAATTTGTTGAAGTCATATCTTCCGGCAAGGTAAAAATGCGTGTGTGGGAACGCGGCGCGGGCGAAACCCTTGCCTGCGGAACCGGCGCGTGCGCCGTGGCCGTGGCATGCGTGCTCAATAAGCTTACTGGCCGCGAAATTGACGTTGAACTCAAGGGCGGCACCCTGCACATCCACTGGGACGAAATTTCAAACCACGTTTATATGACCGGCGGGGCCGTCACTGTCTTCTCCGGCATTTACCACATCTGATTTAGAGGAATGTGATGACCAGCGTAAACAGCAATTTTCTCAAGCTGCAAAGCAACTATCTTTTTGCGGAAATAGCCCGCAAGGTCGCCTCCTTCAAGGAAGCAAACCCCGAAAAGCGCGTTATCAGCCTTGGTATCGGCGATGTAACCCGCCCG
This sequence comes from uncultured Desulfovibrio sp., assembly GCA_964413315.1. Lineage (GTDB taxonomy): Bacteria > Desulfobacterota > Desulfovibrionia > Desulfovibrionales > Desulfovibrionaceae > Desulfovibrio. Next base: position 13,497 of record CAYPRZ010000025.1, on the reverse strand, counting down.
CTTGTGCCTGCCGTTGTGGCAGCCCTGCACAAGGCTGTGGACGACATGGGCGAAGCCGCCAGCTTCCACGGCTACGGGCCGGAACAGGGCTACGCCTTTTTGCGCGAAACCATCGCTGAACACGACTACAAGGCGCGCGGCGTTGACCTGAGCCCCGACGAAGTTTTTGTGAGCGACGGTGCCAAGTCTGACGTGGGCAATTTTCAGGAACTGTTTGCCGCAGAAAGCATTGTGGCCGTCACCGACCCGGTTTATCCCGTGTATGTTGATTCCAACGCCATGGCGGGCCGTTCTGGCGAATTTGAGGGCAAGCAGTGGAACAGGCTTGTGTACCTGCCCTGCCTCAAGGAAAACGACTTTGTGCCGGATTTTCCCAAAACCCGGCCCGACATCATCTATCTGTGCTACCCCAACAACCCCACGGGCACGGTGCTTTCGCGTCAGGCCCTTCAGGGCTGGGTAGACTACGCCCGCCGCGAAGGCTGCGTCATTCTGTACGACTCTGCCTACGAGGCCTTTATTACCGACAGCTCCATTCCGCACAGCATTTATGAGCTCGAAGGTGCACAGGAAGTGGCCGTGGAATTCCGCAGCTTTTCCAAAACCGCTGGCTTTACCGGCCTGCGCTGCGCCTACACGGTTGTGCCCAAGGCCCTGCAAATCAGCGACGGCAAGGGCGGTAAAATTGGCCTCAACGCCTTGTGGAACCGCCGCCAGTGCACCAAGTACAACGGCTGCCCCTACATTGTGCAGCGCGCCGCCGCCGCCACCTACAGCCCGGAAGGCCGCGAGCAGGTCATGGACGTGATTCGTGGCTATCAGCGTAATGCAGAAAACCTGCGCGCCGCCACCACTGCCATGGGTCTTTCTGTCTACGGCGGCGTAAACGCACCCTATATATGGGTGCGCGTGCCCGATGGCATGACCTCGTGGGGCTTCTTTGACCACGTACTCAACAATACGGCGCTGGTGTGCACGCCCGGTGCTGGCTTTGGCGCTTCTGGCGAGGGCTACGTGCGCCTTACGGCCTTTGGCTCGCCCGCCGATACGGAAGAAGCCATCAAGCGCCTTGCTTCGCTAAGCTAAGTATACTTAGCCGTAAAAAGCTTGCTCTGCCCTTGAGTCAGCAGGCTTACGCTGCCTTTTGGCAGCATGCTCAAAATAAAAAAAGCCCGTTTCATCGAGGGATGCCACAAGCACCCCTGTTGGAACGGGCTTTTTTGCCGATAATAATAGGCAAGATTTGAAAAAAAAATTTACATCCATACTAAATGGCAAAAGCTCTACATTGAGCAGCAAAAGCACAGATAAGACCACGTGCGCAGCTTGTAGCGCACACGCAGCAGCCGCAACAGGCGAGAGTGAGGGGCACAGGGCGTAGAATTAAAACAAAAAAAGGGCTTACGGTGGTTACCGTAAACCCTTGATTTTACTGGTCGGGATGGCGCGATTTGAACGCGCGGCCTCAGCGTCCCGAACGCTGCGCTCTAGCCAAGCTGAGCCACATCCCGTTGAGAAAGGGAACATAAGCAAGACTGAGCACTTTGGCAAGTGATTTTTTATTTGTAAAAAAATAATGCCTGACGTAGCATACCAAAACTAGTGAGAGAATTTTTTTGGAGTGAGCTTACCCTATGATTAGTGTCCTTGTGGTTGATGATTCAACCTTTATGCGTAACACCATTACCGCGCTCTTGGAGCAAGATTCTGACATTAAAATTGTGGGCACTGCCCGCAATGGTCAAGAGGCCCTACAAAAGGCAGAAGAACTGGATCCCGACGTCATGACACTTGACGTTGATTTACCTAGGCTCGACGGCCTTGGGGTTTTGCAGCAGCTCATGAAAAAAACGCCTCTCCCTGTGCTGATGGTCAGCTCGCTTACCCAAAGCGGCGCAGAAAGCACACTAAAGGCGCTAGAATACGGAGCTCTTGATTTTATACCCAAAAATATGAGCACTGACCGAGATACCTTTGCGGCAGAGCTGCAAAAAAAGGTTCGGGCCATTGCACGGCGCAAAACCATAATAAAACTCAAATACAGGCGTATAAACCAGATTCAGGTTCCTGTTCCACGGCCCCAGCCTTCGCAGCCAGCCGATTATGCTCAAACGCCCTGCACAGGGCCGCGAGATTTGGTGGTTATAGGCGTTTCTACTGGCGGCCCGCCGGTTGTGCAAAAAATTCTGTCGGCACTGCCAGAGGATTTGCCAGCCTGCATCCTTATTGCGCAGCACATGCCGGCGGCATTTACAAACCCCTTTGCCAAGCGCCTCGACAGTGTGTGCAAGATCGGCGTCACCGAGGCAAAGGATGGCGACAAATTTAAAACAGGCCACGCCTATGTTTGCCCTGGGGGCAAGCACATTGGCATACGCATGCGTGGCCCCCTGCCAGAGATTTTTGTGGCAGAAGAACCCCGCGATGCGCTTTACAAGCCATCTGCAAATGTGCTTTTTGAAACTGCGGGCAAGGCTATGGCAAGGCGTACCCTTGGCCTGATCCTCACCGGCATGGGATCAGACGGATGCGAAGGCTCCAAGGTGCTTCGCGAAAAAGGCGGCTGCCTTATAGCGCAAAATGAGGCCTCGTGTGTGGTTTACGGCATGCCCAAGGCAGTTGTAGATAACAAGCTTGCCAATCTCATACTTGATGTGGACGATATTGCTAACGCTATCATCACAACGGTCAGAGGCTGACCCCACCGTAGCAGGACATGACTATGAACATGGAAAATCCCCAGCACAAAGCAATTCTTGAAGCCTTGCAATCTGGCGCAAATGACGCGATCCGCGACGCGGCATTCAGCGCGGGCGACCAGGGCATGCAAGATGCCGTTCCCATGCTCTGCGAACACATCAAAAGCCCCAGCGTGGGCGTACAAGAAGCGGCAGAATACGCCCTGCGCAAAATTCGCGGGCCGCAGGTTGTTATTGCCCTACTGCCCCTGCTGCGCAGCGACGAAGCCCCCGTGCGCAACGTGGCCATGGATATTCTGCGCGAAATCGGCTCTGACAGCATTGAGAGCATTCAGCCCTACATGCAGAGTGAAGACGCCGACCTGCGCATCTTTGTAACCGACATTCTTGGCTACTGCCGCACGCATCAGTCCTGTCTGCTGCTGTGCCGCGCCCTGCTCAAAGACCCGGAAGTAAACGTGCGCTATCAGGCCGCAGTTAGCCTTGGCACACTGGCCTTCCCCGAAGCTGTCAACTCGCTGTGCCAAGCCATGCACGATGAGGAATGGGTACAGTTTGCCGTGGTGGAAGCCCTGGCAAAAATCAAGGATTACTCTGCCGTAAGCGCCCTTGTTAAGCTGCTTAACCAAGCTTCACCGCTGGTCAGCTCGGCCATTGTGGACGCTTTGGGCGACATGGGCGATGTAAAGTCCATACCCTTGCTCTTCAGCTCGCTCGAAAACGTGCGCGAGGCTCTGCGCCACAAAATTGTTAAGGCCATTGTGCAGATTCTTGGCGGCAAGGGGCTCTCGCTGCTTGCAGGCAAAGCGCAAGAGCGCATGCGCACCTACATGCTCGACACCCTCACCGACAACGACGAAGACATATTGATGGCATCACTGCAAGGTCTGAGCGCCATTGGCGCAGAAGATTGCAGCGGCCCCATCATTGATATGACCGCCACACTGGACAAAGACCGTCAGGACGAACTGTATGAGGCGGCAATCAAGGCCATTGCGGCCATCGGCTACAACGATGCCGTGCGTTCGGCCTTGGCAAGTCAGGAAGAAGCACGCATCATGCTTGCCATGGAAGCATGCCACCTCATGGCCGACCACCGCTGCGTGCCCGATCTCAAACAAATTTTTTGGAACGTAAGCCCTGAGCTGCAACGCATGGCGGCTGCCGAGCTGGCCATGCTTGGCGATTGCGACGACTCCTCTTTCTTTGTCACCATCATGAACGATTCAGAAGATGCAGAAGTGATCAAGAGCGCTTTGGTATTTTTTGGCAATCACCCCACTTGCCCCGATGTGGAAGACCTCGTCTTTGCCCAGATCGACCACAAGTATGTGGACGTTAAAGAAATGGCGCTTGAGGCTTGCATCAATCTGCACAGCCCCAAACTCAACGAACTGTTCAAAGAACGCGCCAAGAACCAAGACCCCATGCAGCGCATGATGGCCGTGTATGCCCTTGGCCGCTACAGTATTGCCGAAAATTTGGCAGAAATCAGTGCCGCGCTTGAAGACGAATACCCCCGTACCCGTCAGGTTGCGGTAGAAGCATTTTTAAATCTCGGTGAACAGGCAGAGGAATGCCTGCCGCTGCTCTTGCCCCGCTTGGCTGACGAAGACAAGGACGTGCGCCTTGCCGTAGTTGACCTGCTGGGCCAAATCGGTTCTCCAACTGTGTTGCCATACATTCTCAATGCGCTTAACGATGAGAATGAATGGGTTCGCATCCGTGCCATAGACGCCTTGGGCATGCACAGGGTGGCAGATGCCGTGCCGGTGCTGGCCCAGATGCTTGAAAGCGCAAGCCCCATGGTTGCCCTTAAAATTGTTGAGGCTCTTGGCAAAATCGGTGGCAATGTGGCCTTTAGTGTGCTGCTCGGCATGATGAACCATGAAGACTCAGAAATTCAGCATGCTGCGGAAGAAGCCTTGGCAATGATCCAGGCCGAACAGGAGTAGGTATGTCTCAGCCCCCTACATTATTTCCCAAAAGCCCGCTCGGCTCAGGCCAGAATAGTGGCACTGCATCGCCTGGCAGCGCCACGTCTGCAACACCGGCAGAGCAGCGGCCAAGGCTCGGCACACCGGCAACACCGGGCGCGGCGCAAGCTGTGCCCCCACGGCCAGCTACTCCCGCGCCGGCCTCTCCCTTTAAGTCTGCTGCCCCGCCTCTTGGCACACCTGCCCCACCGGCAGGAGCCGCCCCGGCGGGTTCTACTTTTAGGGCTACTACGCCCGGTTCTGGTCTTGGCAACACGGGCCTTGGCGGCACCCCTGCGGGTGCGGCAAGGCCTCCGCTCGGCCAGTCTGGATTGGGCCAGTCTGGTTTAGGTCAGACGGGGCTCGGCCAATCTGGGGTTGGAGCAGCCAAGCCCCCCTTGGGTTCTACCTTGCCCCCCCGCACGGGCAGCCTCACGCCGCCAACTGGTGGCATGGCAGCACCCCGGCCAACAACACCAGCGGGCGGCATGGCAACACCCCGGCCAACAACACCAGCGGGCGGCATGGCAGCCCCCCGCCCTTCAACGCAGCCCGCCACAAGCGCCCTGCGCCCGCCGCTTACCCCCGCTGCTGCCTTTCGCTCCCCAACACAGGCAACAGACCCAAGCCGCGCGGCATCGCCCTTTCGCAAAGATTTGCAGATTTCTGACGAAGAATTTTTGCAGCTGCGCGACTTTATCTACCAGCAGTGTGGTATATTTATTGCGGAAAACAGAAAGTACCTTGTAGAAAACCGGCTTTCCAACCGCATTAAGGAACTGAACCTTAAAAGCTACAACGACTATTACAATTTTCTTCGCTTTGATGGCAGCCGCCGCACAGAGCTCAACAAGCTTTTTGAAGTTGTTACCACCAACGAGACGAGCTTTTTCCGTAATCCGCCGCAGCTTGAGGTCTTTCAAAAAAGCGTGCTGCCCGACATTCTCGACCAGTGCCGCAAAACTGGCCGCAAAAAGCTGCGCATCTGGTCTGCGGGCTGCTCCACAGGCGAAGAACCGTATACCTTGGCCATTATTTTGTACGAGGTGCTCAAAAGCGAAATTTCCAGCTGGGATATAAAAATCACCGCCAATGACCTTTCCGAGGCCGTTTTGACGGCAGCGCGCCGTGGCGTGTACAACGACTACGCCCTGCGCACCACGCCCAAGGAAATTGCCGACGCTTATTTTATTAAGGAAGACAACCAATACAAGATCAAGCCAGAGCTGAAATCGCTCATTTCTTTTGGGCAAATCAACCTTAACGATAGGGAACAGCTCAAGCGGGTAGAAAAGTCGCAGATCGTCTTTTGCCGCAACGTTATCATCTACTTTGATGACGAAATGAAGCGCAAGGTTATCAATGCCTTTTACGACAACCTTGAAATGAACGGCGCACTGCTTATCGGGCATTCTGAATCGCTGCACAATATCAGCCGCGCATTCCAGCTTGAGCACCATAAGGGCACCATTGTTTACAGAAAAATGAGCTAATGCAGCACACATGGGCGCTAAAGTACTGGCCATTGCCAATCAGAAAGGGGGCGTAGGCAAAACTACCACTTCCATTACGCTGAGCAGTGCGCTGGCCCGTATGGGTAAAAAGATTCTTGTACTCGATCTAGACCCGCATGCCTGTGCCACACTGCATGCGCGCATTTATCCAGAGGGCATTACTTGCAGCCTGCACGACCTTTTTCTTGCGCAGGAAGAAGCGTGGCCAGCCATATGGCCAGAGCTGATACACAAGGGGGCCCTGCCGGGTGTGGATGTGGCCCCCGGCAGCATACGCCTGTCAGAGCTTGAGGTGGATTTTCGGGAGCGGCAGGCCAAGGGCAGCGTGCTGTTGCGCAGCATAGCGCATCTTCGCGATTCGTATGACTATATTATTCTGGATTGCCCCCCGCATGTGGGCATATTGCTGGTCAACGCACTGGTAGCCTCTGACCTGCTGATAATACCGATTCAGACAGATTTTCTTGCCTTGCATGGGCTCAAGCTGCTGTTTGACACGCTGCACACGTTAAACAAGGCGCTGGGCAGGGCTGTTCGCTACCGGGCGGTTCCTACCATGTATGACAAAAGGGCAAAGGCGTGCACACGGGTTTTGGAACTGATGCGACGCAAAATGGAGCAATCCATGTTTTCAACGGTTATTGGCGTAGACACGCATTTTCGCGAGGCCAGCGCCCAGGGTTGCACCATTTATGATATTGATGCCCGCTCACAGGGGGCTATTGGTTATGATTCGCTTGCGCAGGAAGTGCTAAAGCTATGGTAAAAACGCCCGAAGAATACTTTGCAGACCAGTGTCTGGCCGTTCCGCAAGCTGCCGATGCCACGCTGAGCGCAGCCGAGCAGGCTTTTGTGCAAAAATATCTTGGCAGCGACGCCTTGCAGAATATGCCGGTACAAGAGCCAGAGCAGGTTCTTGCAGGTGCTGCTGGCACCACAGGCGTTGCCCCAGAGATTGATGGCACGCACCCGGCTGCGCGCCAACAGACACAAGCCACCGCCCCTTCGTTGCGCACCAGACTGGCGACGCTGGAACAGGTGCAGATGGTTTCGTTTTATATTCGCGAGCAGATATTTTTGCTGCCAGTTTCAGTAATTGTTGAGGTGCTGCGCCACATGCCCCTAACCCGGCTGCCCATGGCACCGCCCTTTATTGCAGGTGTGGTTAACCTGCGAGGCAAGGTTACTCCCCTGCTGCATTTGGATGCACTGCTGACCACAGACCAGACCATGCGCTACAGTGAAAAAAGTTTTATTATTGTTTGCGGAACCGACGACATGCAACTGGGCCTTATAATCGACAAGGTGCACACCATGTACATGGTTTCAAAAGACAGCATAAGCTGGAATATCGAAGCGCAGCTGGGCGAAGGGGCTGACTTTTTGTGCGGTTTGGCCAACATAGGTGAGCACCTGCACGGCATTATTGACCCAGAACTGATCGTAGAAAAACTTATAGAAGTATGATCCACCGCGCAGCAAGCGCGTTTCACATACAACTTGCCAAGAATCTGAATAATCTCTAGAGTTCTCTGAATTTTTATACGGCAGCCAACATCAGACGGACAGGATCAAACCCATGAAAAAACATATTATGGTCGTAGACGACTCCAAAACTATCCGTAACTTGGTGGCCTTTGTTTTAAAAGGCGAAGGTTTTAAGGTCAGCACTGCCGAGGACGGCCTGGACGCCATTGAAAAACTCTACAGCCTTGAGCCTGTAGATCTTATTGTATCTGACGTAAACATGCCCCGCATGGACGGCTTTACGTTTATCAGAACAATTCGCGCACAGGATGCCTACAAGGACATTCCCATCATTGTGCTTTCTACAGAAGGTCAAGAAAAGGACATTCAGACAGGCATGAGCCTTGGTGCCAACCTTTATATGGTTAAACCGGCCCAGCCTGAAAAAATGGTTCGTAATATAAAGATGCTTCTGGGCTAGCCGATAAGAAAGACAGTATATGTCCAATTCGGACAATAGTGTGCTTTCAGCCATACAAAGGTACAGGTTATGAGCCAGGAATTTTTTGATCCGGAACTTTTCGCTGACTTTATCGCGGAAGCCAAAGAACATCTCGAAACCATCGAGCCGAATCTGCTTGAGCTTGAGAAAGCTCCGGACAACCTTGCCCTGCTGAATGATATTTTTCGTCCCATGCATTCTCTCAAGGGCGCATCGGGCTTTCTGGGGTTGAACCGCATCAACCAGCTTGCGCACAAGTCAGAGAATATTCTGGACGAGCTGCGCAAGGGCACTATGGTTGTGACCTCGGAAATCATGGATGTCATTCTGGCTTCCACCGATGCCCTGCGCCAGATGATCGACAATCTTGAATCCACCAACGCCGAAGGCGACGTGGAAATTGAACATATCATGGCCCAGATCGACGCCATTATGGCTGGCGAAACTGCGCCACAGTTGGCTGTCGCAGAGGTGGCTGAAGCGGCCCCCGCTGAAGAAGCGGATGAGGCCACGCCTGATGCCGCACCCGCCGAGCCCACGAATGCTGAAGCTGACGCATGGGCAGAAGAACACGCCCCGGCTGGCGAGAATGCCAACGGCGATAATCAGGATGCGGGCGGGTCTACCATGTCTGGCAAAGACTGGGTGCTCACCCTGCCCGAAGTTCCTTCGTATACCCTCACTGCTTTTGGCGAGGGCCATCTGAAAGACTTTATCGATGAGTCCAACGACACCATCGAGAATCTTACCAATGCCCTGCTGGATCTGGAAGAAAACCCCATTGGCCGCGACGAGCTGGTCAACGATATTTTCCGTTTCTTCCACAACATGAAGGGCAACAGCGGTATTATCGGCTACACCGAGCTCAATTCTCTTACCCACGAAGCAGAAACCCTGCTCAACAATGTTCGTCAGGGTAAAATTACGCCCACCCACGAGCTTATTGACCTTTTGCTGCTCGTTGTAGACGTGCTTGAAGCGCTGGTGCAGAGAATCAACATTGAGGCCGGGTCTGCCACCCCCTTCATTATTGACCCTGTGGTAACGCAGTTACAACAGGCGCAGACGGGTGGCCCCATTTCTCTGCCCAAGGAGCTGCTTGAGGCTCAGGCCAACCAAAACGGCGCAGACCAGCACGAAGCAGAAGAAGCATCTGCCGAAGATGCCCCTGCCGAAGAGCATGCCCCCGTTGAAGTGGTTATGCCCACCATCATAGCCGTTGGCACAGAAAATGAAGACATTGACGCATTTAGTGCCACAGTGCGCCAGCAGTTTGAGATTATTCATGCCGGACTGGAAACGCTTAAAAAGGACGGCAGCCACAAAGAATCTATTGATGCCCTCTACCGCTGCCTTATGGCGGTTAAGAGCGCATGCGCCTTCATGGAATTTGAAGAAATCAAAGTCTATGCAGAGCGCACTGCGGGCATTGTGGATCAGGGCCGCATAAGCGGTATTGATTTTGAACTTATGGTTGACCTGCTGGAGCAGGAAGTTGCCATCATTCGGGACATGATCCAGCAAAAGGTTGAAGGTGCTTCGTCTCCGGCTGCCACTGCAGCACAAGCTCCGACTGCCCCGGCAGCCCCTGTGGCCGAAGCCCAACAGGCCCCGTCGCAGCCGCAAGCGAGTGAAGAAAAGGATTCTGTGGCGGCCAAGGCCCCCGCCGAACCTGCCGCTGCGCCAGAAGCTGCAAAGCCCCAACATCCTGCAACTGCTGAACCCGCAGCAGCAAAGCCAGCGGCCCCAGCAAAACCCGCCGAACCTGCCAAGCCTGCGGCGGCGGCACAGCCCAAACCAGCGGCTCCCGCTGCTTCGGCCAAGCCCGCAGCACCGGCAAAACCGGCGGCTCCGGCTAAACCGGCGGCTCCGGCTGCGGCCCCAGCACAGGAAAATCACAAGGGCTCATCCACCATACGCGTTGACCATGAGCGGCTTGACCATCTCATGAACCTGATTGGCGAGCTCATCATCAACCGCAACCGCTACACCCTTATTGCCCGCTCTCTTGAAGACACGGGGCATGAAATTGATATTTCGCAGGTTGCCCAAAGCCTTTCTGAAACAACCTATGCCATGGCGCGCATTTCAGATGATCTGCAAGACACCATCATGAAGGTGCGCATGGTTCCGGTTTCATCTGTATTCTCGCGCTTTCCCCGACTGGTGCGCGACCTTTCGCGCAAAAGCGGCAAAGAAGTTGACTTGGTCATGGAAGGCGAAGAAACAGAACTGGACAAGAGCGTGGTGGAAGTTATCGGCGACCCCCTCGTGCACCTTATCCGTAACTCTGTTGACCACGGCATTGAACCCGAAGACCAGCGCTTGGCTGCTGGCAAGCCCGCCAAGGGCAAGGTTGTGCTGCGCGCCTTCCACAAGGGCAACTCTGTAGCCATCGAAATTGAAGACGACGGCAAGGGCATAGACCCTGTCAAAATGCGTGAAATCGCCGTGCGCAAGGGTGTCATCACCCCCGAAGAAGCCGCCCAGCTTGACGACCGCGAATCGCTGGAGCTCATCTTTGCCCCCGGTTTTTCGTCGGCAGAAAAAATCACCGATATTTCTGGCCGAGGCGTGGGCATGGACGTGGTGCGCACCAACATTAAAAACCTCAAGGGCAGCGTCAACACGTACTCTGAGATCGGCAAGGGCACACGCTTTACCCTGAGCCTGCCCCTTACGCTGGCAATCATTGACGCACTTATGGTCAATGTTTCCGGCCAGATGTACGCCATCCCCCTTGATGCTGTTTCTGAAACCACCAAGATTGAGGCCCAGCGGCTTACAGACGTCAAGGGACGCAAGGCCGTTACCCTGCGCGGTGAAGTACTTGGTGTTGTTGAACTTTCTGAAATGTTGGGCCTGCCCCGCACCGATCCCCTGCCCGATGTGCTCTCTGTTGTGGTCATTCACGACAACGACCGCCGTTTGGGCCTTGTGGTTGACCGGCTGCTGGAACGTCAGGAAATCGTCATCAAGCCCTTGGGCGCATACCTTGGCGATCTCAAGGGTATTTCGGGCGCAACCATCATGGGCGACGGCTCGGTTATTCTGATCCTTGACCCGCACGAAATCTATACTCTGGCAACGTCCAAGGCCTCATCCATGGGGTCGGGCGAACAAGGCAAGCAAACAGTATCTGCCAGAATGTAAGGTTAAAATAACAAGGGGGCTACGGCCCCCTTTCTTCATTTTTGCCTTCCACACAAAGAGGAAACCATGATCGAACTTTTGAGCAACCGCCGCAGCATACGCAAATTCACACCACAAGCGGTAAGCGATGATGACCTTGAAAAACTCCTTGCCGCAGCACTGTTGGCCCCTTCGTCCAAGGATACCCGCCCCGTAGAACTGGTGGCCGTGCGCGACAAAGCCAAGATAGAAGCCCTTGCCGCATGCCGCGACTCTGGAACCATGCCTTTGCGTACTGCAAGCTTGGTGCTGGCCGTTACAGCCAATACGGACAAGGCCGACGTGTGGGTAGAAAACGCCTCCATTGCCGCCATACTGGTTCAGCTTGAGGCCGAACACCTTGGCCTTGGCTCCACATGGGTGCAAATGCGGCTGCGTACCAACGGCGAAAAATCTGCCGAGGTAGAAGTGCGTAAAACACTTGGCATTCCTGACAACTATGGCGTACTGTGTCTGCTGGCCATTGGTCACAAGGATGAAGTAAAGCAGCCCCGTCAGCTCGATGCCGCTGATTGGACCCGCACCCACACCGAGCGGTTCTAGCAGCAGAATTGACGTTATTACGCAGCCCTGTGGCGGCCAGCAGTGCCCATATGCAGGGGCTGGCAGGAGTATCGGCAAGACCTACAGGCTTAGTCGCCTTTTTTTGAGAAAATTTCTTGCCTTTCCATACTGCATGAGCTATATGACCTTTTCGCGCGGTTACGCCCACATGCAACGCTGTCATTTTTTCGGCGCGGGCCTAGTTTTATGCCGCATTTGAAACGAACTGTTTTTTTGCATATACGGAGGAAAGTATGAGCAAGGAATGCATCTTTTGCGGCAAAAAGCCCCAGGTCGGCAATCTTGTGAGCCACTCCAACATCAAGACCAAGCGCCGCTTTAATCCCAATTTGCAGCGCGTGCGTCACCAGTTCCCCGACGGCAGCGTGCGCACTCTTTCTGTGTGCACCCGTTGCCTGCGCTCTGGCGCGGTGACCAAACCCACGGTGCGTAAGCAGGCCTAACCGCCCGTCTTTTGCAGCTTTTAGCCCCGACAGGTTACTGCCGGGGCTTTTTTTGCATATGCGCACTACACAACCAAGAATTTTTGTCTTTTCGCGCTACTGGCGCCTACGCCGCAGACCCAACAGCCTGCCCCTAGATTGGCGCCCTGTTGCCAGTACTCAGGGCACTACCCGCTACACGCGCTTTCGCGAGTGGCTTTTGGTGCTCAATGCCTGCGGCATACCACACCAGACCATCCAGATGAGTGGCAGGGAATACATCTATGTGCCAGCCCTGCTCGAAAACATTGCGCAGAATGAACTGGGGGCCTTTGTACAGGAGAGCACCTCTCCTGCCCCGCAAGCGCCGCCGCTTCCGGTGCATCCGCATGCCTATGCGGCAGCCCTTGCCCTGCTGCCTGTCATACTGTGGCACGGCTGGCGTGTGGGTTGGTGGCACGCCCCCTTGTGGCTGCCTGCGCCAGACCTTTGGAGCGCTGCGGGGCTTCTTGATGCGGTGCGGGTACGCGTTTTCAACGAATGGTACAGAACAGTAACCGCGCTCACCCTGCACGCCAGCCTCACCCACCTTTGCGGCAATGTGGCCTTTGGCTCCCTGTTTCTCACCCTGTTGGCGCGACTTATGGGCGTTGGCAGAGCCTTGTGGCTCACCCTGCTTGGTGGTGCGCTGGGCAACGCCCTTACGGTATTGATGCGCCCGCGCCCAGTGCTTAGCATGGGCTTTTCCACCGCGCTCTTTGCCAGTATTGGCGCAATTTCTGGCTATATGGCCTGCCACCAGCAGGGCAAGCGCAAGGCCATGCTGCCCGTGGCTGCCGCCGCCGCCCTGTTGGCCATGCTGGGCACAGAGGGCGAAAATACAGACTATGCCGCACATCTGGCAGGGCTTGGCTGTGGGCTGGCTCTGGGGGCTTTTGAAGGCTGGCGGTTGCGCAGCAAGCGTGCGGGGCTAGGCCAATGGTTGGCAGCAACCGCCGCAGCCCTGCTAGTGACAATGGCCTGGTGGTGGGCATTTGCCGCCAGCGGCAACTGACCGAAAATTGCAATACGGCCCCGATACGCTCGCGCACATCGGGGCCGTTCTTTATTTCGCGGTTTCAAGTTCAAAGTGCAACACCCAGTCCTTGGGTATTGGCGTCT
>CAYPRZ010000024.1:11934-21325 GCA_964413315.1 uncultured Desulfovibrio sp. | reverse complement strand
AGGTTCTCTTCAGAACCTTTCGATTTTGATTTTTTTGTTTTGCTCGGCTTGCCCGCGGCATCTGCCTTGCCCTTGCTGGCAGCAGACTTGCTGGCGGGCGCATTGGCGCGGCTCTTGCCCGGTTTTTGCGGCTGCCTGAAAATATACATGCGGCTTGCTCGGCGCACTGCTTCCCATGGTATGACAACCGGGGGCAGAGATTCGGGCAATACATCGCCCTCTGGCGAAATGGTGGCGGGGGCAAGGGTAAAAGATTCGTCTTCTACCGCAAGCAGCTCGCCGCGCCATATGCGGCGGGGGCCGCCGTGTGAAGGATGGGGCCCTTCGGGCGAGCCCTCGTTGATGGCCACGGCTCTGAGCAGGCGGGCTTCTACCACATCGCCCATGTAGTGGCGCATCTGGTCAAGGCTGAAAAAAAGACGCGTAAGGCCGGGGGTAGAAACCTCCAGCACATAGGCTTCAGGAATGGTGTCTTCCACCTCAAGTGCTAGGGCCACATGGCGCGAAATTTCTTCGCACTGGCCAAGAGAGGCTGAAAGCGCGACCAAGGCGGGCGCATCGGCATCGTCGTTATCAATGGGGTCGGGCTGCGTGTCGGTTGCCGTAGAAAACGGCACGTCTACAAAGAGCCGAACCACTGTGCGCCCGGCACGGACGATTTCCACCCCCCAGATAACCAGCCCCAGTGAGGAAGCCACGGGTTCGGCGATGTGAGTGATGGTTTCTTTGAGTGCGTCGTCGGTCATTCGTTTCTTAGAGCATTCCTTTGCGCTGCAAATGCGCTTGCCTGGCGGGTTCGCCCTGTCACAAGGACAAAAAAAAGGGGGCCCATTCAGGCCACCCCGCAGGAACTGCGTTCCGCATCAGGATGAACAGAGGCGCGAACGCCAACTGCTTTGAATGGGTTTCATTATCTTGGTAGAAAAAAATTGTCAAGGTGTTTGTGGCTGGCAGATAATAAATAACAAATTGTGCTGTCGCAGCTTGATTGATGGAACAGTCTTATCGTAAAATGTCAAAAAAGACGCAAACTTTTTCGGGAAACTAATTTTTTTTCAATAACTGCCGAAATGCAGATTGAGAAGGGCGCGTAAATGTATCTGCGCCGGTAATTAGGATGTGTCTGTCTTACAGATGAAGGCAGTGGGGCCGCAATGCAGCCCAAATATCGCCCTTGAATATGTTTGAAAGCGAGGTAGTTCTGTGAATTTTAAGTTTTTTTTGTGCTGTTGCACGGCAGCCCTGCTGGCAGTAGCCTTGGGCTTTGGCGCGGCATATGTAACCGGCTCTACGCTTGCAGGCGTGGCAGTCAGCTCGCTTGGGGCAGCCTTGGGTGCCTTTGCCGTTGGCCGCGCCCTATGGGGCGGCGCGGTAAGCCATGCGGCTGACGTGGTAAGCGCCATCGCTGCCAAGCCAACAGATGTGGTTACCACAGACGACTCAACCCTTGAGCCCCTGTTTGCACGCCTTGATGACCTGCGTAAGGCGTACAAAAATGACAAGGAATACAAGGACGGCATACTGCGCGGCCTGCCCATGCCCTACCTGCTTGTAGACACCAAGGAGCGCGCGCTCAGCACCAACCGCGCCTGTCTGAACATGCTGGAAATTGACGACAGCATTGAATCCTGTCTGGGTAAAACCCTTGCAGAACTTTTCTATAACGATCCCACCCGCAAGACCGCTGTGGGCAAGAGTATTGCCACTGGCGAATGCTTCAAGAACCTTGAGGTAACCATTGGCGGGCACAAGGGCGGCAAGGTTAATGTGCTGGCCAACGTGTTTCCCATCTACAATTCTGGCAAAGAATGTATTGGCGGCATGTGCGTGTACGTGGACATGACCGCCCTCAATAATGCCCAGCGTGAAATTACCGAAAAAAATCAGCGCATGGCCGAAGTGGCTCAGGCTCTGGAAGAAACCATGGAGGAGCTGGCAAAGATTGTTGAGGCCCTTACCGGCAGCATTCGGCAGTCAGACAAAAACGCCGCCGTGGCTGCGGGGCAGCTTGGCGAAGCCGCATCGGCCATGGGCCACATGAATTCCAGAGTGCAGGAGGTGGCCATCAATGCAGATAAGGCCGCTGAGGCATCTGCCCACACCATGACCAAGGCAACCACTGGCGCAGAGGTGGTGCAAAACGCCCTGCACGGTATTGAAAACGTGCATAAGGTCACCCTTGAACTACGCGAAGACATGGCACAGCTTGAAACGCACGCCCGTGCCATCACTGAAATAATGAACGTTATTTCGGATATTGCCGACCAGACCAACCTGCTGGCCCTTAACGCCGCCATTGAGGCGGCCCGCGCTGGTGAAGCCGGACGTGGTTTTGCTGTGGTGGCCGACGAAGTGCGCAAGCTGGCCGAAAAGACCATGGCCTCCACCACAGATGTGGGCCGCGCCATCACGTCTATTCAGCAAAGCGCCGCCAAGAGCATGGCCTCCATGGACAATGCCGTGCAGCAGGTGGAACAGGCCACAGACTACGCCAAGCAGTCTGGTCAGGCCTTGGATGACATTGTGGGAACTGTGGAAGACACCGTTGGTCAGGTCAAGGCCATTGCTGCCGCCAGCGAAGAGCAGTCTGACGCCAGTGGTGAAATCAACCATACCATAGAGCAGGTCAACCGCATGGTGGCCGATACGGCTGAATCCATGGGCCATGCCAATCAGGAAACCAGCAAGTTGCAGGAATTGACCGGCAAGCTGGAGGATCTGACAGCCCAGCTCAAGGTATAGCTCTTTTTTTAGCAAGGTAGAACAAGACCCGTTTCTGCCCGATTTGTGTGCGATTTTGTGATCAGCACGCAGAAACGGCAGAAACGGGTCTTTTGTGCGCTAAGAATGTACCTTTGTTAGCCCATGTCGTGCGTGCCCAGCACCATCTCAAGCACCGCATCTGCCAGTAGGGCTGCTGCCTCGGTAACGCGCGGGGCCAAGGGCGGGGCCAGCATCACATCGGTGCTGAAGTCGCCCACCAGCACCAGATTGCCCAGATACCGCTTGCCCATTGCCTTGCCACCCCAGCCGCCCATGCCCGATGCGCTGGCAATGTGGTAACCGCCCAGAAGGGCTGTTTCTACCAGCAGGGTTTTGTCGTCCGGTCCGTCAAAGGCTTCAACCCAGATGGGGCAGGAGGACAGCACAGAACCAATGTTGTGCTGGTCCATGCGCAGGCGGCGGGTTTCAACCTGCATGGCCGGGTTCAGCTCCAGCAGCTGCTCAGCCAGAGCCTCCACCTTGGGGCGGCCCACATGCCGGGGCCAGTACTGTTGCCGGTTGAGGTTAGAGGCGTCCACCACATCGTCATCTACCACCAGTAGGTTGCCTATGCCGCTACGCGCCAGCATAAGCGCCGCGTTAGAGCCCAGCCCGCCCGCTCCGGCTATGCCCACACGGGCAGCGTGCAGGGTGTTTATCTGTTCTGGGCTGAGGTAGCGGGCAAGCCCGGTATGGAGTGCAGTGTGCATGGGGTATCCGTTGTGGAAATTGCGTATGAATTTGCCCGCTGTCAGCACGGCAACGGGTGTGCCCAGCAGCCGTGCTGACAGCGCAAACGTTGATTAAACAGCCACGGGGTCTTCCCAGTCTTTGAGCACGGCCTGATAGCCAATGCCCGCAAGGGAAGCCGCCATTTCTTCAAGACTGCGGCAGTCTGTGATTTCAAACTGGCCGGGATTGTGCAGGTTTTCTGTGGCGCGGCCACCCACGGCTGTGGAAACACCGGCAGAAACGCGGGTAACGCCGATGGGCACAAGATTGTCGCGCATATAGGCGCTCTCGCGGCTGGAACAGGTGATGCCCGCGCGCGGCAAAAAGCAGCGCATGGCCGTAACATATTGCACCAGTTGCCGGTCGTCCACTCCGTGCTGCACGTCAAAGCTGCCCTCGTGCGGGCAGATGCGCGGTATGGAAACGCTCATATCCACGCCGGGATAGCGCCGTTGCAGCCACCATGCGTGCAGACCCGTAGCAAAGGCATCCTGCTCAAACGATTCAAGGCCCAGCAGCGCACCCACGCCAATGGAGCGTATACCGCCCTCTGCGGCGCGCTGGGGCGCATTGAGCCTGAAACCGTAATCGTGCTTGGGCCCCACGGGGTGCAGCCATGCGTACAATTCGGGATTATATGTTTCCTGAAACATGGTCATGCTGTCTACCCCGGCATCGACCAGCAGTCTGTATTCGTCGGTGGTGAGGGAATAAACCTCAACACCCACCGAGGCAAAGCGCGGCTTGATACGGCGGGCGGCATCGGCAATGTACTGCGGCGAGGAAAGGTGCCGGGCGTCGCCGGTAAGCAGCAGAATGTGCTGAAAGCCCTTGTCGGCGATCACATCCGCCTCGGCGGCGGCTTCATCAATGCTCAAATGGCGGCGCGGCTGCTTGTTTTTGGCATTAAAACCGCAGTAACGGCACTGGTTTGTGCAGACATCCGATATATAGAGCGGGGTAAAGATGTTCACTGCCCTGCCAAAAAATCGCAGGGTCAGATCGCGCGCCCGCTGGGCCATGGCCTCAAGGTGCGGGGCCGCCGCAGGTGAGAGCAGGGTGAGAAAATCAGCCGGTTGCAGAATTTCTTTTTGCAGGGCAGCCAGCACATCCGCCTCGGTGGCTGTGGCAACGCCTGCTGTCCTGCGTTCTGCGGGCCATGCTTGCAGATATTCCTGAAAGGTTTCCATGTTTGATCCTTATAAAGCGGTCGGCTGTCAGCAGGTTTTGCTGGCGGTCAACATGGGTGCGGGTAGGGAAGACGGCCTAACGGAGAAAACCCGTGAGCGGTGAGGACGCTTCTGCCCCCTGCCCACGCGCTTTTTCTGCGCCTAGCCCGGCAAGCCATGCATCGCGCCCAGCCCGTACTGCCGCACCAAAGGCGCGGGCCATGCGCACCGGGTCGCTGGAGGAAGCTATGGCCGTGTTCACTAAACAGGCCGCCGCGCCCATTTCCATGGCCTCGCATGCCTGTGAGGGGCGGCCGATGCCCGCATCCACAATAATGGGCAGCTCCATTTCTTCAATAAGGATACCCACCATTTCCTTGGTGCGCAGGCCCCGGTTGGTTCCTATGGGTGCGCCAAGCGGCATGATGGCCGCTGCCCCTGCCGATGCACAGGCGCGCGCCACGTAGAGATCGGGGTTGATGTAAGGCAGAACGGTAAAGCCCTCTTTTGCCAACACCTCGGTAGCCTTGGCGGTTTCGTAGCCGTCGGGCAGCAGGTGGCGTGTGTCGGAAATAACCTCAATCTTGATCCAGTCGCCGCAACCAGCTGCGCGGGCCAGACGGGCCAGACGCACGGCTTCTTCGGCTGTTCTGGCTCCAGAGGTGTTGGGTAAAAGCCGCATGTGAGCGGGAATATGGCCCATGATGCCCTGAGTATCCTGCTGTTTGCCCACGCGGCGCATGGCAACGGTTATGACCTCTGCGCCGCTGGCCTCTGCTACCGCAGGAATAAGGCTGTCAGCGCCGTATTTGCCCGTGCCTATAAAGAGGCGGCTTGCAAGGGTGATGCCGCCAAGAATGAAAGGATCGTTATTCATAGTGCTCTCCGTCTGGACTGTGCATATATAAAGGTGTTGGATTGCCGTGGTTGGGGCGTGGCCTAGCCGCCGCCCACAAAGTGCACGATCTCCAGATTGTCGGTCTCGCGGAGTATGGTTTGGGAAAAATGCTCGCGGGGCAGAATTTCTCCATTGCGTTCAACCACCACCCTTTTGGCATCATGGCCGCGTGCGGCCAGCAGCTCGGCCACGCTGCAAGCAGCGGCGAGGGTTTCGGTTTCCCCGTTGATTGTGACATCCATTCGCGCCTCCGGTAGAAAACAGCCACTGGCATGTTTTCACAGTTTGAGGTTGTAATGGTCAGCGGGCTGCCGATGGGCAAAAAAATACCCGCAAAACCATTACGGCTGCGGGCAAGCACAATCCTGCAAAAAAGCAGGTTGGCCAGCTTCCCTTCGTCGGTACTATCCGCGTCAGGTGCAGAATCGCGTTTTTCTGTGCGATTCTAGGGGTCAGGGCGCTATCACCCTTTCTCAGCCTTTTATGGCTCCCCCAGCCGGTTTGAGAACAGTAGGCCTTGACCCCAAGGAATGCAAGCAAAACCGGGGGACGTTGCATGTGCGCGGTGGGCGCTGGCGTGCGCATAAGGACAGAATAAAGTGCTTGCGCGAATTCACGAAAAGAGTGAAAATTTTCACATCACTGCGTGAATGAGCGTATGAAGTGCAGGTTTCTCCGTTAACCAAGCAAAGTACTGCACAACTGTGCTGTATCGGATATGCGTTTATGGAAATATGCAGAATTTTAACTGATTGCTGTTGTTTACTAAGCGCCGCAGTGTTTTTGTGGGGACAATTTGTATGGACATGGCTGTTTAATGGGAGTAGGTCGGAAGCAGGAACGTATATGATTAGCAATGTTGACCAGTGAACGGGGGATTACTGGTTAGTCGCCATTTTTTTGCGCGGCGCATTGGCAAGGAGGAGCAGATTGTGCGTCGTCCCAAGGGGTTCAGTAGTGCTTGTCTGGGGCAGCATCTGAGTGATTCTGGGACGGGCTGTCAGCATGCTGCTCGAAGAATAAAACAGGGAGAGACACGATGGAAAGTTTAGAGCATATCAATGCCCTAACGCTCGTATTCGCGGCATTGTGCATATTTGCCATCGCCTACCGCGTGTACGGCATTTTTTTGGCAAACAAGGTGCTGCGCCTCGATGCGGGCCGCATTACCCCGGCCGTGCGTTTTGCAGACGGCCATGACTACGTTAAAACCAACGAATTTGTGCTTTACGGTCACCACTTTGCCGCCATTGCGGCAGCTGGCCCGCTGGTTGGCCCCGTGTTGGCAGCCCAGTTTGGTTACCTGCCCGGCGCACTGTGGATTTTGATTGGTTGCGTGCTTGGCGGCGCCGTGCACGACATGGTTGTGCTGTTTGCCTCGGTGCGCCACAAAGGCCAGAGCCTTTCGGCCATCGCCCAGCGCGAAGTGGGCCCCGTTACGGGCACTGTGGCTGGCATCGCCGTATTGTGTATTCTTATTTTGACTCTGGCTGGTCTTTCGCTGGCCTGTATCAGCGCCATGCACAATGCTCCTTGGTCGCTGTTTATCGTGGTCATCACCATGCCCATTGCCATGCTCATGGGCCTGATCATGCGCTTTAAGCAGAACAGCGTAATGCTGGCCAGTTTTGTGGGTCTGGTGCTTTTGGTTGTGGGTATTCTGAGCGGTCACGACCTCATGCAGAAGGATGTGTTTGGCTGGGCCTTTGACTGGAACCGTGACACGGTTGCACTGGCCATCGCCGGTTACGGCTTTTTGGCTTCCGTTCTGCCCGTGTGGTTTTTGCTGGTTCCGCGCGACTACCTTTCGACCTATCTTAAGATTGGCACGATTCTTATGCTGGCCGTGGGCATCATCTTTGTCCAGCCCACCATGCTCATGCCTACCATCACGCCCTTTATTAACGGCGGTGGCCCTGTGATCGGCGGTCCTGCGCTGCCCTTTATCTTCATTACCATTGCCTGCGGTGCTATCTCTGGCTTTCACGCTATTATCGGCACGGGCACAACGCCCAAAATGATCGGCAATGAACGCGACGTTCTGTTTGTCGGTTACGGTGCCATGCTTACCGAAGGCTTTGTGGCCATGATGGCCCTTATCGCCGCTTGCACCCTGATGCCCGGCGACTACTTTGCCATCAACGCCACTCCCGACAAGTTCAGCTCGTTGATCGCCGCGCACCCCGCGTTGAACACCGTTGATCTGGGCTTTTTTGAAGAAAAGATTGGCCTGAACCTGCATGCCCGCCCCGGCGGCGCGGTTTCTCTGGCCGTGGGTATGGCCCACATCTTCCACAAGATCCCCTACATGGATCACCTGATGGCCTACTGGTACAACTTTGCCGTCATGTTTGAAGCAGTCTTCATCCTGACCGCCATCGACGCCGGTACCCGTGTTGGCCGTTTCTTCCTTCAGGAAATGCTGGGCAAGGTTTACGCGCCCTTTGGCGACAAGAACTGGACCCCCGGCGTGTATATCACCAGCTTTATTTTCACGTCCATGTGGGGCTATCTGATGTACACCGGTAACATCAGCACCATTTGGCCCCTGTTTGGTCTGAGCAACCAGTTGCTGGCTGGCTGCGCACTTATTGTGTGCACCTCCATGCTGCTGCGCATGAACCGTGGCAAGCTCAGCCTTGTTACGGCCATTCCCGGCGTGTTCCTGACCGCCGTGACCTTCTGGGCTGGCTACCTGCAAGTTACCAAGACCTATATTCCCGGCGGCAAGTACCTGCTGGCCTTCTTGGCCTGCTTGGTCATGGTGCTGATGGTCTTTGTGCTTGTGGGCACCATCCGCCGCTGGATTGAGCTCATGAACATCAAGGGCACGGTCAACGACGCCTACGGCGAACCCGTGCGCGCCCTTGCCGAAGAATAATTGAACCGCTGCCTCTGGCAGTTGGCGTTAAAAAGCTCCCCCTGAATTTCGGTTCCGGGGGAGCTTGCTGTTTTTAGGGGGCGGCTGCGGGCTGAGGGGTGCGGCTTGCGTGGGCCGTGACAACCTGCCTGAATGTTATTTGGGGCTGCCTTCCAGAGCCTCGGCGGCAATCTGGCTGGCGGTCTTTTCGTAGATGTCGTGGCCGTCAAAAAGTTCGCACGGTGCGGCATTGCCCGCATCCGCAAGGCGGCGCAGGGCTGGGGCATCCATGAGGTCGGGGGGCAGCTGGGCCAGCGCCCAAGCAGCCATGCCCCGGCAAATCATATCCACGTCTTCTAGCCCCTTGAGGAGCCATGGCCGTGCAGAAAGGCACAACTGTGGCCGGGTTTGGGCCAGACGCCCTATGGCCCAGTAGCACGAGCGGCGCAGGGTATCGTTGTCGCAATAGTTATCGTCGCGGCCAAGATCAATGATGTAACTGAGAAGAATACGGTGAAAATCCTTGGCCAACGGTGCGCTGGCGGCCAGAATTTCTGCAAAGGCTTCGGGTATGCCCCAGCCGATGTTGCCGGATTCTTCGTTGAGGTGCCACATGAGGCGGCGGATGATGTTTTTTGCCGTTTCTGGCTGTTGCTGCGCCAGCAGGGCAGTGACCTGCCCAAGGGCAACGGCTGCGCGGTGCATGGTTTGCGGGCCGAGCAGCAGAAAGGAAAAAAGTGGGCCGACATTTTCAAGGCCACCTTGGGCGATTTCGTCCAGATGTTCACGCCACTGCGGGCTGACAAGGCATTCTTTAAGCTTTTGTTTTGTAGAGCGCATGCGGGCCATGAGCAGTTCCTCCACGGTCTGTTTTCAGGCTTGCGTCCATAGTGAGCGCTTTTGGGGGAGATGGCAAGGTGTTGCGCCTACGCGGTGTGCTGTTTCGTCTTTTCGTCGCGGGTAGTTGTT
>CAYPRZ010000024.1:0-11924 GCA_964413315.1 uncultured Desulfovibrio sp. | reverse complement strand
TTATGCTTTTGAGTGCTGCTGCCCTTCGGGTATGGGGTTTCGCTGCGCGGCGAAGTTTGGGACGCCTGCGCGGCGTGCGGCTCGATCTGCGGGAGCTTCCTTCCCGCCGCGCCGTGTAACTGCCCGATAAGGCTTGCGCTCTGGGGGGATTCCGCTTCAGTCCCGCAGTCGAAAAATCTCTAAAGAGTGCAAAAGAAAATCACCCAGAAGGGCACGCTGAAATCAAGTATCATGGCATGTACAATGGAAACAAAAATCCATTCCTTGCCGCAATAGCGCGTAATCACAGGCAAGGTTGTATCCATGGTGGACGCGCCGCCGCAACTGATGGGTATGAGCGGCCCCAGGTGGCGGGCCAGCAGAGGCGTAAGCAGCAGGGTGATGAGCTCGCGGGCAATATTGCTGATAAGCGCAATAGTGCCCAGCTCTGGCCCCTTGTACTGCGAAATAAAGATGGATGACAGCGAGTAATAGGCAAACCCCGCTCCCACGGCCATGCACTCGCTCACGCTGTAGGTCAAGAACAGGCTCACCAGCGCAGTGCCCGCAAAGGTTCCTGCCGTGGTGGCCATGGGCAGCAGCAGCACACGGGGCCGCAGGGTGCGCAATATCTCGCCAAGCCTACGGTCTGAGCCAATGGAAATGCCCACCAGCAGCATGAGCAGCCACAGGGCGTAGACCGTAAAGTCGTGCTCGATCAGGTAGGTGGGTATCAGGCCCAAGCGGGCCAGCAATACGCCAGAACAAAAGAAAAAAAGGATGATCAGGCTGCCCTTCATGCCTTGTGCTCCGGCTGGGTGCTCGCAGCGGCATCAGGCTTGCCCGCAAGTGGGGCAGACGAGGGCGATTTGGGAAAAAAGCGGCTTATGAGGCCCACGCACACAAATGAGCCAACAATGCCCGCCACCGTAAGGGCAAGGGCCGCGCCGCCCAACCGGGGCAAGGACTGCATGAGCAATTCATTGCTGCCCACAGAAATGCCCAAGGCAAAAAGCAGCAGCATGATGGCGGGGGTAACGCAGCGGGTCAGCGAGGTGATCCAAGGCTGGCCGCGCAGCAGAAAGCCCAGGGCCATGCCAAGAAAGGTAAGTCCAAGCGCGATAAACATGAAAAAAAGTCTCCTCACACCGCTATAAAACGGCGGTGGCATGTGGCGTCAGCGTTTGTGGCTGGCGCATGGCACAGCAAGAAGGGGCCGCTAACGCAAAAAGTGGCGCAGGGCATCACGCAGCAGGGCCAGCATGGATGCGTAACGCTGGTCAAACTGAAGGAGATTGTCCACGTCCCAAAGCACCCACACTAGTTTGCCACGGTGGCGAATCTGTTGCGGAGGCCGCAAACCGCCGGGAAGCGCCACGGCGCGGGCAGCCGCAGAACCCATGACTACTACTCCTCTGGCCTTGAGCTGCATGGCCCCAGACCAGAAAACATCGGGGTTTGCCGCATAGGCACTTTCCTGCTGTGGTGCAGCGGTGGGCAATGCTGCCGGGTCTGGCGGCAGACACGAGGGCCAGAAGGTGTGCGTGCCCGCAGGATGCCCCAAGTCTTGCAGCAAACGCTGCAAAAACTGGCGGCGTTCAAGTCTGCCGGGAGTTTGCGGGTCGCACATGTCCGGGCCAAGGTTCCAGTATGTCCACAGCACTGGGCCGGGGCGGGTCTGTTCCAGCCGCGTCTGCCACGGTGCGGGCCATACGTGGGGCGGCAACGGCAGCCATGCTGCTGGTTTGCCTTGACCTGCGGGCTGATCCGTAGCCTGTGCAGCGGTGTGCCCGGCGTGAATCTGGGCATGGGCTTGAGCCTGAGTTGTCTGGCTCTGCTGTTGCTGACCCTGTGGGGTCTGAGCACGGCTCTGCTGCCAAGACTGACGCTCACGGGGATGCCCCGTGTGCGTTTGGTTTGCCTGCGACTGGCCCACATGAGCATCTGCTGGCTTCACGCGGGGCCCATTGCCAGAGAGCGCGTGCGCAGATTGCTGCGGCGCGGCAAAGGCATCGTAGCCATCGGGCATGAGCAGGCTGGTGAGCCCACGGCGCTGCCACAGCGCGCTGACAGGGTTTACGAGCGCAAAAGCCATGAACACAGTTCCCAGGCCACATCGGCCTTGCTTTGGTTGGGCCAGATTTCCTCATGCCCTGTGGCATCCACCACGGCCATGGAATTGGTGGCAGTGCCAAAGCCGCTGTCAGTTGCGTTGACGCGGTTGGCAGCCAGCACATCGGCTTTTTTGCCTTTAAGCTTGTCATGGGCCAGAGGCAGCAGGGCCTGCATGTCGGCGGCGGTTTCTGCGGCAAAGCCCAGTACCTTCTGACTGGGTTTGCGGCCATGCGCAAGCGTGCGCAAAATGTCCGGGTTGGGAGTAAAGGATACGGTGAGGCCGTCGGGGGCATCGACCTTTTTAAACTTGCGCGGGCCAAAGGGCTGGGGCGAAAAATCTGCCACGGCAGCCGTAAACATGCCCATATCCATGCTGGGCCACAGGTCTGCGGCGGCCTCAAACATGTCGCGTGCGCTCACCACATCGACCCGTGCAATGTCGCGAGGCAGACGGGTGCGCACGCCGGGGCCGCAGACCACGGTAACCTCGGCGCCGCGCAGCCATGCTGCCACACCAAGGGCCGCGCCCATGAGCCCCGTAGAGGGGTTTGACCAAAAACGCACGCCGTCCCACGCCTCGCGGGTGGGGCCAAGTGTGACCATGACACGTTTGCCCGCCATATCCTGCGGCGAAAGCGCCCGCAGCGAGGCAAGAAAAATATCGTGCAGGGGGGCAAGCCGTCCCTCGCCCAGTTCGCCGCAAGCCGTGCCGCCACAGGCGGGGGTAACAATGCGTGCCCCGCGCTGGCGCAAAATATCAATATTGGCTTGCGTGGCAGGGTTGCTCCACATGCGCGGATTCATGGCCGGGGCAATGACCATCGGCCCGTCAAAGGCCAAAGCCTGTGCCGCCAGCATGTCGCCCGCCGCGCCGTGGGCCAGCCGAAAAAGTGCGTCAGCCGATGCAGGAGCCACCACCAGAGCCTGAGCGTGCTGGCCCGGCTCCAGATGCGCAAAAACATCCTGCCCTGGCGAAAACATGTCTTCGTAGACGGGGGTTGCGCCCAGCGATTCAAACAGCAGGGGCGTTACAAAACGCCGCGCACCGGGTGTGAGCGTTGCAGAAACGTGCATGCCCATGCCTGTCCAAGCGCGTAACAGGTCGGCAGCCTTGTAGCAGGCCACAGAGCCGCACACGCCAAGGTGCAGCCGCTTGCGTTCAAAACGGGTGCTTTTGTCAAAGGGGGTCTTGAGTCCGCTTTTGGCTTCGCTCATAGGTTGCGCTCCTGAATACCGCCCTTGTTGCTGCTGCCCCAGCTTTCAGAAAAACCGGGCTTGGGCGCAGAATTCATACCGCCGCCACCGCCTGTGCTTTCACTGTAGCCAGAAGTGCCGCCGCTTGCGCTGCTGCCGCTGCTGCCACTGCCGCCACCGTAGCCGCTGGCCCCGCTGTTTTCCTGCATGGGAAAGGCTGCACCGTCGGGCATGCGGTCTGCAACCCAGATGGCCAGCACGGTTCCCACGGCCTCGCGTTCAACAGTGAGGGTGGCGATGGATGATCCCCGCTCGTATACGTATACGCCGCGAATTCCCTTGCGTTGCGCCTGACGCAAATGCCAGCCCTGACTTTGCAGGCCGTTGTACATGGCCTGTGCGGCAAAGGCCATATCTACGTCGCCTCTAAATATTTCAAGCCCTTGCGTGCCGCCAGTGCCGGGAACCTGATAGCCGTGGGTAGGAAAGCGCTGCATGCCAGCAGGGGTAGATACCGCCAGTAACTGACTTTTTCCCGTATCCACACCACCCGTAAGGGGGTCATTGGTAAAGGGATTGCTGATTTCCATTGTGGAACAACCCGCCATCAGGGCGGCAAGCAGGGTTACTGCAAGGATGACAAGCGGGCGCAGCATGGCTATAATCTCCTCCTTCCGGCGCGGAATGCCCGGAATCAACCCATGTACACTAGCCCCTCAGCCGCATGCTGACAAGCCCGCAGCGCGAGGGGTTCATAACGAGGCCCATGTACCATGCCCACTGAGGAAGCAGATTTTCTTCTTGAAAGTTATAATTTTGCATTGCCCGAATCGCAGATAGCCCAGTTTCCGCCTGAGGAACGCGGGGCATCTCGGTTGCTTATAATGCCCCGCGAGGGCGCGCTTGAGCTTGAGCACCATCAGTTCTGCGATCTGCCAGACTGTCTGCCCAAGGGGGCGCTGCTGGTGGCCAACAATTCGCGTGTGTTGCAGGCGCGCCTGCTTGGCACGCGCTCTACCGGCGGTAAGGTAGAGTTTTTGCTGCTTACGCCGCTGCCGCTGGTTATCGAGCGTGCGCGGTCCGACAAGCTTGGCGGCTTTAGCGCCGAGGTTGAGGGGCTCATACGCTCTGGCGGCAGCATACGTGACGGCGAACGCCTGGAATTTGGCGCGGGTATTAGCGTAACCGTGCTGGAATCAGGCGAATTTGGCCACCGGCGCGTGCGGTTGGCTTGGGACGGGGATCTTTCCAAGGCTTTTGCAGCCACCGGGCATATTCCCCTGCCGCCCTATATCAAACGTACAGATGCGGAAGAAGACCTGAGCCGCTACCAGACCATCTACTCCCGCGAGGACAAGACGGGCTCTGTAGCCGCGCCCACGGCGGGGCTGCACTTTACGCCTGAAATGCGTGAAACCCTTAAAGCCAAAGGTTTTCAGTGGGCCGATGTAACCCTGTATGTGGGTTACGGCACCTTCAGCCCTGTGCGCAACGCCGATATACGCGGCCACCGCATGCACAGGGAATACGTGGAAATGCCCGAAGCAACGGCCTTGGCCATTGCCGAGGCCAAGCGCGAAGGCCGGCCCGTGATTGCCGTAGGAACCACCAGCCTGCGATCCATGGAAGGCGTGGCCGAGCTGTGTGGCAGGGTTCAGCCCTTTACCGGCTGGACAGACATCTTCTTGTACCCTGGCAGGCCCTTCCGTGTGGTGGATGGCCTGTTGACCAATTTCCACTTGCCTGAATCTTCCCTGATCATGCTGGTTTCTGCCTTAGCCGGGCGCAAGCGTGTGCTTGCCGCCTATGCCGAGGCCGTGAGCAGGGGATACCGGTTCTTCTCATATGGCGACGCCATGCTTATTCGCTGATTGTTTCATGATGCGGGTGTGGAATCCCAAGGAGCTGCAATGTCGAGAATTGTATTTTTGGAAGAGCGCTGCAAAGGCTGCCGCCTGTGTGTGGAAGTCTGCCCGGTGCACATCCTGAAACCTTCGGGCCGGTTCAACCGTCACGGTTATGAAGTGATGGAAATGGACGGCCAATGTACGGGCTGCGCTTCGTGCGCGGTCATGTGTCCCGATGTGGCCATACGCGTGTTCAAAAGCGCGAAAACCAAGGGGGGCAAGGCATGAGCGCTGCAACAGAACGTGTGCTCATAAAGGGCAACGAGGCCGTGGCCTTTGGTGCCATTGATGCGGGCTGTCGCTGCTATTTCGGTTACCCCATCACCCCGCAAAACGAAGTGCCCGAAGCGCTTTCTACCCTGCTGCCCGAAGCGGGCGGCCAGTTTGTGCAGGCCGAGAGCGAAGTGGGTGCCATCAACATGGTGCTGGGCGCTGCGGCCAGCGGCGTGCCCGCGCTTACCTCGTCCTCCAGCTGCGGCATTTCGCTTATGCAGGAAGGCATTTCGTACATGGCGGGTAGCCAGATTCCCGGCGTGATCGTCAATATGCAGCGCGGCGGCCCCGGCCTTGGCGATATTGGCTCCTCGCAGGGCGATTATTTTCAGGCCGTCAAGGGCGGCGGGCACGGCGACCACCGCAACTTGGTGCTGGCCCCCTCCACTGCGCAGGAATGCTACGACTTCATGTTCAGGGCCTTTGCGCTGGCATTTAAATACTCCAACCCGGTCATGGTGCTGGGCGATGCCATTGTGGGCCAGATCAAGGAACCTGTGCGCCGTGTGCCGCCCAAGGATGCCGTGCCCGCCGAAGAGCTGGCCGCCCTAGCCGCGCCTTGGCGCATGGAGGGATTTGGCCGTCGTGGTCCCGGTGCTGCACCCCGCCTGCTCAAGTCAGTGTATCTGGCCGAAGGCGCACTGGCCGAGCGTAACCGCATGCTCATGCGCAAGTACGAATCCATGAAGGCCGACTGTGCCTTTGAATGTGTGGATACCGACGATGCCGAGCTGATTGTGGTGGCCTTTGGCTCCATTGCCCGTATTGCCCGCAGCGCCATACGCCAGCTGCGTGCAGAGGGCCACAAGATAGGCCTGTTCCGGCCCATCACCCTGTTTCCCTTCCCCGAAGAAGCCCTGCGCGCCCTTGCGCCCGGCAGGCGCTTTCTGGTTATGGAGCAGAACACGGGGCAGATGGTGGAAGATGTCCGCCTGTCCCTTTTCGGTCAGCCGGGTGTTTCGCCCGCATCCGTGCTGTGGCACGGCGTTATGCCGGGGCTGTTCATCGGTGCCGATGCCCTGCGCGACCCCATGCTTCAGGCCCTTAAGGAGAAATAATCATGCAAGCTCAGGAACTGGACGCGCTGCGTCCCGCCGAGGGCGAAAGCCTGGTTTTTGATACAAACCCCGTGCTCAACGAGCGCCCCACCCACTATTGCCCCGGCTGCCACCACGGCATTGCCCACCGGCTGGTGAGCGAGGTGCTGCACGAGCTGGGCGTTGCCGACCGCACCATCTTGGTGGCGGCGGTGGGCTGCGCCACCTTTACCTACGACTACTTTAACGTGGACGGCCTTGAAGCCCCGCATGGTCGCGCCTGCGCCGTTGCCACGGGTGTGCGCCGTGCGCGTCCCGATTCTGTGGTCTTTACCTATCAGGGTGACGGCGACATGGCTGCCATAGGCATGGCTGAATCCATGCACGCTGCCAACCGTGGTGAAAAGATCACGGGTATCTTTATCAATAACGCGGTGTACGGCATGACCGGCGGGCAGATGGCCCCCACCACCCTTGTGGGGCAAAAAACCACCACATCGCGGGCGGGGCGTTCCATCGGCAACGAGGGCGGCCCCATCCGCATGGCCGAAATAATGGCCCAGCTCGACGGCGTGGCCTATTCGGCCCGCTGCTCGCTGCATTCGGTCAAGCATGTGCGCGAGGCCAAAAAGGCCGTGCGCAAGGCTTTTGAGGTGCAGTTGCAGGGGCTGGGCTTTGGTTTTATCGAGCTGCTTTCGGGCTGCCCCACCAACTGGCACATGGACGCCATTGCCGCCAACAATCGTATTGCCGAGGCCATGATTCCCGTATTCCCCCTTGGGGTGTACAAGGACATGACCGCCACAGTGGAGGCCGATCATGCCTAGTGCCTATCAGGATGTGATCATAGCCGGTTTTGGCGGTCAGGGCGTTATGCTTATTGGCAACCTGCTGGCTCAGGCCGGTATGGAGCACGGGCTTGAGGTGAGCTTTATCCCTGTGTACGGGGCTGAAATGCGCGGCGGCACGGCCAACTGCACCGTGGTGCTCGACGAGCACCCCATTGGTTCGCCCTTGGTGCGTGAGCCCCTGTCCACCATCATTCTCAACGAACCCTCGCTCAGCAAGTTTCAGCCTCGGCTGGCGGCAAGCGGCGTGCAGATTGTGAACGCCTCACTGGTGGCGCAAAATCTGCTCGATACCGCCAAACGCACCGTGTACATTCCCGTCAACGACATGGCCCACGAGCTGGGTAATGTGAAGATGGCCAACATGGTTGCGCTGGGCGCATGGCTCAAGGCCACTGGCGCACTGCCCCTCAACGTGGTGCAGGACGCCCTGAACCGCGTGGTGAGCGCCCACTATGCCAAGTTGATCTCTGCCAACGCCAAGGCGCTGGAGCAGGGCTACAACTTTGCCTAGCTAGGGCTGAAGCGGATTAATAGTACGGAAAAATCCGGCAGGGGTTTGCGCCCTTGCCGGATTTTTGTTTTGCCCAAATGGGTGGCAGGGGGCTTAGGCTCCGGCCAGCCCATTGCCTATCATGGTTTCTGGCCGCACGATGCTGTCAAACTGTTCTTCGGTCACCGCGCCCAGCGCAAGGGCCGCCTGTTTGAGGGTAAGGCCCTCTGCGGCGGCTTTTTCTGCAATTTTGGCTGCCTGCTGGTAGCCGATAACAGGCGAAAGCGCCGTGACCAGCATGAGAGAGTTATTGAGGAAAAATTTGATTCTGTTTCTGTTGAGTTCTGTGCCTTCTACTGAGTGCTGCCGGAACTTGCGGCAACCGTCGGCCAGAATTTTTATGGAGTGTAGCACGTTGGTGACTGCAACAGGCCGCATGACATTGAGTTCAAAGTTGCCCTGACTTCCAGCCAGCGCCACGGTGCTGTCATTGCCCATAACCTGTATGGCAATCATGATCAGCGATTCGCACTGGGTAGGGTTGACCTTGCCGGGCATGATGGAGGAGCCGGGTTCGTTTTCTGGCAGTTGCAGCTCGGCTAGCCCGCAACGCGGCCCTGCCGCCAGCCAGCGCATGTCGTTGGCAATCTTGATGAGGGCAACAGCCAGCCCGCGCAAGGAGGCGCTAAAGCGCACAATGGCATCTTGCGAGGCCAGAGCCATGAATTTGTTGGGGTCGGTAACAAAGGGTTTGCCCGTGATGCTTGCCAGCTCGTTTGCCACGGCCTCGCTGAACCCTGCTGGCGCATTGAGGCCAGTGCCAACGGCAGTGCCGCCAAGGGCCAGCGGCAAAAGGTTCTCTCTCGCGGCTCGCAAGTCTGCCTCACAGGCCCGCAGCTGGGCGGCATAGCCAGACCATTCCTGCCCCACGCTGAGGGGCACGGCATCCTGCAAATGGGTGCGGCCAATCTTTACCACATCCATCCATCTGACGGACTTACGCTCGATAATCTGGGCGAGCTCGTGCACCTCTGGCAGCAGCTTGTCGTCGCAGAGCTGCACTACGGCAAGGTGCATGGCCGTGGGAAAGGTATCGTTGGACGACTGGCTCATGTTCACGTCGTCGTTGGGGCCAACGGGTTTTTGGCTGCCCAAGACCCCGTCCAGCAACTGGATGGCGCGGTTGGACAAAACCTCGTTGACGTTCATGTTGGTCTGCGTACCCGAACCAGTTTGCCACACATACAGGGGAAAGTGCCCGTCAAGCAGACCGTCCATGCCTTCCTGTGCGGCGCGTTCGATGGCCTGAGCCTTCCATTTGGGCAGCCTCCCCATGCGGGTATTTACCCGCGCACTGGCCATTTTGATGAGGCAGAGGGCGCGGCAGATTTCTAGGGGCATCTTGTCGTCGCCAATGGCAAAGTGCTCTAGCGAGCGCTGTGTCTGCGCGCCCCAGTAACAGTTGGCAGGAACCATAACCTGCCCCATGCTGTCGAATTCTTCCCGCTGGCCTGTGGCATCTATACCCACCGCAAGGTCAAGCATGCGCGGATCGTCACTGTGTGTTGTGCTGCCCATAATCTTGCCCTCCTTGTGCGGCAAAAGCCCCCGGCCCACGCAGTGCGCGGAACCGGGGGCCTTTGCGGACAAATATAACCGGTGTCTTGTGCTGGCGGCTGCTAGAAGCCCTTGGCTCCCATCAGGCAGGCCAGATCGCACACGCGGTTGGAATAGCCCCATTCATTGTCATACCAAGCCACAATCTTGACTAGGCGGCCTTCCTGCACAGTGGTGTAGGGAGCCTCAAGAATGGAAGAATGCGGATCGCCCTTGAAGTCCATGGAAACCAAGGGCTTTTCGTTGTAGGCCAGAATGCCCTTGAGGTAGGTTTCCGAGGCTTCTTTGAGTTCGCCCAGCAAGCTTTCGGTGTCGGTGGATTTTTCCAGAATGCCCGAAAAGTCCACCACAGAAACCGTGGGCGTGGGAACGCGCAGCGAATAGCCGGTGAACTTGCCCTTGAGTGCGGGAATAACCTTGGCAACAGCCTGAGCCGCACCAGTGGAGGTGGGGATAATGTTGCAGGCGGCTGCGCGGGCGCGGCGCGGGTCCTTGTGGGCCATATCGAGGATGCGCTGGTCGTTGGTGTAGGCATGGATGGTGGTCATGTTGCCCATCTCGATACCAAACTTGTTTTGCAGCACAAGGGCCACAGGGGCCAAGCAGTTGGTGGTGCACGATGCGTTAGACACCACATGGTGCTTGGCCGGATCGTACTGCTCGTGGTTTACGCCCATGACGATGGTGATGTCTTCGTCCTTGGCCGGGGCGGTGATGATGACTTTTTTGGCGCCGTTTTCGATGTGCACGGCGGCCTGAGTGGCAGAGCGGAAGATACCCGTGCTTTCCACAACGATGTCAACATCATAAGCGCCCCAAGTCAGCTGCTTGGGATCGCGTTCGGCAAAGCAGTGGATCTTCCAGTCGCCTACGGTGGCTTCCTGACCGTCCACCTTGGCATCAAGGTGGGCGCGGCCATACACAGAATCATATTCCAGCAGGTGAAAATTGGATTCCGCGTCAAAAAGGTCGTTGATGGCAACCACTTCAACGCGGTCGCGGTAGCTTTGGTGCAGAGCGCGGAAAACCTGCCGGCCAATGCGGCCAAAGCCATTGATGCCTACTCTGATTTTTTTCATATGCAAGGTCCTCATAACGGAGAGGGAAAAGACGGATATTGCGCGGTTGCGGCCTGTGGGCACTGTTCACTGCTTCAAGGGGCAGCGCTCAACGTGCTTGAAAGGCGTAGGCCAAGGCCCTGTTTGCGAGCCATTGGAGCAGCCCGCGCGGGCCGAGCCTAGTCTTCGTAGACAGAGTAGGCGTGTTTGGCCATCAGCTCGTAGTTGTTGCGCAGGGCTTCGTGCAGGCGCGAATTTTCAATGGCCAGTGCAGAAATGGCGGCTACGGCTTCCATAAAGGTCACTTCATCGGCGCTGAATTCGCGTTCTTCGGCAGAATACACGCGGATAAGGCCAATGGCCTTGCCGTCGGCCATAAGCGGGGCCGACAGCACAGAAACCAGACCCTCGGCCTTGGCCGATTCGGGGTACTGAAAGCGTCCGTCTGCGGTTGCGTCTTTGAGGTGCATGGTTTTGCCCGAAAGCACTTCGCCATCTAGGCCGCTGCGCTTTACTTCCACCGGGCCTTTACGCATGTAGGTGGTAGAAAGGCCGTGTGCGGCACTGGGCAGCAAAAAACGGCCCGTGCTGTCGAGCAGACGAATGGTGCTTGCTTTGCAGCCCATGGTGGCTGCGGTCTGCTCGGTGATTTTGTGCAAAACTTCGCGGGGCTCAAGGCTGGAATTGATGACCAGCGCCACATCCCTGAGCGCACGGAAATAATCGTGTGCCATAGGTGCCTCCTGAGGAAAGCGTTTCGACAGGCTGTCAGCTCTGTCGCGCATGATTGTTAAACTGGTTAGTAACACGTTTTCCAGTTGCAACTATGCGCTATTTTCCTAGATCAGGCAAATGCGGCCTGCACAACCCGGCGGCACACTGCCTGCCGGGTGCAGTACACCAGCGGCAAATGCTTAAGCCTTGGGTTTGGCAGGGGCTTTCATGCAAATCTGCCCTTCGATGATGCCGCCTTCTTCGGTGAGCAGATTAGGCGTGGTAACCTGACCTTCAAGCACACCGGTGTTGTAAACCACAACGCGGCGTTTGGCGGTGACCTCGCCGTTAAAACGGCCCGAAAGCAGCAGCTCGCCCACATCAAGGGTTCCCTGCACCTGAGCGTCCTTGCCCACGTTGAGGGTGCCGTCGCTCACGATTTCGCCGGTGTAGCGGCCTTCAATGCGCACGGTGCCCTTAAAGTGCAGTTTGCCCTCGTAGACGGTATCAGAGCCGAGGTAGGCTATTTCGTCTTTTGCCACGTGTATCTCCCTTGGCTTGCGGTTAGCTCTTGAACATGAAGCGGCGCATGGACACATTAAGAACTATGCCCAGCAGGGTGAAGTTAACCACCGTGGCGCTGCCGCCGTAGCTGATGAAGGGCAAGGGAATGCCCACCACCGGCATGA
>CAYPRZ010000023.1:0-21972 GCA_964413315.1 uncultured Desulfovibrio sp. | reverse complement strand
CCGGCTGTGACCGGCATTGCCCTGCTGGTGGCGGTGCTGCCGCCGCTGTTTGGCCTTGGCCCCTTCTCACAGTGGATATACCGCGCCCTTGTGCTGCTGGTTATTTCATGCCCATGCGCCCTGCTCATATCCATTCCGCTTGGTTACTTTGGCGGTATTGGCGCAGCCTCGCGCCGTGGCATTCTTATCAAGGGCGGCGCCGTGCTCGACAGTCTGCGCGACATCCGCGTGGCGGCTCTGGACAAAACAGGAACCCTCACCGAAGGCGTGTTTGAAGTAAACGCCGTGCTGCCCGCCCCCGATATTTCAGAGACTGAACTGCTGGCCGCCGCCGCTCTGGCAGAGAGCCGCTCAAACCACCCCATCGCCCGATCAGTGCTGCGTGCCGCGCAAAACCGTGGCATTGCCGCAGACGACGCCAGCCTCATAGGTATGGAAGAAATACCCGGCATGGGCGTTGTTGCAACCATCAGCGCGAGCACTGGCGCAACCACAACCGAGCTGCTGGCGGGCAACGCTGCCCTGCTTACAGGCCGTGGCCTCATGCCTGTGGAAGTAAACATTCCCGGCAGCGTGGTGCAGGTGGCCACGGGCGGCAAGGTGCTGGGTGCGCTGGTGGTGGCCGACCGCCTCAAACCGCAGTCGCCGCAAGCCATAGAGGCTTTGCGCCACCTTGGGGTGCAGCATATTGCCATGCTCACGGGCGATAGAGAAGAACAGGCCCGCCCCGTGGCGCAGCAACTCAAGCTTGATTCGCTGCGCGCCGGCCTGCTGCCCGAAGACAAGGCCGGAGCCCTTGAAGCCCTTGGCCCGGTGAAAAACACTATTTTTGTGGGCGACGGCATCAACGATGCCCCTGTGCTGGCAACGGCCGGGGTGGGCGTAGCCATGGGCGGTTTGGGAGCAGAAGCGGCCATTGAAACCGCCGATGTGGTGATTCTGGACGACAATCCCGCCCGACTGCCCGAACTTTTGCGCATTGCCCGCCGCACGCGTGCCATTGTATGGCAAAATATTGTCATGGCGCTGGGCATCAAGGGTCTGTTTATGGCCCTTGGCATTGTGGGCCTTTCTGGCCTGTGGGAAGCCGTGTTTGCCGATGTGGGCGTGGCACTTATGGCCGTGCTCAACGCGGCACGCGCTGGAAAAATAGAAAACTAGCCAAAACAAGCGGGGGAAGAAGCCAGTGCTCCTTCCCCCGCAGTTCTATATTATATATAGATGCTGTTACAGCCCAATAAAGGCCGAACCCGGTCAACGCACGGGATTTTCAATTGTGTACCCGCCCGTCTCCAGAGCGGTTTGGGCCAGACCAAGATTTTCGGCCTTTATCAATATATAGTCCGTATCAAAGGTGGATACGGCAAAAATACTGATACCCGCCTGCGCCAGCACGGTCGAAATACCCGCCAGTACACCCGTAAGGCCAAAATCCATGGGCTCTGCCACGCGCAGGGCACGCCAGCCGTCCTCGCGGGCAAGGGTGGCGTGGGGTACATCGGCAGTCAAACAAACCACCGAAATTTCAGCATCGGTCTTGCCCACAAACAGCCACGGCACGTTAAAATTGACGGCACGCAGGTTCTCTACCTTGCAAACGCTGAACTTTCCTTCAATTACTTGTAACCGCATGCTTTCTCCGCCTGTTTGTTTTGCCTTTGAATGCCTCGCCGCACCACTATGTGGCCGGGGCAGAGTTTACACCTAAGAAAGCAGCATTTTCAAGTGCCTGTATGCCAGCGCCGTTGCCATGCGCCCTCGTGGGGTGCGCTTTAAAAAGCCGCACTGGATGATGTAGGGCTCATAAATATCTTCTATGGTGCGCACTTCTTCCGAGCAGGCCACCGCAAGGGTTTTGATACCTACGGGCCCGCCATCGTAATGTTTGATGAGCACTTCCAGCAGCTTGCGGTCCATCTGGTCAAGCCCCAGCTCGTCCACATCCATGCGTTTGAGGGCCGCCGAGGCCTGCTCGCCCGTCACCATGCCATTGCCGTGTACCAGCGCAAAATCGCGCACACGGCGCAGCAGCCTGTTGGCAATGCGGGGCGTGCCGCGCGAACGGCGGCCAATTTCCGCCGCGCCATCGGTGCTCACCTCCACCCCCAAAATGCGCGCCGTGCGCTGTACCACGCGGGCAAGATCGTCGGGCGTGTAGTATTCAAGCCGGGCCACAATGCCAAAACGGTCGCGCAACGGCGATGATATAAGCCCCATGCGCGTGGTGGCCCCCACAAGGGTAAAGGGCTCAAGGTCAATCTTTACCGTGCGTGCCGCCGGCCCCTGCCCGATCACAAGATCAAGCTTGAAATCTTCCATGGCAGGGTACAGCACTTCCTCCACAGCAATGGGCATGCGGTGGATTTCATCCACAAAAAGGATGTCGTGCCGGTTGAGATTGGTAAGTATGGCCGCTAGGTCGCCGCTGCGCTCAAGCACCGGCCCCGATGTGCATATAAGGTTGACGCCCAGCTCGGACGCCATGATCTGCGCCAGCGTGGTTTTGCCAAGACCGGGGTTGCCGTAAAAAAGCGTGTGGTCGAGTGCCTTGCCGCGCTCACGGGCTGCGCCAAGGTACACGCGCAGGTTGGCGCGCAGCTCGTCCTGCCCGATAAAGTCGTCCAGGCTGCGCGGGCGAACACTTTCGTCAATGCCCGTGCCGCAGTCTGTGGCGCAGGCAACGTCCTGATTGGTGGGGTCAGACATCAGGCCTTACCTCTGGCAAGCGCCTTGAGCGAGGCGCGCAGTGCGCCGGTAACGTCAAGATCCGGCTCTTCAAGCAGCAGTTTTTTGACCAATGGGGCGCATTCGTCCGGCTCGTAGCCAAGGTTGCCAAGGCCATCCAGCACATCGCGAAACACCGAACCGGGGCGCACACCAGAGCTCAACACCGCTGCCTGCGGCACGTCCTCGACCTTGAGCTTGTATTTGAGCTCCAAAAAGACGTGCTCGGCGGTTTTTTTGCCAATGCCCGAAACGCGGGTAAGGGCAAGCACGTCGTCCTCCAGCACCACACGGCGCAGGTCGTCGGGCCGAAAGATGGAAAGAATGCCCAAGGCCGTGCGTGCACCAACCTTGGAGATGGAAACCAGCACTTCAAAGGTCTGGCGTTCTTCAAACGTGGCAAAGCCAAAAAGCTCCAGCGCGTCTTCGCGCACGGCAAGGCTTGTATACAGGGTCAAATGCTCCCCCCTGCCGGGCAGGGAGGCAAGCGTGTGGGCGGGCAGGGCCACTTCGTACCCCACGCCCCCTTCAGTAACGATCAGGCAGGCATTGCCCCATATTTCGGCCAGTCGGCCTTCAAGATAGGCGATCATGGATTCCTTGCGAAAAGTAAAGGTTGCTACCTCAAAAGCATAGACCGAAAGGCGGCGGCTTTCAAATGCCGCTTGCCGGGCTGGGTGCGGCGGGGTTTTATAGCGTGAAAGCCCACGCTGTGCGGCTAACCGCCAATGCCTACCATGTGCTTGTCGGCCACGGCAGCGCCCTTTTTGCGGGCCTTGAGCAGCTCTGCACCAATGGGCTTGCCAGCACAGGCCAAACGCACCACACGGGCCAGCTGCGCATCGTCAAAACGGGGGCTGCGCAAAATGCCGCGCAGGTGATATTCCCTGTCGTCAAACAGGCAGGTGCGCAGGTTGCCGTCGCTGGTGAGCCGCAAACGGTTGCACGTGCCGCAGAAATGGCACGAAACAGCGGTGATGAAACCCATGCGCCCCTTGCCGCCGCGCACGGCGTACATCTTGGCCGGGCCAGCCTCTGCGCTGCTGTCCTGCACGGGGTCGAGCTGCACGCGGCGCTCGGCCTCTGCACGGATGTCTGCCGCAGACCAGAAGGTATCCGGCCCCCACAGCGTGCCGCTGCCCATGGGCATAAATTCGATAAAGCGCAGATCAACAGGCATGGTGCGCACGGCGTGCACAAAGTCGTCCATCTGACCATCGTTGACGCCGCGCATGGCCACTGCATTGATTTTTACGCGAATGCCCGCCCGCAGCAGACCGTCCAGCGCGGCCAGCACTGTGGGCAGCATGTCACGCCCGGTCACTCTGGCAAAGGTATCGCGGTCAAAACTGTCGAGCGAAAGATTTACAGCGCTGACGCCCACTGAACGCAGCAAGGGAATATGGGGCTCAAGCAGGGTTCCGTTGGTGGTGAGGCGCAGATCAAGGGAAGGATAACGCGAATGCAGCTGATGCAAAAGATCGTCGCAGCCCTTGCGGGCAAAGGGTTCGCCGCCAGTCAGCCGCACCTTTGAAACACCCAGCGAGGCCATCATGCCCACAAGGCGCACCATTTCTTCATACCGCAACACCTTGGGGTGGGGTATGAATTTTTGGTTTATTTCGCTGCGGCAGTAGGCGCAACGCAGATTGCAGCGGTCTGTGACCGAAAGGCGCAGGTAACGCACCACACGGCCATGCGCATCGCACAGCTGGCCAGACCTTTCAACCGCCCGTAATTCATCGCTTGCCGCCGCACAGTTGCCAAGAGGGGCAAATGGATTTACACATGCTTGCATGAAACACCTGCTATTCGTAGCCGCCCTGCTGGGCTGCCTTTGCATGACCACACCCGCTCTGGCTTGGGACGGTTTTGACGCCGATTCCGCTGACCTCGTAGAAGTCATTCCCGACCGTGTACCCTCCAAGGGCGACACCGTGGATGTTCGCAACTACGACAAGGATGCCACAGAGACCTGCCTGGTTGAATCCGTAGCCCGCAATGCCCGCACTGTGGAGCTTGTGGTACGCACGCCAACAGGTGTAACCCGCACCCTTGTGATGGAAGGCCGCTAACGGCTGGTGCAAAAATCTTTTTGTCTTTGCTTGTATCCACAACAGGCGGGCTGCAAGCAAAGACGGCTGCGGCCTGTTAACCGCAACCGTCCGCGCAAACGTCTACTCTTCGCTCTTTTCTGCCTCGTGGCCTGGCAAAAGAATGCTGGGGGCCTCGGCCTGTCCCTGTCCCTTGGGGCACTGGGCCTGCAAGTGGCAGATTTCGCAACCGCCCTTGAAGGGATAGTGCGTAACAACGGCGTAGCGCCGCGTGAGTGTTCCAAACACCTCTCGATATTCAATATCCAGCGAGGCCAGCGCCTCGCGCAGGGTTTCGGTAGGGCGCGGCGAAGGCGCACAGCCCGCTTCTTCCACCTGCGGCAAGGCTTCCTGCACGGCGGCCATGCACATGAACTGGGCAAGGTTGTTGATCATGAAGCCGTCTGAAGCAGATTTGCCCCAGGCTTCATCCACCTGATTTTCCACTTCTTCCGGCAGCCACACGACCAGATACGAAATTTTGCCAGCCACAATCTCGCTCACGTGCAACTGCGGCAGCCATTCGCCCCACAAGCCCACAAGGCGTTCAAGAACAGCACCGCCGAGGCGCGTTTCCTTGCTCATGGACATGAAGGCTTCAAGATCAAAATAGGGCTGCATTTCATGCTGCCGGATTTCATACGCTTTGCTGCTTGCCTCGCTCACTTGCTCTCCTTGGGTGCTCATTGCCTGAATTGCCCATGCGCTGCCGCGCTGGCTGTGCTTATGAGCCGCAGCAGATATTCTATCCATGCAATGGGCATCGTCAAGAGCATGTTTGCCGTAACAAGTCTGCTGCATGGCCGTCAGAACGTGGCTGGCAGCAACTTTTACGCTCTGTGGGCCATTTTTTGAGCTTTTTTTGCTGCTGTAGCGGCGGGGCACTGCCGCTGCACACACCGCTGCCTCTTGCGGTTGCACAAGTTGCCTTTACTTGGCAGGGGCTCTTTTTTATCATATGCAATTGCCGCGCAACTGCTATCGCTGCAAACGGGGCCTAAGCCTGCGGCCAGGCCCCGATACCACACACCACAAGGATGCCGCATGAACAAGCCCAGTGACCACCCCGCAAAGATCCGCTATAAATATCAGATGGATGCAAGCGCAAGACTGCAAACAGCCCACGGTGTTTGGGGCGGTATAAACCCTCAGGGCGAGATTGAAATGAATTTTTATCACGAAAGTGACGCCCTGCCTTCTTTTTCTGAGCAGTTGGTAGCACCCGACGGCTCCATCGGCCACGAGATGACCCCCGGCGATCTGGACGCGCGCGAAGTAAACCGCTGCATCCACAGCCGCATATTGCTTAACTACCACACGGCCCGCGCCGTGCTCGATTGGCTTGAAGACCGCGTGGCCGCCCTTGAAGAAGAAGGCGCGCCCGGCATGTACGACGCAGACCTGGACATAGAGCAGTAACAACAATCATGATTGAAAAGACGTACCATATCATCACTTTTGGCTGTCAGATGAACGTGCACGACTCCCACTGGCTGGGGCGTGCGCTGAACGCGCGCGGTTTTTTTGAAGCGCCGCTCGAAGACGCGCAGGTGGTGGTGGTCAATACCTGTTCTGTGCGCGAAAAGCCGGAACAAAAGGTTATGAGCACGCTTGGCCGTATCCGGCAGGTTTCGGGCGGCAACCCGGCAGTGCTTGTGTGCGTGGCCGGTTGCGTGGCCCAGCAGCTGGGCGAGAGCATCTTTGAAAAAGAAAGCCAAGTACGTCTTGTGGCGGGCAGCGACGGCATTGGCAATGCCCCGCAAGCCATAGAGCGCCTGCTGGAAAATCCCGCCCAGCGCCTTTCCCTGCTCGATTTCACCAGCCAGTATGTGGAACGAGAGGCCACAACCGAGCCCGGCGTGGTCAACGGGGCAGTGGCTTATGCCAATATTATGCAGGGTTGCGACAATTTTTGTGCGTACTGCATAGTGCCTTTTACCCGTGGCCGCCAAAAGTCGCGCAGCAGTACGGCAATCATTGACGAATGCAAGGCCCTGATCGACAACGGCGCGAGAGAAATCACCCTGCTTGGGCAAAACGTCAACGCCTTTGGGCAGGACAAAAGCGGCGACGGCACAAGCTTTGCCGCCCTGCTGCGCAAGGTGGCCGCCCTGCCGGGGCTTGAACGTCTGCGCTATGTTACCCCGCACCCCAAGGATATGGGGCCGGAAGACGTGGCCGCTTTTGCGGAACTGCCCCAGCTTTGCCCGCGTTTGCACCTGCCCATGCAGGCCGGTTCGGACGCAGTGCTGGCCCGCATGAAACGCCGCTACGACAGCGCGGGCTTTCTTGACCTTGTGGAGCGTCTGCGCACAGCGCGGCCCGATCTGGCCCTTTCCACAGACCTTATCGTGGGCTTTCCCGGTGAAAGCGAGCAGGATTTTCAGGATACCCTAAGCATGATGCGCGCCAGCAACTTCATGTCCAGCTTTTCCTTTTGCTATTCTGACAGGCCGGGCACGCGGGCTTCGCTGTTTCCCGACAAAATTCCCGCCGATGTGGCACAGGACAGACTGTTGCGCCTTCAGGCGCTTCAGGACGAACTGGGCGCACGCTGGTTGCAGCAGCGGGTTGGCGACGAAACAACCCTGCTGATTGAAAACCTCAGCCCCAAGGCTGGTCAGGGGCCGGAACCCAGCTGGCAGGGACGCGATCCCTACGGTGCGCCTGTGCATGTGGAGCTGCCCCATGGGGCAGACCACACGGGCCGTCTGGTTCGGGTGCGCGTTAGTCAGGCCAAGAAACACAGCCTCATGGCCCAACGACTGGGGGACCCATGGTAGAAATGCGCGTTTTCGGCCTTACCATCGACCCGCAAAGCAAAACGCCCATCGTTGTGTTGCGCGAGGCCAGCGGCGATGCCGTGCTGCCGGTGTGGGTCGGGGCTATGGAGGCCATGGCCATTTCGCTGGTGCTCAACAACGAAAGCCTGCCCCGCCCGCTCACGCACGATCTTTTTCTCATGACGCTCAAGGCCTTTAAGGCCGAGCTGCGGCGTGTGGAAATCAACGATCTGCGCGAGGGCACATACTATGCCGTGCTGGTGCTCTCTGGCCCGGATGGCAGAACCCGCATAGACTGCCGCCCCTCAGATGCCATAGCCCTTGCCATGCGCGCCGCCGCCCCCATTCTTGTGGAAGAAGAAGTGCTGCGCCTCTCGGCAGAAGAACAGAAAAAAGTTGAACAGGGCACGGCTGTTGAGGTGAGCACCCCCGTGCCCGACGCGGCCACAGACATGGTGCGCCGAGCAGGAGCCCGCAAAGAGGCCGACATGCTGAGCAGCGCGCTGATGCGCAATGGCGAGCTGCCCACGTCGCTTTCTGCCGATGAAGAAACCCGATACCGCGACCTGCTGCGCTCTCTTGACCCTATTTCACGGCGCAAAATGTAGGCCCGCGCAACACCCTGTTTTTATTGCAGGCGGCATTTTTTGGCCGCCGCATTTCCCTTTTCTGCCCGCCTGTTCTCAGGCCGCCTGCATTATTTTGCCACAGACTTTTTTTACCTCCCTTTTACCCGCCAAGCCTTGTTTCAACCCGATTGCAGGCCGAGTCTACAAATAATCTAAATTTTTTAGCCGCTCCAACAGCCCAAAAGTACACATAAAATTTTCAATCTCGCGCCAGACGCGGCTCTTAGCACCCTAAAGATATACCCACCGCCTCCGATATAGAGCAGCAATGGGGAAGTAAACCATGCTGCACTATCGTCTATTCAAAGAAATCAACGACCTTTTCGCCTCTGGCCGAGACGAACAGGCCCGTCGTCTGCTCATGGAAGTGCAGTCGCGCAGCATAGCTCTGCACGACGAAGTAAACCTGTTGCAAACCCGGCTTAAGACGCTTGAAGAAGCCATGCGGCTTTCGTGCAACCTGTTTCGACGCAACGGCCTGTACTGGCTCAAGGCGCAGGACATAAATCTGGGGCCTTTTTGCCCGCACTGCTACGACCACGAGGGCGGGCTTATCCGCCTTGAGCGCAGCAAGGGCGCACTCCACTGCCCCTACTGCCACACGGTTATTACGCGCCCTTCTCACTTTGAGGATGCG
This sequence comes from uncultured Desulfovibrio sp., assembly GCA_964413315.1. Lineage (GTDB taxonomy): Bacteria > Desulfobacterota > Desulfovibrionia > Desulfovibrionales > Desulfovibrionaceae > Desulfovibrio. Next base: position 13,106 of record CAYPRZ010000023.1, on the reverse strand, counting down.
GATTATGAGGCCACCGGCGAGGCTGCCCCGCGCGCCCGCATCATCCCCTTTGCCAACTAGTTTCGGCCCCCTGCAAAGGGGGCTTGCTCATTTATGCCCCGTGCAAGAACACAATCTTATGTTGATAAACTTGCAGGTTACAACCAAACTGTAACCGTGTTTTCATAAAATTTACGGCGCAGTTTTCTTGCGCATGCCACCGCCAGAGGATATAGTCTTTTTACGGAAGGCCCTGCCCGCCCCATTACACATGCGGGGTTTAACTGGCCTGTCTGGCAAGGACACGCATGACCCGCCCACGTCAGATACATGCTCTGCTTCTCAGCGAAAGCGAATCTATGGCTGCTCTAGACAGGCGCGCCCTGCGCGAAGTGGGAGCAGACCGCATAGAGGGTCTTACCTCTGGTGTTGCGGCTGCCCGCATACTTGCGGGGCTGGACGAAGCCCCCCCCTCATTTCAGCCCGACGTGGTGGTGTGTTCTCAACGCCTTTCAGACATGGAGGGCGAGCAGTTTTGCGCCATTTTACGGCTGCACCCCATGCTGCTCGACATGCCTGTACTGCTCATACTGCCGCACGACAGCGAAGTGGAACAACTCCGCACTCTTGGCTGCGGAGCCAGCGCGCTGCTGGCGCGCCCGTACTCCATAGACCAGCTCAAAGCCCACCTTGATTTTCTGGTTTCCACACGCCCAACGCTTGACGATCTGGACAAGGCTGGCGAGCTAACCAGCACCAAGGCATTTGATGATGCCCTTGCCACTTACGGCATTCTGCTCAAACCCATTCGCCAGCCCGAAGACTACTTTCGCGTGGGCATGCAATGCCTTGAGCAACGCAAGTGGAACAGTGCCATCAATGCCTTTCAGCGAGCCATGCGCGGCGCGCTTATTCAGGGCAAGGCCGAGCTTGGCATGGCCGCCGCATGGAAGGGCAAGGGCGATCTGACGCGCTACAAATATTACCTTTCACAAGCTGCGGCCACCTTTGTGCGGGCCCGCCAGTGGAACCGCGCGCGGGCCGTGTATGGCCGCATGTTGCAAGAAGACCCCAACGCACGCAGTCCATTTTTGTCCGAGGCCTTGCAGCAGATGCGTCAGGGCAACTACGATCACGCCGCCGGTATTCTTTCCCAAGGGTACGAAGTCACCCCCCGGCAACAGATTACAGAGCGCATGGCCCAAATATGCCTTGCTGCCGACACGTCTGCCGAAATGCTTGCGAATATGGAAGCTTGCCTTGAACAGGCCTTGGGGGCAGATGCTCAGGCCCTGAGTGCAGAAATCCGCACCACACTTGAAAGTCTGACTCAGGAAGCAGAAGCAAAAAAACTTGAAGATGCGGCGGAACGCCAGTGGCGGGCAGGCAGAAACGCGCGTACGCGTGAAGAAGCCGAATCTGCTGCAACGGACGCGGCCGAAGATTCATTGACCCAGCTTGGCGCTGCCGCCAGCGGTCAAACGGGATCTGGTCAAAGTGGTACTGGTCAGGCAGCGACTGGCCAAGCTGGTTCTGCCCAAACAGGTTCTGGCCAAGCTGGTACCAGTCCGGCGGGTGCGGCCCGTGTGCCACGCGGGGGTCTGCGCCAACGTGGGCAGGTGGGCATTGCCCTAGCCGACGATGAATACGACGACGCCCCCTCGCAGCAAGGCGCGGCAGCCCGGTCGGGCACACTGCGTGCCGGGCAGGGGGCCACAGCCCCCGTCATATCCCTGTGGGGTGAACAAGACAGCATGTCCTCTGCTGCGCCTACAGGCCAGTTATCTGGCCAAGCATTTGGCCAAGCATCTGGCCTGTCATCTGGCCAAGCTGACCGTAACGGCGAGAACGGTTCGCCCAAGATCAGCCCAGTGGGCACGCCCATTCCGCCCCTGCTTGATCCCCTTGCGCGGGGCAAAAGCGCTGGCGGCCCATTTGGCGGCAAAAGCAGCCTCAGCGACATGCTCTCCATAGTCAAATTTACATGGAAGCAAGCCTTCCGCAAATAGCACACGGCGTGGGCAAACACGTTTCAGGTGTCACGCCCCTAGCATTACTTACGGTTAAAACCGCCGCATGGCGGCAAGCAAAATAAGCCAAGGGCCTTTTTTACGCTCATGCGCCAATTGCGCAGCATGGTGTAAAAAAGGCCCTTTTTTTTGCGGTTGCCCGCAGGCAAACAACTTTGCCCTACCGCCTAACCCGCAACAGCATATCTTCCGGTTCAAGGGCATGGAGCTGCCGCACCCGCAACAGGTAGCACGCCGCCCCAAATCCCAAGGCCACAATGTAGGCCACCCAAAATCCCGCAGCCCCCATGGAAGGAACCAGCAGGTTCGTGCGCGCCAGCGCAAAGCCCAGCGGCAAGCCGATAATCCAGTAGGCCACAAAGCAGATGACAGATATGACCCGCGTGTCATTATGCCCGCGCAAAATACCAATGCCCGTCACCTGCAAGCCGTCCACAATCTGGTAGGCAGCCTGATACAGCAAAAGCTGCGCGGCTAGCGCCGCCACAGCCACATCTTCTGTATAAATAGCCACAATACCCTTGCGGCACAGCACCGTAAGCAGGGCTATGAGCAGGGCAAAAACCACGCTCAGGCTCAGGGCCGTGCGGGCAACAATCTTGGCGCGTTCGGCCTGCTGCGCGCCCAGACAGCGGCCAATACGTATGGTGGCTGTCATGCTGATTGAAAGCGGAATCATAAAGACCAGAGCGCCAAAATTGAGGGCAATCTGATGCCCGGCTACCATTACCGTACCCAGCGGGGCCAGTAAAATGGCGCTGAGTGCAAACAGCGACACTTCAAAAAATAGAGCCAGTGCCCCCGGCAGACCAATACGCAGCACGCGCAGCACGAGTGCGCCGTCAAAGCGTGGCCCGCTTGCGCTGCCGCCCCGGAACAGGGGGGCAAACAGCGGCCCAAGGCTTTTGTACTGCGGGTCACGCCGCAAATAATACAGCATGCACAAAGCCATAAACCAAAAGCTGATGGCCGAGGCCACGCCGCAACCCACGCCGCCCATCTCTGGCATGCCCAGTTTGCCGTAAATAAAGATGTAGTTGCAGGGAACATTTACCAGCAGCCCCAGCAGACCAATAATCATGGCTGGTCTGGTGCGGGCAAAGCCTTCAAGAAAACTGCGCTGGTTCACAAAAAACAGAAACCCCGGCAGCCCCCACAGCATGGCCCGCAAAAAACCGCCAGAAATTCGCGCCAGTTCCGGCTCCAGACCAAAGGCGTCCATGTGCAGCGAAACCACGTAAAAGAAGGACATGAGCACAGCGCTCATACCCAGAGTAAGCCACAGGCCCTGCCGCAGCAGGTGGGCCGCACGGTCTGCCCGGCCAGAGCCCACAAGCTGGGCGCTCAGGGGGGAGAGCGCCAACAAGCAGCCTATGCCCAGCAGGGCCACAGGCATCCACACACTGCCGCCCACAGCCACTGCGGCCATGTGCTCGGCACTGTACTGACCGGCAAAGGCCGTATCGGCAAAGGTCATGCCCGTCTGCGAAAGCTGGGCTATGAAGATGGGCAGACCCACCGAATAAAACCGGCGGGCCTCGGAAAGGGAAAAGTATTTATCAAACATAATTCTCTCACAGGTGGTCCATGGCGCGTGCAGGGCAGCGCCAGAGCAGCCCGGAAAATCCGGGGTAAAACATGTTTCGTCCGCGCCGCAACGCGCGAAACCAAAAAGCAAAAAGGTTATGAAAGGCTCTGGGCAGCATTGCCCAGACTGCTAACGCAAAAACAGCCCTTCAGAAGGCAGGGTTTTGCCCATAAGCGCCGCAGCGCGGCCCACCAAAGTTTCAATGGCCGCACGGCCCGCAGGGCCAAGATCAAGGCTAAAGTCGGTAACAAAGGTCTTGATGTGGGCGCTGGTGACGTTATCGTCCATTTCCTGCGCGTGGGCGCGTATAAATTCGCGCGAATCCTGCGGGTGCGCATTGGCGTAGGCAAGGCTGGCCGTAATGGTGTTTTGCACGCGTCGGGCCAGTGCTACCGGCAGGTCGCGCCGCACGGCAATGGCTCCCAGCGGCAGGGGCAGCGAAAATTCGGCCTCCCACCACTGCCCCAGATCAAGCAGTTTTACAAGCCCTTGCCGTGCATAGGTAAAGCGCCCCTCGTGGATAATCAGCCCAAGATCGGCCTCGCCGCTGGTGACGGCATCCATCACAGAGCTGAACAGCATCTCCTTGCGCGGGCCCTGAAAACCGCCGTGCAGGTTCAGCAGCAAGTTGGCCGTGGTCAGCAGACCGGGCACAGCCACGGTGGCGTTGCGCCAGTCTTCGGGCTTAAGGTTTTTGCGGGCCACCACAAGGGGGCCGCAGCCCCAGCCCAGCGCCGCACCAGAAGACATCAGGACATAATCGTGCATTATCTCTGTGGTTGCGCCAAGCGACATCTTGGTTACGTCCAAAGCTTTTTGCCGCGCAAGATTGTTCAGCTCTTCCACATCGGCCATGTGCGGCGTAAAGGGAACGGGAATCGGCACAAGACTGTGCAGCATGGCGTGGAAGATATAGGTATCGTTGGGGCAGGGAGAAAGGCCAAAAGACAGGTTTTGCGGCGGCAAGGCAGACATTTTTTCCTCACATTGACAGCGTGCGGCGGCGGGGCTTAATCTGCGAGCGGCATTTTGCCCCTAATCCATGCACAGGATTCAAATATGCTAGACGCAACATACTACGCCGCACTGGGCCTTTCGTCTATCCGCGAAAAGGTGCTCTCCGGGGAGCGGCTTTCGCCCGAAGACGGGCTTACCCTGTTCAATTGCCCCGATATTACCGCTGTGGGCGCACTGGCCCTGCATGTGCGCTGCCGTCTGCACGGCCACAAGGCCTTTTATGTGGTCAACAGGCAGATCAACTATACCAACGTGTGCGTCAACGGCTGCACTTTTTGCGCCTTTCGCCGCGACAAAGAGGACGAGCCCGGCGCATTTGCCCTGAGCCTCGACGACGTGCTCTCGCGCCTGCGCGCGGCAGACGCAACGCCCCTGCATCTCGATGAGCTGCACATTGTGGGCGGCTGCCACCCCACTCGGCCCCTTGCATGGTTTGAAGAAATGATCCGCGAGGTGCGGGCCTTTAACCCCAACTTGCCGGTCAAGGCCTTTACTGCCGTTGAGATTGAGCATTTTGCCCAGCTTGAAGGCATCAGCACCTTAGAGGTGCTCAAGCGCTTGCAGAACGCTGGCCTTGTGATGATGCCCGGCGGCGGCGCAGAAATTTTTGACGAAACCCTGCGTCCGCAAATCTGCCCGCACAAGGCTGACGCTGCGGCATGGCTGCGCATTCAGGGTGAGGCCCACAGCCTTGGCATTGTCACCAACTGCACCATGCTGTTTGGGCATATCGAATCCTACGAGCACCGCATCGACCACCTCTGCCGTCTGCGCGAGCAGCAGGACAAGAGCGGCGGCTTTACCTGTTTTATTCCCCTGCCCTTCCTTACCGAGCACAGCCGTCTGAAACTGCCGGATGACAAGGTAGGCCCCCAGCGCGGGCTGGATCAGCTGCGCACGGTGGCTGTTTCGCGCCTTATGCTCGACAATATCCCCCACCTCAAGGCCTACTGGATCATGATGGCCCCCAAGCTGGCCCCCGTTGCCCTGTGGTACGGCGCGGACGACCTTGACGGAACCATCATTGAAGAACGCATTGGCCACATGGCGGGCGCACAGTCTGCACAAGGCATGACCATTGAGGAGCTGGAGCACCTTATCCGCGAATCGGGCTTTACGCCCGTGCGGCGCAACGCCACCTTCAACACCCTGAACGGCCAACCTGCGGAGGCGCGCCAGTGAGTACCTTTCTTCCCGCGCACAGCCCCTTTGACGAACAGGGCGCAGAATTTGAAGACGTGCGCAAGGCCGTAGCCATGGCCGCCAGCGGCCAGCGCCTTGACCGCGCCGCAGCCGAAGCCCTGTACTACAAGGCCAGTCTGCACACGCTGGCCCAGTTGGCCCATGGCATGCGTCTGCGCATGCATCCAGAACCCATCGTCACCTATGTGGGCGACCGCAACATCAACTATTCCAACGTGTGCGTGTGCGCCTGCCGCTTCTGCGCCTTTTTCCGCGCGCCCGATCAGGAAGGCGGCTACGTAATCAGCCGTGACGAAATGGCAGAAAAAATTGAGGAAACTCTGGCCCTCGGCGGCACACAGGTGCTGTTGCAGGGCGGGCATCACCCCGATCTGCCTCTGGAATGGTACGAAGAGCTGCTGCGCTGGATGCACGCCACATGGCCCCAGCTGCACATCCACGCCTTTTCGCCGCCAGAAGTATTTTTCTGGTCAGAGAAGTTTGGCCTTTCCGTGCCAGAGGTGCTGCGCCGCCTGAAAGAAGCGGGCCTGCAATCCCTACCCGGCGGCGGGGCAGAAATTCTGCACACGGGCGTGCGCGCTCAGGTTTCGCCCAACAAGTGCACTGCCGAGCAGTGGCTTGGCGTTATGGAAGAAGCCCACAAGCTGGGCCTGCGCACCACCGCCACCATGATGTTTGGGCACGAGGAAACCCCAGCCCACCGGCTGGATCACCTCTTTGCCGTGCGCGAGGTGCAAGACCGCACCCACGGTTTTACGGCCTTTATTCCGTGGACATTCCAGCCCTCGCATACACGCATAGATGTTGATCCGCTGCCCGCGCCCGCCTATCTGCGCATGCTGGCTGTTTCGCGCCTTGTGCTCGACAACATCGCCAACGTTCAGGCCTCGTGGGTAACCATGGGGCCGCAGGTGGCCCAGCTGGCCCTGTTCTACGGTGCCAACGATTTTGGCTCGCTGATGATCGAAGAAAACGTGGTGGCTGCCGCAGGCGTCTCATTCAGCATGACCCGCAGCGACATCCACAAGGTCATCCGCACGGCGGGCTTTACCCCTGTGCAGCGCACCATGGACTACACCCCCGTAGTTCCCCAGCCCGAAGTGTAACGCTTCTGCCGTACTGTTATTCCATGTTTCCGGGGGTTCGCCCCCGGAAACACATTTTTGCCGCACATTCAGCCCTGTCCATCGGCTTTGCCCCTGACAAAAGGTGACTGCCCCGTGACCACGCAAGTAAAAACTCCCCCCGTACTGCGCATGGGCCGCATTGGCTACCTCAACGTACTGCCCATTTATCATCCGCTTGAAGCGGGCATTTTGCCCCACGATTACGAGCTTGTTTCCGGCCCGCCCGCCCTGCTCAACACCATGATGGCGCGGGGCGAGCTGCACGTTTCCTCCTGCTCGTGCTTTGAATACGCCAGTCGCCCAGAGCGCTACCAGCTGGTAGAAGACCTCTCCATCGGTTCGCGCGGGCCGGTCATGAGCGTGTTGCTGCTCTCACGCGTGCCCTTTGACCAGCTTGAAGGGCAGGAAATTCTTATCAGCGGTGAAACACACACTTCTGTTGCCCTACTGCGGCTTATCATGCGCGACAGGTTCAAACTCAATGTCAGCTATTCCACCGGGCCGGTCACCCCTGCCCTGCGTGGAAAAAACCCGCCCGTGGCCTTTTTGGCCATTGGCGATGAGGCCCTGCGCCTGCGCAACCACCCGGAATATCCCTATCGCCTCGATCTGGCCGAAGCCTGGCGCGACTGGACAGGCCTGCCCTTTATTTTTGGTCTGTGGGTAGTGAGCCGCGCCGCCGCTGAGGCCAAGCTGTTTACCAGCGACCCCGGCGCACTGCTGCGGCAAGGGCGTGACTGGGGCCTTGAACACATGGACGTGATCCTCGACCTCACGGCCCACGGCTGCCCCCTTTCGCGCGACGAACTGGCCTTCTATTACAGCAAGGGCCTTGTTTACACTCTGGGAGAAGAAGAACAGCAGGGCTTGAGCCTTTTTTATCAAATGCTGGCCGACGCGGGCATGATTGCCAAGGCTCCGGCTCTGGAGTTTTTCAAGCTGTAGGCACACGCCGCGGTCATTTTTCGCCTGAAAAAAAAATTTGCCCCACGGCAAAAAAATAATTTGGCGCTAGGCAGCCCGTCCCCTGTGGTCGGGCTGTTTCTTTTGTGTGGCATTTACATAGCAATTCAGTACGTTGCATGCCCAAGCCCACGGGCATTCTGCCTAAAAATTGCCCGCAAAGCCTACAGCCAAGCCAAAATGTTTTTCCTCGAATTATCATCCAGCAAATGGAATGAAAGAGAAAACTGCCCTAGTGTCTGTGTCCACGCGCGTATGAACACTCTTTTATCGTGGGGTAGGTATATGACACAGGTTCCTTCCGCCGCAGGGCGGTCTTTTTTTGGCTATCTTTGTGAAAATATTCGTAATAGGGGCAAAAACCCCGTGCGCGCATTCACTGGTTTTGCCATTGCGTGGTTTGCGTTCTTTGTGCTGTGGACAGTGGTGCCCCCTTTTGACGGCCTGACCCACAACGGCATGGCCGTTTTGGGCATTGTGGCATGGGCCAGCATCATGTGGGTGAGCGAGGCCATGCCCGCAGGCGTTACTGGCATTTCCATACCCACTATGCTGCTGATCACACAAGCCCTGCCGTGGAACAACGGCAAGCCGCCCATGGCTACCATTTTTGCCGGGTTTACCGACCACGTTATCTGGCTGTGCCTGTTTGCCTTTATGGTGGCTGCGGTCATGCAGCTCATTGGCCTTGACCGCCGCATTGCACTGGGCATTTTGGCCCGCTTCAAGGCTTCCTCTGTATGCCGGGTTATCTGGGGCATGTTTTTTGTAAACATTGTGCTGGGTTTTCTGGTTCCGGCGGCCAACGCCCGCGCCGCCACCCTGCTGCCAGTGGTGCAGGGCATCTGCAATCTGCTGGGCGATACGCCCGAAGAACGCGCCGCAAAAAAGGCGCTGGTGATCCAGTCGCTGGTGTACGGGTCCATGATCTGCGGCATGTTTATCATGACTGCCCACCTGCCCAACATGATCTTGGTGGGTATTTTTGAAAAGAACGGCTTCACCAACATCAACTTTCTCAACTGGATGCTCTTGCAGTTTCCGTATTTGGGCATGTTTGTGCTGACCAACTGGTGGACGCGCTACTACTTCAAGACCAACTGCGTTTCCATTGCTGGCGGCTCTGCTACCATTGAAAAAAGCTACAAAGAACTTGGCCCCATGAGCACCGCAGAAAAAACCCTGCTGGGCATTTTTCTGCTGGTTGGCTTTATGTTTGTAACGGGCAAGGGCAGCTTTATTTACGAAGTACATCGCCAACCCCTTGGCGTTATTGGTCTGGTGGGCATGATGGTGCTGTTTGCCCCCGGCATGATGCCCTGCTCGTGGAAGGCCGTGCAGCAAAAGACCATCTGGGGCACATTTTTGCTGCTGGGCGGTGCCATGACCATGACCACGGCCATGACTCAGGCGGGTGTGGCGCAGTGGCTTGCCGACCACATCCACAGCATGGTTGTGGGCATGAACTGGTGGCAGACCGTGCTGACCATGATGGTGGGCACCCACATTATCCGCCTTGGCATGCTCTCTAACGTAGCTGCCGTGGCCATGCTTGCCCCTGTTGTATTTGCCATGGCTCCCAAGCTTGGCCTGCACCCCGTGGCCTTTACCCTGCTGGTGTGCGATACCGACACCTTTGCCTACCTGTTGCCCACCCAGATTACCGCCGCTGTTATTGCCCACAGTACCGAAACCTTTTCTACCGCCGACTACGCCAAGGTGGGCTCTGTGGCTGTGCTTATCGCCATTGCCTACGGCGTATGCGTTATGGCTCCCTGGTATGCCCTGCTTGGCATGCCCGTGTGGAACCCCGCCGCTGCCTGGCCCTTTTAACCGCCCCAACCCTTTGCCCAAGAGGACATTATGGCACGCATAAAAACAACCCATGCGGTCGATTTTCGGCCAACCAGCCTGAACGACATTGAAACCGTTGAGGTAACTGCCGACCTGCTGATCATCGGCGGCGGCAACGCGGGCTGTTTTGTGGCAACCGAAGCCGCAAAGCTCAACCCCGCTGCCAAGATCGTTATTGTGGAAAAGGCCGACATCATGCGCTCTGGCGCGTGTTCTGCCGGCATGGACGCCATCAACACCTATATTCCTGCCGACAAAACGCCCGAAGACCTCGTGCGCTGGAGCCGCTCGCAGGTAGGCGGCGGCCCCCTGCGCGAAGACCTCTCCCTTTCCAACGCCCGCGAACTCAACGAATGCGTTGATGATCTTGAGCGCTGGGGTTTGCCCATTCTCAGGGACGAGCAGGGCAACATCCGCTACCGTGGCAAGTGGGATATTTCCATCCACGGCGAGCAGCTCAAGCCCATCATGGCCGAAAAAGCCCTTGAAACCGGCGCAGATGTGTACAACCGCGTGGCCGCGACTGGCCTCTTGGTGCACAATGGCCGCTGCACTGGCGCTACCGGCTTTGGCGTGCGCGATGGCAAGTTTTATGTGTTCCGCGCACGGGCCACGGTGGTGAGCACCGGCGGCGCTGGCACGCTGTACAAATCCTACACCGCCGACTCTACCGACAGCGGCTCGCAAATCTGGATGTGCCCCTACTGCGTGGGTTCTGGCTATGCCATGGGTCTGCGTCAGGGTGCGGAGCTCACCAGCCTTGAGCAGCGCTGGGTTGCCACGCGCACCAAGGATTTTTGCGGCCCTGTGGATACCATCTCTGTGGGTTACGGCGCGCCCATCATCAACGCGCTGGGCGAACGCGTCATGAGCCGCTACGCCAGCCTTGGCGGCGATGCGGCCCCGCGCTACATCCGCGCCAACGCCCCCATGGAAGAATGGCTGTCTGGTCGCGGGCCCTGCTTCTGCGACACCACCAACATGACCCCCGAAAAAACCAAGGCCATGATGGAAGACTATCTTAACGAACGTCCTTCCTTTGTGCTCTTTCTTGCCAGCCGTGGGCAGGATCCCTCCAAGGAACCCATCGAAATCTTCGGTTCCGATCCCTACATCATGGGCGGCCATACCGGCGGCGGCTACTGGGTAGACATGGAGCGCATGACAACCCTGCCCGGCCTGTTTGCAGCGGGCGAAACCGCTGGCGGCAACCCCAACAAGTTTGTGGGCGGCTGCTGCGCCGAGGGCAAACTGGCGGCTCGCGGTGCGCTGGCCTACATGGCTGTGGCCGAAGCACCCGTGCTTGATGCCGCCCAGATCGCGCAGGAAAAAGAACGGGTCTACGCCCCCATGCTTAGCCGCGATCAGGAAGGCGTGAGCCCGCTGGAAATGAAGGAACGCCTGCAAAGGCTCATGGACGAATACGCTGGCGGTTCCAGCCAGTTTTATCGCGCCAACGAGCACCAGCTTGATTACGCCCTGCGCCACATCAAGATTCTGCAAAGCCAGTTCAAACACCTGCGCGCCAACGACCTGCACGACCTCATGCAGGCCAACGAAACCATGGACCGCGTGGACGTTGCCGAAGCCGTGGTGCACCACCTCAAGGCCCGCAAAGAAACCCGTTGGGCTGGCTGGCAGACCCGCTCTGACTACCCGCAGCGCGACGACGAAAACTTTGACTGCTTTGTGGAATCGCGCCGCGACCCCGTCACAGGTGAAATGACAACCTTTACCCGTCCTTACGAGCAGCTGCTGCCCGGCGACAGGTACAAGCCCTAAGTCAGGAGAACGACAATGCCGCCAAAAATCGACACGCACAAATGCAACGGCTGTAATGGGCGCGAAGAAACCCATTGCGAAGAAGTATGCCCCGGCGATCTCATGGCCCTGAATCACACCACGGGCAAGGCCTATCTGCGGGCCGCCCGCGACTGTTGGGATTGCATGTCCTGCATCAAGGCCTGCCCTGCGGGCGCACTTGAAATAAAAATGCCCTACCAGCTGGGCTACTTCAAGGCAACGCTGCGGCCCATCATGGGCTCCAACTTCATTGTCTGGAAGTGCCGCGACATCAACGGTAAGGAGCAGACCTACCGCTATGTGAACCGGCTGGACAAGGCCTAATAGCCCAGAGTAGTATGCTCACACACGCCCGCGTCCCGCCGTATCTGCACGGCTGGACGCGGGCGCTCCACACAGGGAAGGACATTCATGGACACATTCTGGCATCTGGAACAGGAAGACTTTTTCAATGGCATTGGCGAGGCCAAAAGCGCCTTTGTAAAAAATGCCCAGCGCCTTGAATTGCCCAAAAACGAAATGGTCTTTCTGGAAGGCGACGCAGGTGATTTATGTTTTTACATAGAATCCGGCCTGATACGAATTTATTGCATGGACCGCGCAGGCAAGGAAATGACCTTTTCGCTGCGCATGAAGGGTGAGATTTTTGGCATTTCAGAAGTGCTGAACAATTCCCCCCGCAAAGCCTGCGCCCAGACCGCCAGCGCCTCTGTGCTCTACGCCATCAACCGGCAGGATTTTGAAGCCATGCTGCAAGAGCACTACCCCCTTGCACGCAGCGTTATCACCCTGCTTGGGCGCAGACTGCGCCAGATGGGCGACCTTGTGCGCCGCCAAAACAGCGACGTGGCCAACCGCCTTGCCAGTCTGCTTATCTCGCTGGCCTACGATACCCTGCGCACCACCGAGGGCTGGAACAAGCCCTGCGAAATCCCGCTCAATATTCCGCAAGAGCAGCTAGCCTCCATGGTTGGCTCCACCCAGCCTACGGTCAGCGCCACCTTGCAGCAGTTTCGCAATGCAGGGCTTATTGTGGCATCGGGCAGACGCATTGTGCTGCTCAATCCCATCGAAATGATCTACCGCCTCGACCACAACCTGCTCTAGCCCGTCATGCGCACAGTGTGCGCCTTCCCCTTTCTGCTTAAAAAATTCTGGCGCTGCCCCAATCATATTGCAGCTGATAGCCTGTGTTGGCTGGGAATGCTAGATATGGCGCACGGGCGGCCCCAGCGCAGCCCGCGTTCCACTCCTGCTTTTACCCACACGCCGATCAATTCTATCCCTGCAACGGATTTTGCCGTCCGTGAATGGCAAAAACAAAGCCCGCTCCATGAGCGGGCTTTGTTGCATTAGTTGTGCGCCTTGAAATGTCAGGCATGCACGCTGGCAAAAAACTATTCCATAGCCTTTAGAATGCTGCTGGCAGAGACGGACGACAGCACGTTGCCGTCAACAACCACGGCGGGCAGAGTCTTGATGCCAAAATACTGAGAAATCTGCTGGGCCTGATACAGGTTCACGTTGCCCGCATTGTAGCAG
>CAYPRZ010000022.1:0-22343 GCA_964413315.1 uncultured Desulfovibrio sp. | reverse complement strand
GGCGTGCCCCTGCTGCACGAAATGCTGCGCCTTGAAGGCGGCGACGCCCTGCAAAAGGGCGCGTGCGGGCTCGGTGGTCATGCGGTGGCGGCCACCATGTTTGCCGTGGGGCGCGGGCATGCTTCTGACGCGGCCAACGGCGGCACTGGTCAGGCGGAGCGCGATCTGGCCGCACTGGAAGCCTGTTGCACTGCCCTGCAAGACATGCTTACGCCAGCCCATAATTTTGACGATACGCCAGCCGGCTCCAATCCGGCGGCAACCGATACTTCCGTCCATGCCGCGCCCGTTCCCCTTTCTGCCCTCATGGGGGAACGGGCCGGAGCAACCGTGCGCGGCGGCGTGCTGCTTGTGCGCTATCTTGGGCCAGACATGGAAGAAGCCCGCAATCTGCTGATTACTGCCTGGAACCTGCTGCGCCCTGCGCTTATCGGCTGCCCGCCGCACATGCCGCGCATCTGGTACGGAGCTTTTTGATTCACGGAACCTGTGCGGCATGCCGCACACACTGGAGGCATCATGGAACTTTTGCCCAGAGAAAAAGACAAGCTGCTGCTCTTTACCGCCGGTCTGTTGGCCGAGCGGCGCAAGGCACGGGGCCTCAAGCTCAATTATCCCGAATCTGTAGCCTACATCAGCCTTGCAGTGCTTGAAGGCGCACGCGACGGGCAAAGCGTGGCCGAGCTTATGGGTTCGTGCCGCAACCTGCTCACGCGAGAGGACGTTATGGACGGCGTGCCAGAGATGATCCATGAGGTTCAGGTGGAGGCCACCTTTCCCGACGGCACAAAACTTGTGACCGTTCACAACCCCATTCTGTAATCTGGCGGCAGCACAAGGCCCACGGGCACGCCTACGGCCCATGCACACGGCAAACACACGCAGACGCAAGGGGGAGCCATGATTCCCGGTGAATTTTATATTGCAGAGGGCGACATAACCCTCAACGCCCTTTCAAAAGGGCGCGAGGTGGTGCTGGAAGTTTCCAACACTGGCGACAGGCCCATTCAGGTTGGTTCGCACTACCATTTTTACGAGGTAAACCCCGCCCTCACCTTTGCCCGCGAATCTGCACGCGGCATGCGGCTCGATATACCCGCCGGAACAGCCGTGCGCTTTGAACCCGGCCAAAAGCGTGAAGTGCGCCTGATACCCTACGCCGGGTGGCGGCGCGTGTTCGGCTTTCGCGGTCAAATCATGGGGCCGCTTGATGCCAACGCCCCTAGGGAGGAAAAAGCATGATCCGCATTCCCAGAAGCCAGTATGCTGAACTTTACGGCCCCACAACGGGCGACCGCATCCGCCTTGCCGATACGGAACTGTGGATTCAGATCGAACGCGACCACACCGTCTACGGCGACGAAGTGTGCTTTGGCGGCGGCAAGGTCATTCGCGACGGCATGGGCCAGAGCCAGATAAGCAATGCCGACGGCGCCATGGACACGGTCATTACCAATGCCATCATCATGGATGCGGCCTTGGGCATCATCAAGGCCGATCTGGGTATTCGCGATGGCCGCATCGCCGCCATTGGCAAGGCTGGCAACCCCGATGTGCAGCCCGATGTAGACGTGATCATTGGCCCCGGCACAGAAATCATTGCGGGCGAGGGCTGCCTGCTCACCGCTGGCGGCATGGATTCGCACATTCACTTTATTTGCCCGCAGCAGGTGGAAGAAGCCCTTGCCAGCGGCATCACTACCATGCTGGGCGGCGGTACTGGCCCGGCCACGGGTACCAATGCCACCACCTGCACGCCCGGCCCTTGGCATCTGGAGCGCATGCTGGCCGCCACAGACGCCCTGCCCATGAACTTTGGCTTTTTGGGCAAGGGCAACGCCGCTCTGCCCGATTCGCTGCGCGAACAGCTCGAAGCCGGGGCCTGCGGCCTCAAGCTGCACGAAGACTGGGGCACCACCCCGGCGGCCATTGATACCTGCCTTACCGTGGCCGATGAGTATGACGTACAGGTGGCCATCCACACAGATACCCTCAACGAGGGCGGCTTTGTGGAAGACACGCTGGCAGCCTTTGGTGGCCGCACCATCCATACCTACCATACGGAAGGAGCTGGCGGCGGCCACGCGCCCGATATTTTGCGGGCCTGCTCCTTGCCCAACGTGTTGCCCTCGTCCACCAATCCTACCCGTCCCTACACGGTCAACACCGTAGATGAGCACCTGGACATGCTCATGGTTTGCCACCACCTCAACCCATCCCTGCCCGAAGACGCGGCTTTTGCCGATTCGCGCATCCGGCGCGAAACCATCGCTGCCGAGGATATTTTGCAGGACATGGGCGTCATATCCATGATTTCGTCCGATTCGCAGGCCATGGGCCGAGTGGGCGAGGTGATCACCCGCGCATGGCAGACCGCCCACAAGATGAAGGTGCAGCGCGGCCCCCTGCCCGAAGACCGTGGACAGGGCAATGACAATTTCCGCGTGCGCCGGTATTTGGCCAAGTACACCTGCAACCCCGCCGTCACCCACGGTCTTTCGCACGCCATTGGCGCTGTGGCCCCCGGCCTGCTGGCCGACCTTGTGCTGTGGAAGCCCGCCTTCTTTGGCGTTAAGCCCTCGCTGGTCATCAAGGGCGGGCAGATTGCCGCCGCGCCCATGGGCGATGCCAACGCATCCATTCCCACGCCACAGCCCATGCACTATCGGCCCATGTTTGGGGCACTGGGGCAGGCTGCGGCCGCCGCCAGCCTGAGCTTTGTCTCGCGGGCATTCATGGAAAACGGCGGCGAGGGGCGGCTGCGCGAGCTGGGCCTGCTGCGCGGGCTTTCGTCCTGCCGTGGCACGCGCACCCTGTGTAAAAGCGACCTTTTGCTCAACAGCGCAACGCCCGCCATTTCTGTGAATCCGCAAACATATGAAGTCCGCGCAGACGGCGAAATTCTCACCTGCGCACCGGCAGAGGTTCTGCCGCTGGCGCAGCGTTATTTTTTGTTCTAGGCAACCAATAAAGGAGCGGCCATGCTGGAATTTACCGAAAACATGGGGCAGCGCACCAATCTGGAGCCTACGGCCACCCTCACCCTGACTTGGGAGCAGCGCGGCAAGTGCCGCCAGCGCCTGCGGCTGGACAGCGGCGAGGAGGCTGGCCTGTTTCTCACGCGCGGGCAGGTGCTGCGCGAAGGCGATATTTTGCGGGCTGGCGAGGTGCTGGCTGTGGTGCGCAATGCCGCAGAACCCGTTGTAACGGGCATTGCCCCCAATTGGGAAACATTGGCCCGCGCCTGCTACCACATTGGCAACCGCCACGCCGCCCTGCAACTGGGCCACAAATGGCTGCGCTTCATGCCCGACCATGTGCTTGAAGAACTGGCGGAAAACCTTGGTCTGCGCCTGCGCTACGAAAGCCAGCCCTTTGTGCCCGAAGGCGGCGCCTACGGCGGGCATGGCCACAGCCATGGCTGAAATGGCAGGGAGCAGATCAGAAGCCCAGCCCACTCTTCTGGCAGACTGCCCGCACGGGCGGCATAGCCAACCTGAAGGCCGGGCCTGTGTCCACAGCGCATGGCAGGGGCCAGATTTTGGCCTCACGGCCTTGCTCTATCTGGCGGGGCAATCACTGCCTGTGGGGGGCTTTGCATGGTCGCAGGGGCTTGCGGCGGCTGTGGAACGCGGTTATGCGGGTTCTGCCGAGGGGGTGCGCCGCTGGTTATGGGGCGTGCTGCGCCTTGGGCTAGCCCGCAACGACTTGCCCCTTCTGCTGCGCATGCACGCTGCGGCTGCCAGCAACAACGTATCTGCCCTCGCCCGCTGGAACGCCCTAATGCTTGCCGGACGCGAAAGCCGCGAGCTATGGCAGGAAGAAATACAGATGGGCCGCGCCCTGCGCCGCATCCTGCTTGACCAGAATTTGCTGCCGCACTGGCCCTTGCCCGATGACATTGGCTACACAGCCTGTTTTGCCATAGCCGCAGTGATGCTTGACCAGCATGCCCGCAGCATGCAGCCCCTTTGCGACCCCGCCGCACAGCAGCGCGCAGCGGCAGATACGGCTTGCGCCTACACGTGGAGCTGGCTGCAAAATCAGGTGGCGGTGGCCTGTAAAACTGTTCCGCTTGGCCAGACAGCGGCGCAAAAACTGCTGCTGGAATTTATGCCAGCAGTGCCACAGATAGTGGCTCAGGCCATAGCTCTGCCCGATGAAGATATTGGCTCTAGCCTACCGGGGCTTGCCCTGTGCAGCGCTGGCCACGAACGACAGTATTCCCGACTTTTCAGGAGTTAAAAAATGACCAACAGACCCTGTTTGCGAGTGGGCGTCGGCGGCCCGGTGGGTTCCGGCAAAACGGCCCTGCTGCGCCACCTGTGCATGCGTCTTCGCAAGCACTACAATATGGCCGTTGTTACCAACGACATTTACACCCGCGAAGATGCAGAATTTCTGCTGCGGCACAATGCCCTTGAATCTGACCGGATCATCGGCGTTGAAACGGGCGGCTGCCCGCATACCGCCATACGCGAAGACGCCTCCATGAACATACAGGCCATAGAGGAACTTCAGGCCCGCCACGAGGGGCTTGAACTGGTGCTGGTAGAGAGCGGCGGCGACAATCTTTCCGCCACCTTTAGCCCAGAGCTGGCCGACCTGACCATCTACGTCATCGACGTGAGCGGCGGCGATAAAATTCCGCGCAAGGGCGGCCCCGGCATCACCAAGTCTGACCTGCTCATCATCAACAAGGTTGACCTTGCGCCCATGGTGCATGCATCGCTTGATGTGATGGAGCGCGACACTAGGCGCATGCGCGGCGAGCGCCCCTATGTGCTCACCGAAATGCTCTCTGGCGCGGGTATTGAGGCCGTTATTGCCTTTATCATCCGCGAGGGCATGCTGCGCCCGCCAGAAAAAGCCGTCTAGCCGCTGCCCAGCACGGCCTACCGCCCTGCTGACGCAAAAAGCCCGCATATCGTTATGACATGCGGGCTTTTTGATGATTTTGAAAGCTGAGGCCGATTAATCAGAGGCTGCGGCCTTGAGCGCATCGGCCTGAGCGGCTGTGCTCAGGGCTTCCAGCAGAGGCTGAATTTCGCCTTCCATAATGCGCTCCAAAGAGTACAGGGTCAGGTTGATGCGGTGGTCGGTGCAGCGGCCCTGCGGAAAATTGTAGGTACGGATGCGCTCGGAGCGGTCGCCCGAACCCACCTGCGACTTACGGTCAGCAGAAATTTCGGAGTTATAGCGCTCACGTTCGGCAGCCAGAATACGCGAGGCCAAAACCTTCATGGCGCGGGCCTTGTTTTTGTGCTGCGAACGTTCGTCCTGACAGGTAACAACGGTATTGGTGGGCAAGTGGGTGATGCGCACTGCCGATTCCGTCTTATTAACGTGCTGGCCGCCAGCGCCAGAAGCGCGGTAAATATCAATGCGCAGGTCTTCGGGGCGGATTTCCACGTCCACTTCTTCGGCTTCGGGCATTACAGCCACGGTGGCGGCAGAGGTGTGGATGCGGCCCTGAGCCTCGGTGGCGGGCACGCGCTGCACACGGTGGGTACCAGCCTCAAACTTGAGCTGGCTGTACACCTTGGTGCCGCTGATAAGGCAGATAACTTCCTTGAGGCCGCCCGAATCAGAGGGCGATTCACTCATGAGTTCAACCTTCCAGCCCTTTACTTCGGCAAAGCGAGAATACATGCGGAACAGGTCGGCGGCAAACAGAGCCGCTTCTTCGCCGCCTGTACCGGCGCGGATTTCAAGAATGGTGTTCTTTTCGTCCAGCGGGTCCTTGGGCAGCAGCAAGAGCTTGAGCTCCTGCTCCACTGCGGGCAGTTCGGCTTCGATGCGGTGCAGGTCTTCCTGCGCCAACGCGCGCATTTCGGGGTCTTCGTCGCGCAGCAGCTGTTTGTTTTCAGCCTGCTCTTGCAAAAGCGACCTGTGGCGGCGGTACATTTCCACAATTTCGCGCAGATCGGCGTGGGCCTTGGTGAGCTTGCGGTAGTGTTCCTGATCGTTAAACACGTCCGGCTCGGCCAGGGAGTGCTCCAGCTCGATGAACTTCTTTTCCAGACCTTCCAATTTGGCGAACATATGGTGTCTCCAACACGCTGTGGGCGGAAAAAACAGATATGACGAGCGCGCACCAGCCGTAAGGGCTCACAACGCTCTGCGTGCCACATGCCCACAACCATTGCGGCACACTCGCCGCAATAGCCGCAGCGGGCGGCAAAAAAGCTATTCTGTGGTGTAGTCTACCGTGCGCACCCTTACGCCCTCATCGGGGCCAAGGGCTTCACGCAGGGCCACCACGGCCACCTCAACCTGACTTTCGTCCGGCTCGTAGGTGGTAAGGCGCTGCAAGGCAAGGCCGGGGGCACGCAAAATGGTTGCCCAAAAGCCCTCACGCAGCTTGGCCGCATAACGGATAAGCTCGTAGGCCAATGCGCTGATAGGGACCATCAGCAAAAGCTTTACCCCAATGGTAAGGGCATGCTTGGCCACCTCGCCCTGCGGCGTGTAGAGGCTGAGCATTAGGGGAACCAGCACCGCATGCAGCAGTATGGAAATACTGATCACAAACAGCAAAAATGTGGTTCCACAGCGCGGGTGCAAACGGCTTTTGCCCATGGCGGCGGCGGCATCCACATCACCACCGGCCTCATAGGCATGGATGGTTTTGTGCTCTGCCCCATGATACTGAAAAACACGGCGAATATCAGGCACATACGAAATAGCCTTGATATACCCCATGAAGATGCAGCACTTAAAAAAGCCGTCCCACAGGTGGAACGAAAGCCCCTCAACATCACCGCCCACGTGCAGCCACATCATGCCCAGCGAAAGCAGATGCGGCACAACGACAAAGAGCCCCACTGCCATCAGCAAGGCCAAGATGAGCGTGAGCACCAGATGCCAGCCAGAGATTTCCTCTTGCTCGCTCTGGGCCACCGCCTCAACCGAGCGGTTCAGCGCCTTGATGCCGTTGACCAAGGTTTCCAGCAGCACGGGAAACCCACGCACAAAGGGCTTTTTGAGCCAAGGGCTGCGGGTAAGCGAAAACCACGGGCAGCGCATGGCACGAATGACGCCGTCGGTCTGGCGCACTGCCAAACCGTAGACATCACCGTGACGCATCATCACGCCTTCCATGACGGCCTGCCCGCCCACCGGGGCGCATTCCGCATTCAAAAGAGCGAGGGCAAGCCGCAACACACCGCTCGCGCGCTTAGCGCGCGGCGCGATTTGCTGCAAGCCTGCCCGCCGCGAACTTTCGGGCGTCATGCCAGAGCTGGAATCCCGGTAAAGGCCCGACCCTTGCTTACTGCTGGTCAAACTTGGCGTACTTCTTGCGGAAGCGGTCAATACGGCCAGCGGTGTCAAGAAAACGCTGCTTGCCGGTAAAGAACGGATGGCAAGCGGAGCAAACTTCCACGTTGACCTGTTCGGCCTTGGTGGAGAGCACGTGCTCTTCATTGCCGCAAGCGCAGGTAATGGTGGCGTTGAACACTTTGGGATGGATATCATTTTTCATGGCAGCTACCTCGTGAACGCGGCATAATCCGGCTTTACAAGCATTGCGGACGCCCGCGCGTTTTACCCTTGGCGCGGCGTATTGCCGCACAAGGGCAAGATATATAGCCCTCTTTTGCGGCTTTGGCAAGTACGCTGGGTGGGGTTAGATATAAATGGCACGGCAAACCTTGCCACAAATCTGCGCGCTGGCTGTGTTTCGGCTTTTTTGCGCAAAAATTTCTGGCGGTTGCCGCCCGCAAGCATGGTTGGCAGCAGTGGCTTGTGGTCAAGGCGGCAAGCGGATATAAGACCCCCATGCCGAAATTACCCAGACAACGCGCCGACCAGCTGGTCTTTGAACAGGGCCTTGCCGAAAGCCGCGAGCAGGCTCGCCGCCTGATCATGGCGGGCAAGATCATACTTGAGCAGACAGTGCCCGGCGCGCCACCGCAGGTGGTTCCCAAGCCGGGGCACCCTTTTGCCGCCGACACGGTCTTTGCCCTGCTTGAGCCGGAACGCTACGTGAGCCGGGGCGCGTACAAGCTGCTGACCATTCTTGAGCATTTCAAGCTCGATGTCACCGGCTTTGTGTGCCTTGATGCCGGGGCCTCTACCGGCGGGTTTACCGACTGCCTGCTGCAAAGGGGCGCAAGCCGCGTCTACGCTGTGGATGTGGGCAAAAACCAGCTGCACGAGCGTCTGCGCGCCGACGAGCGGGTGGTGAACCTTGAGGGCGTTAATCTGCGCCACGCCGACCAGAGCCTGATACCAGAAATGGTCGATATGGTGGTGGCCGACGTTTCCTTTATTTCGCTCACCCTTGTGTTGCCCTCGTGCATGCCGTGGCTCAAACCCGGCGGCATGCTGGCCACGCTTATCAAACCGCAGTTTGAGCTTGGCCCCGGCGAAACGGTTAAGGGCGTTGTGCGTGACGAAGCCGCCCGCCAGCGGGCTGTGGACAAGATCATGCTCTTTACTCAGGCCAATCTGGCCCTTGAGTGCAAGGGCGTGCTGCCCGCTGCCATCAAGGGGCCCAAGGGCAATCAGGAATACATGGCCCTGTTTGTGCGGCAAAGCTAGCCCAAAACAGGCTATTCCGCTGCGTCTTCAGAATTGTCTGTGCCGTTGTCATCAACAGATGACGCGGCACTCTTTTTTTCCGCAGGTATAAACAGCCGCCCCCGTTGCACGGCCTTGTTGCCAAAACGGCTGCGCAGGTCGTCCAGCGCGGCATCCAACTTTTGCCGCCGCGCCTCAACCTGTGGGTCGAGGCCCTGAGTAACTGGCTTTACCGCACCCGGCAGCAGCAACTGGGCCACGGGCGCATCAAAGCCCGACACCCCAAGGCCGATGAGCCGCACGGGCTGCGGCAGTGGCAGCTCGCGCAGCAGGTCGCAGCCCACGTCAAAAATGGTTTCTGTGGCGTTAATGCCCTCTGGCAAGGTGCGCGAGCGTGTTATCTGGCTGAAATCCGTGTATTTTACCTTAAGCGTAACCGTGCGGCCCCGGTAGCCGTGCCGCCGCAGCGAGGCCCCCACGCGCTCGGCATGGGCCAGCAGCATGCGCTGCAAAAACTGGCGGTCGCGGGTGTCCTCGTTAAAAGTACATTCCGCACTTTCGCTCTTGGCAGCACGCTCTGTTTCAATGCCGCGCGGGTCGCGCCCGTGTACGCGCTCGTAGAGCACGCCGCCCCACTTGCCGTACTTGCGCACCATAAAATCCTGACTGTAACGGCGCAGTTGACCCACCGTGCGCACGCCCAGGCCTTGCAGACTCTGCACCATGCGCTTACCCACACCGGGAATCTTACCCACGGGCAAGGTGGCCAAAAAGTCGTCCACTTCTTCTTGCCGCAGTATGAACACGCCGTTGGGCTTGTTGATGTCTGAACAGATTTTGGCCAAAAACTTCACCGGCGCAACCCCGGCAGAGCAGGTGAGCCCACCTGTGGCCTCGCGCACGCGCTCCTTCATGCGCATGACCAGTTCTTCCAGTGAACCAAAAAGCCGTTCAAGACCTGTGCCGTCCACGTAGGCCTCGTCCACGCTGGCCTGCTCCACAAGGGGCGAAAACTCGCCAAGGGCCGCCATGATGGCCCGCGAAAGCTCGGAATACCGCGCATGCCGCCCCCGCACCACAATGGCCTGCGGGCAAAGCCTGCGGGCCGTGGCCATGGGCATGGCCGAATGCACGCCAAAAGCCCGCGCCTCGTAAGAACAGGTGGAAACCACGCCCCGTTGCTCACCTCCCACAATAACGGGCTTGCCGCGCAGGGAGGGGTCGTCCATCTGCTCTACCGATGCAAAAAAGGCATCCATGTCTATGTGGATGATCATGGCTTTAATCCGGGCGCTGGTTTACTGCGGGGTAATATACTGGATTTGATTATATTCTAATTACTTTCAACCAATCATGCTAACATGCCAACATGCTAAACTTTATAGCATTTATTGCATCGTGAGTTTTACGTTTAAAAAGATGGATTTTGTCCTCTGGCAAGGAAAAGGCCCGTTTCAGGACAGAAACCTACAGGGACGGCAGGCGCGGTTCACGCAAGAGAAATTTTGCTCTCTGGCAAGGAAGAACTGCTTTTTGCGGAAGGAGTGTACTCTTCGGTACTCGACTGAAGCAAAAAGCAGAGCTGACGCCGCCAGAGAGCAAAAGAGCCTTGCGTGAACTGCGGCTAGTCGAGGTGCTGGCGCACGCGCTCCAGCTCCGACTGCACATACGCCTCCGGCGCACCCGCATCACGCAGCAGATATTCTGCCATGGCCAGCGCCACCTCGCGCTCGCCGCTGAACACGGCATCCACCCCGGCAGCACGCAGCCCGCTGGCTCCGCTCACAAAGGCCGTATGGGCCAGAATACGCACGTGCGGGTTCACGGCACGGGCAATGTGGGTCACTTCATCAGCGGGAATACGGGCAGATGTGAGCAGCAGGGCTTCGGCCTTTTCAAGCCCGGCCTCGCGCAGCACCTCGGCCTGCATGGCATCGCCGTGCACCACGGGCAGCCCATCGCCGCGCAGCTGGCGCACGGTGTCGATATTCATTTCCACCACCACGGGCTGCACGCTGCTGTGCTGCAAAATGCTGCAACAGCTACGCCCCACCGGGCCGTAGCCCACCACCACAACGCGGGTGCGGTTGCCTTCATCAGGCACGATCAGGCAAGCATCATGCGCGGCATGGTCGCCGTGTCTGCGTTTTTCCCACCGCCGGGCCAGCTCCTTGGCCTTGCGGTAGAGCATGGGGTTGAGCGTGATGGAAATGATGGCCGCCGGGATAAGGGCATTGTTGACCCGCTCGTCAAAAATTCCAAGGCTGATACCCAACCCAGCGAGAATAAACGAAAATTCACCCACCTGCGCCAGAGATGCCGCCACGGGCAGCCCCAGTTTGAGGGGTTTGCGGAACAGGCTTGTCATCAACAGCGCCCCCAGCGGCTTGACCACCATGATGACAAAAAGTGTTGCCAGCATGAGGGGCCAATCCTGCGCCAGCGAGGCCGGATCAAACAGCATGCCCACAGAAACAAAGAACAATACGGCAAAGGCATCGCGCAGGGGCAGGGCCTCGGCAGCGGCACGGGCGCTGAATTCAGACTGCCCCACAACCATGCCCGCCAAAAAAGCACCCAAGGCCATGGACGCGCCAAAAAATTCCGCAGCGGCCACGGCTATGCCCAAGGCCAAAGCCAGCACGGCAAGGGTGAACAGGTCGCGGGTTCCCGTGCGGGCCACATAGCCCAAAAACAGCGGAATAAGCTTTTGCCCCACCACCAGCGTAAAGGCCGTGAGAGCGCCCAGCTTGAGCAGGGTTGTGCCCAGCGCGCTCCAAAACTCACCCCCCGGCGACAAAACCGAGGGCAGCAGCACCAGCAGCAAAATGGTAAAGATGTCTTCTACCACCAGCCAGCCGAGGGCCACGTGACCAGTGGGATTGTGCAAGTCATGGTTGTCGGCCAGCACGCGGGTAAGCACCACGGTACTAGCCACGGCAATGGCCATGCCGTACACCGCGCCAGAAAAAAAGCTGAAGCCAAACAGGTGCAGCAGGCCCATGCTGGCGACCGTTGCCAGCGAAATCTGCGCCACAGCGCCGCCCGTGGCAATGGCCCCCACGGCCAGCAGGTCTTTGAGGTGAAAATGCAGGCCAACGCCAAACATCAGCAGGATAACGCCTATCTCGGCGCACTGGGCCGCTGTGGAGGCATCGGCCACAAAGCCGGGCGAATGCGGCCCCACAATAATGCCCGCCAACAAATAGCCCACAAGGGGCGAAAGGCGCAGTTTCTGGGTAATGAATCCAAGAACCAGAGCAGCAGAAAGCCCCCCGGCAAGCGTGAGAATAAGATTTATGTCATGGGGCATGAGCACTGCTCCTTATGGGCCTTTTATGAGCGGGCCGCAGGCAGTTGAACGCCCTTGCTAGTCGTCGGACTTCAACCATTGCAGCCACAGGGTGCGGCGGCGGGGGCCATCGCCCTCGCACAGATACACAGATTGCCATGTGCCAAGGCACAGCTCGCCTTTTTCCACCAGCAGCAACAGGGATGGCCCGTGCAGTGTGGTTTTGATGTGGGCATCGCTGTTGCCCTCGGCATGGCGGTAATCGCCCTGCTCTGGGGCAAGGCGGCTAAAAAAAGCCAGCATGTCCCGTTTTACGTCGGGGTCTGCACCCTCATTGACCGTAAGCCCACAGGTGGTGTGGGGGCAAAACAGGGCCAAAGCACCGCTCTGCCAGCGGCCACCCTCAGCCTTGCGGCGCACCAGCGAGCGTAGTTCTGCCGTGATGTCCACCATTTCGCAGCGGCTACGGGTGCTTATTTCAAGATGTTCCACAGCGGCCTCAACTTGTGAATTCCAGCAAAGTGGAGCTTGCTATGCGATCCAGCTCCTGCCGCGCGTTTTCCGGCGTTTCGGTAAACAAAAACCCAAACAGGCCATAGCGCGTAAAATCGCTTTTGCGCACATGCAGCACACGGCCAAAGCCACGGCTCAGCGCCTCGTAGTCAAAGTGCTGCACTGGCGGGCAGTTGTCGGGCTTGTTGAGCACAATGAGGGTGTACAGCTTGCCCTCGCGCCCTTGCAAAATCGTATCCCAGTCTGGCCGCTGGCCGTTGAGAAAACAACCGTAGGAATGGAAGCCCCAAGCAAACAGGGTTATGTCGGTGCAGCACCAGCCCGCAAAGCGCAGGGCGTTGAATTCGATGGGCCGTATGCGCCCCTGCGCGTCGCGGCGCAGCTCCACATGGGTGGGAAAATTGCGCAGACCCAGCAGGGCATTGACCTGATTGAACCAGTCTTCAAATTCAGCAAGGTGCGCCCGCACCACCGAAGCGCCGGTGTAGTACAGGCGGTCGCTCACATCTGAGGCAGAGGCGAATTCGTGCCGCAGAATATTGCAGATAACGGCCTGCCCCTGCGCGTCAAAATACACGTCCACGGCGTATTCGTCACCGTCGATGTATTCTTCGATGAGCCAGTCTTCGCTGTCCACCACGCTGTCGGGGTACTGCTCGCGCCAGCTTGCAGCCTCGTGCTCAATGGCGGCAAGAGCTGCCTGCCAGTCGGCCCGGTCACGCACAATGCGCACCCCAAGACTGAAAAAGCCCACGGATGGCTTGACCACGCAGGGCAGACGCAACTCTTCAAAGGGCAGCACGCGCAGGGCGTCGAGGCTGAGCCTGCGGTAAAAATAGTCGCCGTAGAGGGGGCGCACCAGCTCGCGGGTCAGGGCCTTATTTTTGAGTTTTTCAATGCTGCCCACAAGCTGGGGATTGTCCACATGCTCGCACACCCATGCCAGCGAATTTTCGGAACAGGTGTAGATGCGCGGGGGCTCTGTGCCCGCCGCGCCTGCCTTGCACAAGGCCGCAAAATCGGCTTCGGGCACAAGGTTGAGGGGTTCAGCCCCTGAAAGCGCACGGGCGCGGGACAAGTCCCGCGCCACGGCATTGTCGAGCACCGGTTCCCGCCGTGCTGCCGCATAGTCGAGCAGCTCCGGCGAGACGTAAGGTTCGTCAAAAAGTATCATGCTCCTCCCAACACGCGGAAGTACACCGCGGGTTCCTTGAGCAGGCCTGCGTCCATGGTGCGCTGGAGTGCGTCGCTCATGGCGCGGGCCGTGGTTTCATGGGTCATAAAGACCAGCGGTACGCCGTTGCCTTCGTCGCTTTTCTGGATAACCTGAGCCATGCTGATGCCCTCGGCGGCCATGCAGCCGGAGAGGTCGCGCAGCACACCGGGGGTGTCCTGCACCATGACGCGCACATAGTAGCACGAACGCCATTCTTCCGGCGGCACAATGGAGGCCTTGGGCAGTTCCTTGGTGACAAAGCCGGTGTTGTTGGGCCGCTCGTCGCGGGCAACGGCCAGCAGGTCGCCAAGCACGGCTCCGGCGGTGGGCAGGTCGCCCGCGCCGCGCCCGTGGAAAAACAGCGGGCCAGATGCATTGGCATCCACACGCACGGCATTGTACACGCCGCCCACGCGGGCCAGCAAAAACTTGTGATACACAAGGGCAGGAAACACGCCAGCCTCAAGCCGGATATTGTCCTCACCTTCGTTGTTGTCGCCGCGCACCTCGCGCACCTGACCGATAAGCTTGATGCGGTAGCCAAATTCACGCGCAAGGCGAATATCCATGCCCGATAGCCCGCGAATGCCGCGCACCGAAAGGGCCGTGTAGGGATAGTGCACCCCGTAGGCCAGACGGATAAGCAAAATGAGCTTGTGGGCGGCGTCGTGCCCGTCGATGTCCAGCGTGGGATCGGCCTCGGCATAGCCAAGCTGCTGGGCCTGCTTGAGGGCAACGTCAAAATCCATGGCGTTGCTGGTCATCTCGGACAAAATATAGTTGCTTGTGCCGTTAAGAATGCCCATGAGCGACTCAATGCGGTTGCCCGTAAGGCTTTCCTTGAGCGTTTCCACAATGGGAATGGCCCCGGCCACGCTGGCTTCGTAACGTAGGATGCGTTTTTTGCGGTCGGCCTTCTGAAACAGGGCCAGACCTTCTTCGGCAAGCAAAGCCTTGTTGGCGGTAACGATGTGCTTGCCCTGATCAAGGGCGCGGTCGATGATGGTGCGGGCATTGTCGATACCGCCGATAAGCTCCACCAGAACGTCGATTTCAGGATCATCCGTAAGGGCGCGGTAGTCGGTGGTCAGCTCTGTTCCGGCGGGCAGCTGGGCGCTACGGGCCTTGGTGGCGTTGCGCACCAGCACTTTTTTGAGCACGATGGCGCGCCCGCAACGGCGGCGGATAAGGTCGGCGTTTTCGTCGAGCAGACGCACAAGACCGCCGCCCACCGTACCAAATCCCGCAAGGCCCACTACCAAGGGTTTTTCGCTGTTCTTCGTCATGTTGCCTCCAGATCTGCTGCCTAACCCCGGTCTGTCCGCCGCGGGCCTGCGCGGTTGTTGGCCGTGTGCGGCCTTATGGTTGCTGCGGCGGGGCCGGAACTAGTCCCGACCCCGCCGATTTCAGTTGTTTTGGCTTTGCTTTTTTCGACAATCGGGCGTTTTAGTCTTTTGAACTAACCCGCTCTAAAAAACGGTTTTTGAAAGCTAGATTTTGTTCCCTGACAAGAAAACGGCCCGTTTCAGGCTGTTCAGGGGGCAAAAAAGCTTTCAAAACCTGCTTTGCCATCCTGCAAATTTTTGCTTTCCGGCCAGAAAGGCGGGCTTTTTATGCAGGGAGTGTACTCTGACAGTACTCGACCGAAATAAAAAGACCGCCTGACGCCGCCGGAAGCAAAAAGGCGCGGATGGCTAGTCGGAGACGCCCGACAACAACCGCCGCATGCTACTAATAGCCTGCCGCGTGCGGTGTTCGTTTTCGATCAATGCAAAGCGCACGTATTCGTCGCCATACGAGCCAAAGCCCAGACCCGGCGAAACAGCCACGTGAGCTTCCTGCAACAGCAGCTTGGAGAATTCCACAGAGCCCATCTTGCGGAAGGGTTCGGGAATATGCGCCCACACAAACATGGTTGCCTTGGGCGAGGGGGTTTCCCAGCCGATGCGGTTGAGGCCTTCGATGAGGCGGTCGCGGCGTTCCTGATAGATGTCGCGAATCTGGTGCACACAGTCTTCGGGGCCGTTGAGGGCCACGGTAGAGGCAATCTGGATGGGCTGGAACATGCCGTAGTCGAGATAGCTCTTGATGCGCGCAAGGGCGTGGATAAGGTCTTTGTTGCCCACGGCAAAACCCACGCGCCAACCGGGCATGGAGTAGCTTTTGGACAGGGAGTAGAATTCCACGCCCACGTCCTTGGCACCCTTGGCCTGCAAAAAGCTGGGGGCCTTGTAGCCGTCAAACACCAAGTCGGCGTAGGCCAGATCGTGCACAACCCAGATGTTGTTTGCCTTGGCAAAATCAACAATCTTCTGGAAGAATTCCAGATCCGTCACCTCAGTGGTGGGGTTGTGGGGGTAGCAGATAAAGAGCACCTTGGGCTTGGGCCAAGCCTGACGCATGGCGGCCTCAAGGTCTTCAAAAAAGTCGCGGCCAGGGCCAATGGGTACGCTGCGCACGTCTGCGCCAGCAATGATGGGCGCATACTTGTGGATAGGATAGGTCGGGTCGGGCGCAAGCACCACATCGCCGGGCTCAAGAATGGCCAGCGAAAGGTGGGCAAGGCCTTCCTTGGAGCCCAGCGTGACAATGGCTTCGCTGTCGGGGTCGAGCTGCACGCCGTAGTGGCGGGCATAGCGGTCACAGACGGCCTTGCGCAGGTTCGGAATACCGCGCGAAAGCGAGTAACGGTGGTTCACCGGCTTTTGTGCTGCCTCAACAAGCTTGTCGACGATGGGTGCGGGCGTTGGTATGTCCGGGTTGCCCATGCTGAAGTCCACGATGTCGATATTCTGCCGACGCAGCCGCATTTTAAGGTCTCCCACCACCGCAAAAACGTAGGGAGGGAGGCGGCGAATCCGCGAAAACTCTTCCATGTCTGATAGCTCCTATTTGATCGACATGCCGTCATTTCTGTGTAGTCGCAGCAAGGTCATGCCCGCACCGCGCGGGCATGGACTCCGCCCTGCCGCACAGCCGCACAGAAAGCCCGTGCGCCTTCAGCGCACCACAACGCGCCAAAGACGATTTTGTCATACCACAGCATAGCCAGCCGTGCGCATGTTTGTAAAGCACTGCGCGGCATTGAACCCCTTGGTGCGGCATGTTTTTTTGCGCTGTTTTCGGCGCGGGGCCGTCTGCCACGCTTTGCCTTCGGAACATACTTGTGTATCATAGGGAAATAGATTGAAGTTATACGGAGGAAACTATGGAAGACCATATTCGCTTTGACAGACAAAACCTTGCACTGCACCTGCTTGATCAGCGAGTTCTGCCAGAGCAAGAGGCGGACATAGTTTGCCAAACCACCGACGACGTTATCTACGCACTGCAAACCATGGTGGTGCGTGGGGCTCCGGCCATTGGTGTTACTGCGGCCTGGGGCTGCGCTCTGGCCCTCAACGAAACCAGCGGGCCCGACTGGGCCACCCAGCTTGAGGAGCTTCTTGACCGGCTGGCAAATGCCCGCCCCACCGCCGTAAACCTGCGCTGGGCCGTAGACCGCATGCGCAAACGCTGGTGGCGGGCCATCAACAGCGGCTGCGGCGACCGCCAAGCCCTGCTGCCCATATTTCTTGACGAAGCAGCCAAGATGCAAGCCGAAGACGTGGAGGCCTGCAAAACTCTGGGCCGCTTTGGCGGCGAATGTTTGCAGGACGGCGACTGCGTGCTGACCCACTGCAATGCGGGGGCGCTGGCCACGGCTGGCTACGGCACGGCGCTTGGCGTAATTCGCGGTGCCATCGAGCAGGGCAAGCGCATTACGGTTATTGCTGACGAAACGCGCCCATTTCTTCAGGGTGCGCGCCTTACGGCTTGGGAACTGCACAAGGACAACCTTCCCGTTACCGTGGCTTGCGACAATGCCTGTGCCCTGCTTATGAGCAAGGGGCTTGTGCAGCGCGTGGTGGTGGGTGCAGACCGCATTGCCGCCAACGGCGATGCGGCCAACAAAATAGGCACATTTGGCGTGGCCTTGCTTGCCAAGCACTTCAATATTCCCTTTTATGTGGCAGCCCCGCTCTCTACCATCGACCCCACCACCCCCGACGGCAGTGGCATACCCATTGAGCAACGCCCGGAACGCGAGGTCACCCATGTGGGCGACAAGCGCCTTACGCCAGAGGGCGTACCCGTGTACAATTTTGCCTTTGACGTTACCCCTGCAGAACTCATTACCGGCATCATCACCGAAAAAGGCGTATTGCAGCCGCCCTACGGCCTTGCCATATGGGCAGCCCTGAACGAAGCAAGCGCCGCGCCCGATGCAGAAGACGCCGCCAACGGCGTAGATGCCGCAGGTAAGGGGCGTTAGGGATTTACAATGAAAGAACTTGTTCTTGTCATAGGCCCTGCTTTGCCCGAAGCCGCTCGCTCCCTGTGCACAGCGCAAGGTTACGGCCCCGGCGGCAAGGCCGAAAGTGAAAACGGCGGCGCGTTGCCCCAAAGGGTTATTGCCCACTGGGACGGCTGGGAAGCGCCCGATGGCGAAATTTCGCTTTCTGCCCGTCTGCGCGACGAGCTTAAGGATATACGCGCCGAACACGCCGCGTGGGCGCACGACATGGGGCGTATGCCCGTGAACGGCTGCGAGGTGCAGCACTGGCTCAGCGGCGGCGACAGGCTTTCCATGTGGTGGTGCTCGTTGCTGTACGAACGCCACCCCAAGATGACCCCCGGCCTTTACACCGTGTACAAACTGCGCGCACTTGAACGTCTGCTGGACGAGGGCGGCTTTGCGGCCCTGCGCGTTTTTGGCGGCGATGCAGACCTGCGCACGGCGCTGGCCCACATGTGCAGTTTGGGCCATCGGCAGTTTACAGAAAACTGCGATGCCCCCACCCCGCCAGCTCCACCCAAAAGCCTGTTGCGCACAATTTATGAGGCCACGCCCCCGCCCCTGCGCACGCTGGCCCGCTACGCACACTGGTGGTGGACAGTACGCCGCCACATGCCCCCGGTTTCAACCAAGGCTGCGCTGCCCCCCACCGCAGGGCAAGCGGCCACCATTGCCACCTATTTTCCCAACATTGATATGAAGGCGGCAGAAAACGGACGCTACCGCAGCCGCTACTGGGAAAGTCTGCACGATGCGCTCAATGAAACCGCCAAGCAGTCGGGGGACGGCACGGGCGGGCATTTTGTGCGTTGGCTCTTTATCCGTTTTCCTGCGCCGCAACTCAGCCTAGCCCAGTGCCTAGCCCTGCGCGACAGGTTTCGGCGCGAGGGTAAGGACGGCGCAAGCTTTCACTATCTGGAAGAATTTTTGACCACCGGCGATCTTTTGGCCGCACTGTTCCGCTACGCGCGTCTGTGCGTTGCCAGCCTGCGTATCGAAAAACAGGCCCGCACGGCCTTCCACTTTGCTGGCTCGCACCTTGATTTCTGGAGCTATCTTGGCCCTTACTGGGCGGAATCGTTCCGGGGCTGGCGTTGCCTTGAGCGCTGCCTGCAACAACAGGCATTTCGGCGTTATGCCGCCATGACCGGCCAGCAGCGCTGGACGCTGTTTCCGCTGGAAAACTGCCCGTGGGAGCGCATGCTCACTCAGGCCGTGCACGATGCGCACAACGGCCCGGTGATCGGTGCGCAGCATTCCACCATCCGCCCCACAGATTTTCGCTATTTCGATGATCCGCGCACCTTTGCGGGCGATCTGGCTGCCTTTCAGCCTGACGCCGTGCGCGGCAACGGGCAGTCGGCCTGCACCCAGTGGCACGAGGCGGGGCTTCCCGACAATCGGCTGGGCGAGGTGGAAGCCCTGCGCTACCTTTACCTTGCTGAAAGCAGCGGGGCTTCTGGGCACCCAGAATATGCGCAGCCTGAAAACGAGGCTCCCGCGCGCCGTCAGCTTTTGGCCGTAACCAGCTTTTTTGCCGATGAAACAGAGGCCCATCTGGCCCTGCTGGCGCGGGCTCTTAACGCTGGCATGCTGGACGGATGGGACATTCGGGTAAAGCCGCACCCCTACCTGCCAGTGCAAGAACGGCTTAAAGCCCTGCTTGGCCGCCGCGCCAGCGAAATTCAGGTTGTGGACGGCCCCATTGCCGACCAGCTTACACCCGGCGTTGTGGTCTGGGCCTCCAACTCCACCACCGTGGCGCTTGAGGCGGCCATCAAGGGCTTGCCCGTTGTGGCCATGCTGCCCACTGACGACTTTGACCTTTGCCCCCTGCAAGACGTTGAGAGTCTGCCGCGCACGGGCAGCGTGGACGATGTCGCCCGCGCCCTGCAAGCCGCAGCACCCCTGCGTCTTCCCCCCCAATATTTGGACCTGAACGTTGATCTTCCCCGATGGAAAACACTGCTGCACCTGAGAGGAAATGCATGACCACACAAGATAAAGTGGCCGCCCTTGTACGCCACTATTACTGGGACAGGGACCTCAACTGCGCACGCACAACCTTGCGTTGCCTTGAAAGCATGCTGCAAAACCCCCTGCATCCCCAAATCTATACCGCCACTGTGGGCTGCCACGGCGCGGGCGGCACTGGCGGGCAATGTGGCCTTGTGGAAGGCGGACTGTTGCTTATTGGTCTGCACGGCGCAGAACTAGGCAAGGATGAAGGCGAAATTGTTGACCTGTGTGCCCGCTTTGCCGCCCTTTTTTCCGAACGGTTCACCAGTCTTGCGTGCAAAGACCTGCGCCCCGGCGGAATCCACCCCAACGACCCGCCGCACTTGTGCGAAACCCTTTCGGTTGATGGCATATGTCTTTTGCATGACTTTTTGGTTGAAATGACGCAATCCGCTGAACCAAATCGCAGAAAACCCGCACCTGGAGCCGATGACGGGGATTAGAGCAGCAAATTTATCCCTTTGACAAACATGCCTTCAACGCCTAGCTTGCGCCCATACATGACCATGAGAGTTCATGCTCATTTTTTACGTCTGCCGCACGTGCGGCGCTTAACCCTCAACCCCTTGAAAGGAGCACCCTTCATGTCGTCCGACAGTTGCCACAGTTCCCCTTCGGAACCTGACAGTTTACGTCGCACCACTCTTTCCACGCCCATCCGTTCCCGCTGCCGATAATCGTCCTGCGGGTAACGCCTTGCGCGTGTTCCCGGAGGATTTATGGTTCTGCGCTCTTTTTTGCCGCTTGGCATTGCCGCGCCCATTGCCCGGCTTTTTTCCCGCCGCAAAGGCCACGCCGCCATTTCCCCTGCTAGTGCGGGCGATCTTGTTCATCAGGCAGCATGCCGCATGCTTGATGCTGCCCGCGTTGAGCCCGATCAGGCCTTGCAGATGTTCTGCTCCACTGCCGATGGGCTCACCAATCAGCAGGTGGCCCACATGCGCCACAAATTTGGGGCTAACAGCATTGCGGCCAAGGGCAAGGACAGCCTGCCCAAGCGCCTGTTTGCCTCGTTTATCAACCCCTTCAGCGTTGTGCTTTTGCTGCTGGCGGGCATCTCATTTTTTACCGATTACCTGCTGGCCTCTGCGGACGAAAAAGACCTTACGGCCGTCATTATTGTGGCCGTCATGGTCTGCATCAGCGGCGTGCTGCACTTTGTGCAGGAGGCCCGCTCTGGCAACGCCGTTGCCCGCCTTGAATCGCTGGTCAAAACCACCATTGCGGTGGTGCGCGAGGGGCAAGGCAAGGAGCTGCCCATTGCATCGCTGGTGGTTGGCGATGTGGTGCGTCTGGCCGCTGGCGACATGATACCCGCCGATATGCGCATTTTGCGGGCCAAGGATCTTTTTGTCAGCCAGTCTTCCCTTACAGGCGAAAGTGAACCGGTAGAAAAGTTTCCGCACGCCCTGCCCGCAAATTTGAGCGCAGACAAGACCGCCACCTCGCCGCTGGAATGCAACAATCTTGCTTTCATGGGCAGCAATGTGGTCAGCGGTGCGGCCTACGGCCTTGTGCTGGCCGTGGGCGAGGCAACACTTTTTGGTTCACTGGCCCGCCAGATTGCCGCCACATCCGCACCCACCAGCTTTGAAATGGGGGTCAACTCCGTATCGTGGCTGCTGCTGCGGTTTATGGCCTGCATGGCCCCGGTGGTCTTTTTCGTCAACGGCTTTACCAAGGGTGACTGGGTGGAGGCCGGGCTGTTTGCCCTTTCCGTTGCCGTGGGCCTCACGCCCGAAATGCTGCCTACCGTGGTTTCTGCCAATCTGGTGCGCGGCGCCGTGTTCATGGCCCGCAAAAAGGTTATTGCCCGCCGCCTCAACGCTATCCAGAATCTGGGCGCCATGGACGTGCTGTGTACCGACAAGACCGGCACGCTCACGCAAGACAGAATTGTGCTTGAGTATTCACTCGACATTCACGGCACGGAAGATCCCCGCGTGCTGCGCCACGCCTTTTTGAACAGCTGGTTTCAAACCGGCCTCAAAAATCTGCTGGACGCGGCCATTGTCAACCATGCCGACGAGCTGAGCATGCAGCCTCTGCGTAAGGAATACAGGCTGGTTGACGAAATGCCCTTTGACTTCAACCGACGCCGCATGAGCGTGGTCGTGGCCGACACAACAGGCAAAACCCAGATTATTACCAAGGGTGCTCTGGAAGAGATGCTCACCGTCTGTGCCTATGCCGAATACCACGGGCAGGTGGAGCCGCTTACCCCGGAACTTCAGGAAGAAATTCTTGAACGCGTGCGCCGCTACAATAGCGACGGTCTGCGCGTGGTGGGCGTGGCGCACAAAACCATGTCCGCGCCGGGCGGCGTTTTCTCTGTAGCGGACGAAAAAGACATGGTGCTGCTGGGCTATCTGGCTTTTCTTGATCCGCCCAAGGATTCTGCCCCAAGGGCTCTGGCCGCCCTCAGCGAGCACGGCGTA
>CAYPRZ010000021.1:14698-22389 GCA_964413315.1 uncultured Desulfovibrio sp. | reverse complement strand
ATGTTTTACGGCTTTATGCGCTGGCTTAAGGTTCCGCTTATTCCCGACCATGCCGACTACCGACTGGTGGCCCGGCCCGTGCTGGAAGCTTTGGACGAGGTGCACGAGCAGAGCCTGTTTTTGCGGGGGCTTTTTCCCTCCTTGGGCTTCAAAAGCGCACAAGTTTACTACATGCGCCAAAGCCGCGTGGCAGGGGAAAGCAAGTATCCTTTCTGGAAAATGGTTTCTTTCGCATGGAAGGGCATTACCGCATGCAGCGCCGCCCCTCTACGCTTTGCGGGCCTTATGAGTATGATATGCATGCTGGCGGCCATTGGCTACAGCGGCATTTCGCTGCTCAAATATGCCATGGGCGAGACAATTCCGGGCTGGACATCGCTGATCATAGTGGTGCTGCTGTTGGGCTCGGTGCAGCTTTTTTGCCTTGCACTTGTGGGCGAATACCTTGCCAAGGTCTTTACCGAAGTGCGCCGCCGCCCCCGCTATATCATTGCCAGAAAACTGTAGACGCTCGCGGCTCCCGCGCCGTTGCACCTACAGCTTTCTGGCTAATATACGGCAATGCCATGACTTGGCAGCATGTCTTTGAGCACATGGTAGCGGTGGTAGGCTGCGGCCTGATGAAATCTGTAAACGTGCGTTGCTATGCCGTCGCGCGATGAAATGCCGTGCGCGAACTTTTTTTTGTCATTTTCCCACTCTTCCGGGTCATAGTCTGCCACACCCGCAGTCAAACCTGATGCCCTCCAGTTGGCTTCGCGCTCATCAAGCTCTTTCCCTTTTCTGAGCAGCTTATCCAGCTCAACCCGCATTTCGTCAAAAGGTATCATACATTTTGTTCCATAACGGGCTTCGGCAAATTGCCTGAAATAACCGTATATTTTCTCGCAATATTCCAGATAGGTCTGGCAATTTTTTCTACTGCTGTGCAAATCTCTGGCCCGGCATTCCTCTTCGTAAGAAAAGCTCCATTCTGCATAGGGCCTGTCTGGCAAATCCGAAACAGGGCCGTGGCCAAGGGCAGCCGTGGCATGCTCTGCACTTTCTCCAAAGACCGAATCTTTCACCACGTCAAGGGCATGAAACAATGTTGAGCGCACGCCCTTTGTTGCGGTGTTTTCTTCATGCAAAGAATCTTGGGCCACCTTGTTAAACAGCGAAGACATGCCCGAAAAACCATAGTGTGAAAATGTATCTGCATAGACGTGCGCAGATATGCCCAACAATTCCAAGCCATAATCCTTGGCTAGGGCGACAGAAAGATTGTTCTTGAACATGTTGTTTACAAGCTCGCCGTCCTTAAGGCAGATGATTTTTTCATAAAAGGTATCACCTGCTCCGCCAGGAAAAAAGTGAAAGGGAACCCATACCTTGCGTTGGTCTTCCAGCTTTGTCACACGGTCGCTGGTGCTTCGGGCAAGCGCCTCTAGCAGGGTGTGCGCTGTGGTAATGCCAAACAGCAGCCCCCCATCTCTGTGCGCCTCACTGCTATACCGCGTGGAATCATCAACAAACTGTGATGCATAGGCAATAGTGTTTGCATCAACATCTGGAATACCAGCGGCACGGGCCATGGCAAATGTGCAAAAATAATGCATATCTCTTTGCATTTTTCACCTCTGCTATGTTTTGCGCATAGTACACCAATCTACCAGATTCAAACAAGAGTATTAATAATATGCAATTATTTTCTATTATTTAATATTAAAATAGTTCAATTATCCCGCACTAATTCAAAATGCCCCCGGAATACTCCAGGGGCATGATGAAAAGCAGGGCGGCAAGGGCTGCGAGAGAGGGGAAGAGAACGAGAGAGAGGCGTTAACTCCTAGCCATCTGTGCGAAACTGGCGGAAGGTCAGGTTGAATTTCTTCATGCGCAGCCCCATGCTGCGGCGGGTAAGACCAAGGCTTTCTGCTGCCTTGCTGGTATTGCCGTGGCAGCGGCGCAGTGTTTCCACCAGCATGCTGTATTCAATGGAGGCCAGCCGGGCTTCCAGCCCCGTAGGCTGGGTAGCGGCGGGGGTTTCGACCTGCTGCAGCCCAAGCGGCAGATCGTAGACATGCACCACACTGCCCTCGGCCAGAATCACCGCCCGGTGAATGACATTTTCGAGCTCGCGCACATTGCCCGGCCAATTGTGGCGCATCAGTAGATCCATGGCCGCTGGCGAAAGGCCTGCGAGGTTCTTCTCTGTTTCTGCGGCGAAGTGCGCCACAAAATGCTCTGCCAAGGCCACCACGTCGTCGCCGCGCTCACGCAGGGGCGGTATCATGATGGGAAAAACATTAAGCCGGTAAAACAGGTCTTCCCTGAACGTGCCCGCGCCCACCATTTCGGCCAGATCCCTGTTGGTAGCGGCAATAATGCGGATATTTACGGCAATGCTGCGGTTGCCGCCCACGCGCTCAAAGCAGCGTTCCTGCAACAGGCGCAGCAGCTTGGCCTGTACCCCTAATGACAGCTCACCCACCTCATCCAGAAAAATAGTGCCGCCGTCTGCCTCTTCAAACCGCCCCTTGCGAAAAACCGCGCCGGTAAACGAACCTTTTTCGTGACCGAACAACTCGCTTTCCACAATGCTCTCTGGCAGGGCCGCGCAGTTGCACTTGATAAACGGCCCGCCCGGTGCAAGCCCGCCGTAGTGCAGGGCGTTGGCCACCATCTCCTTGCCCACACCGCTTTCGCCAAGCAGCAGTACCGTGGTACGCGTGGCAGAAACCTTGCGAATGAGCTCGTACACATCCTGCATGGGCCGCGAAATGCCAATCATGTTTGAAGGATGGAAACGCTCTTTGAGGTCACTGAGCAACAGGCGGGTGCGTTTTTCCCACTCCACCTTGTCGATATTTTCCACAAGGTACAGCTCAACGGCATGGGCCAACATCTGGGCCATGAGGCAGAGCACATTGACATGCTGTTGCAGGGCAGCCTCTGTGCGGTACAGGCGGCTTGCGCTGATCGCGCCCAGCACCTTGCGCCCGTGCCGTATGGGCACGCAGATAAACGACATATCCTTGTCGCGCTCAAGCGCCAAGCTACCCGTGCTGTTCAGAAAGGCAGGCTCGCTGCCGATCCTGCGCACAATCATGGGTTCTGCGCTTTCCACCACCTTGCCGGTAATGCCCTCGCCCACATGGTACACGCCCCTGTCCTGTTCCGAAGGGGTCATGCCCATGCTGCGGTACACAAATACATGCCCAGATTCGCGGTGCAGCAGGCTTATCATGCCCCGCGCCATGCCCATCTCTCGGCGCATGTAGTCCAGCAGACTGTCAAGAGCCGCAGCAATATCGTTTTTTTCAGAGAGCAACCGACCCACGCGGAGCAAAAGCGTAATAATCCTGCCTCGGCAGGGTTCGGCCTCGCACTCGTTCAACAAATCAGCAGCAGGGGAATTCATGGGGAACCAAACCGTTGTTCAGAATCTGCACCGGCTGTGCCGGCAGGGACAGCCCGGCTACACGCCGGGCAAAGATCCCAGATTCAAGCCTAGCCCATGCGCCGGACTACGCATAGTATTTCCCGGTGATTTCACTAATGGTGATCTCAACCACCGCCGTCATTTTGAGCATGTTTGCAGGATACGCCGCCCCAGCGTGTTGGGGCGTGTATTTGGCCACAACAGCATTAAGCGCCGCAGTCTTAACTGCGGGGTCTTCCACCACCACAGCGTGACCCGTAATGATTACGCTCTCATAGGCGGTATTGGTGTCGCAGGGGGTGCTGGCCTGTATATACTGGTGCGGGCCTTCCACCTCAAAACATACCCTTGAATCGGCGCGTAGATTTTTCAATTTTTGGCCCGCAGCCAAACCGTGAAAATAGACCCGCCCGTTCATGCGCACAAAGTGCACGGGGGTAACGTAGGGAAAGCCATTTTCGCCCAACGTGGCCAGATGCCCCACCTCAATGGAATCCAGCAGGGAATCCATCTGTTCTGCGGTCAACGGGTGTTCTTTCATACGAGCCTGCATGGTTCCTCCATGGTATACGGATACAGAGAACATGACGCAAGAATCTGCTTATGCATACGCATCATCTTTACCAGCAAAACAATTGCGGCAATGTCTGCTGGCAACAAAAAAACACTTTTTGCAACTATGCTTCCAGAATAATCTTTCTACTTCAGGCATGCCGCATTTCAAAGTAAAAATATCGTGTAATTTTATGCTGTTTATTCGCGCATTTTTGCCTTTGCGGCAAAGTCACCGTCGGCGCAGAGGCAAGCACACCGCGGCCAGCGTTGTGAGGGCGCGCCGGACAGAAACCGGACCACCCGGCCCTATCCGGCGCACTCTGCGCAGGTAGACTCGCGCAGAACGCCCCTAAGTAGCGTATCCCTCTTGGGCACAGGGTAACGCGCGGGCACGCTCTGCAAATTTTTCAGATAGTCCACATAGGCAGCTGGCAGCTTGTTAGCCTCTGCACCCGCCACAATATGGGCCAGATACTGGCTGCTGGGCGGCACGGGCGGCCCCAGCAGGTCCTTTTTATACAATACCGCTGTATGCTCGCGGGCTGAGGCGTCCCGCACCAGTACAGGATAGTGAAAATAGGCCCCGCCGCCGTCAAGACGCACGCTGCTCCACACATCAAGGCTTGTGGCATCGCCAAAGGTAAGCTCGTACAGCACACCCCACACCTGCTGCCCCGATTCCTGCACCACGGTTTCCTTCCCGCCGTCCCACACCCGGTTGCGGCCATAAAAGGCCAACCTGTAGCCCGGCAAACAGGCTGCGCAGACCACGCGGGCAGCAACGCAACGCCCTGCCATCTGCCCCGGATTCATGTTGGAGCCGTAGGCAAAATAATACTGCCTGTCCTTACGCCCGTAGTGTTCAAAGCCGGTGGTGATGTCCATGACACATGCCTTTTGTAAACAAGCGGTGGTTCGTTGCCTCCACATGCAGCACTGCTGGGCTGCTGCGGATTTTTGCTTCCGGCACGTCAGGCGGCTTTTCACTGGTGGTTAAACGCCGCCTGACGCCGCCGCAAACAGCTGCCAGATATTCTGGCGCACACCCGCTACCAGACGTTGAGAATCCATTCCTTGTTCTTCTTGTATTCCATGTCGGTGAACAGGGTGTT
Source organism: uncultured Desulfovibrio sp. (assembly GCA_964413315.1). Taxonomy (GTDB): domain Bacteria; phylum Desulfobacterota; class Desulfovibrionia; order Desulfovibrionales; family Desulfovibrionaceae; genus Desulfovibrio. Next base: position 17,298 of record CAYPRZ010000021.1, on the reverse strand, counting down.
GGCCATATTTTCGGCCAGCCACATGGCCCCGGTGTAGCCCATGACCGGGTAGCGGTACAGGCCCGCACGGTCATATGTGGGAAAGCCCACGCGCAGCATGGGAATATTGTTGTCCATGGCGGCCCAGCGGCCCTTGGAATGCCCAAGAATGAGGTCGAGCTCAATTTCCTTGCGCTTCAGGCGGCCATCCAGATCCCACAGGTCGGCGTTGGTGACCACTTCCATCTTCCAGTTGACCTTTTCCACCATTTCCTTGAGGCGCGGATCAGCAGCATAGCGGCCATTGTCGTCGCCAAGCAGCAGGAGCTGGGGCTTCATTTCAAGGTCTATGCAGAACTGGGCAAGGCCAATGACAAGATCGGGATTGCCGTAAATGGCCACCTTTTTGTCGGCCAAAAACATGTGGGCCACATCGGTGATGGCGTCCAGCGCAATGCCGCGCTCGTGCACCAGTTCCTTGGTGAGGGGCTTACCCGTAAGCTGCGAAACACGCTTGAGGAAAATATCCGTATTGCGAATACCGATGGGCGAAGGGCCGATAACCGTAGGAATATCAAATTCCTTGTACAGATATTCCGCAGCCTTGCCACCCTCGTACCGGTTCAGGGCAATTGTGCCCAGAGCGTTTGCCGTGTCCTTGAGGTCGGCAATGGTGGTGCTGCCGTGCGACTTGCCCGTGCCGTCTGGCAACAGCGGCGAATCGAAGCTTTCGATTTCAAACAGCACGTTGGCATCCACATCCATAAGCTTGAGCAGATGCTTGAGCTCCTTGACATCACCGGGGTTTACCCAGCCGGTAAAGAGGTTGAGCTTGCCGTTGGGTTCGCCCTTTTCTGCAAAGTGGGTGATGATGTCGCGCACGGCCACGTCGTAGCCGCTGATCATACTGCCCACAAAGCTCGGCGTGTGGATGGCGATAAGATGCACCTCGCGGCCGGGATACTTTTCCTTGAGCAGGCCGTTGTTGAGCTTTGTCACCACGCCGTCGATGTCGTCGCCGATAACCTCAGTAGAACAGGTGGAAATGATGGGCACTACCTTCACTTCGGGGTAGCGCATCAGCAGCACGTCCACGGCTTCTTCCACGCGGTTGGTGGCACCAAACACCGCGCCGTCTTCGTGCACGGATGAAGAAGCTATTTCAAAGTTGTCCTTGAAATGCTGCGAAAACAGCAGGCGCACAAACATGACGCAGCCCTGACCGCCGTGCACAATGGCAATACAATCCTTGATGCCGATGCTCGCGTACTGCGCGCCGCAGGGCTGACAGGTGAAGATGGGATTGATGACCCCTGCCCTTTCCTTTTCCATAATTTCGCAAGACATGGCAGTTCCTTATGTGAGGCCGGGCTGCCCCGGCGCTTGGCTGTTGTGAAAAGCAGTCTTCGGCTCCTGACAGGAACATGCCTTTCAGGCCAGGCCGCATGTATCCAAGGGGATAACCAATTTTCGCCCGCGTCCGGCAGGCGTGGTTTGCCGCCGGACACGGGCACGGTAACCTAGTATTTGGGGTCTGTGAGCTCCAGATTCAGCGAACCGTGGATGGTCAAAAAATCCAGCCGTTTTTTGGCTGCGGCCATGAGCTCGCGTATGTCGTCCTTGCCCATGGTTTCGAGCCATGGGTTTTCGCTGGTGAGGCCACGGGCCATCATAACTGCGTCCACCCAATAGCAGCGGTTTTCGGGCGATTCTATATCGGGCTGCTCGCCGCAGAGAATCTGCATGGTCTGGGTCATGATGCCCTCATTCTGCCGTTCCCTGTCCCATGCGCGGGAGTGGAACTGCCAGAGGCACTTTTTCATGATATAGTCGATGACGGCTTCAACATTTTCGCTAAGGGTTCCGGCACTCATGCTGCTCCTCCGCAATGGTGGGTCTGGTGGCTGGCCGCAGGGGCTTACACTGCCTGTGAAAGCGGTTCGGGATAGGGCGGGTATTCCTTGCTGCGCAAATGGGTCACGCAATCGTAACTGCCGGAATATTCACGCTCGCCCGCTTCGTCTGCAATGTTGCGCCCGCAGACCATTTCTTGTGTCATAAAGCCACTGTCCAGCGGGTATTCGTCCTTGGTGATGTCGATTTTTGCCAGCTGGTGGATGGGCGAGTACACGGCATTGTAAATGTCGCGGGCAAAACGCACCCAGCCTTCAAATCCCTTCCACGGGCCGTTGTGGTAGGCGTGGGCGTTGAGGTAGGGAACCAGCACCTTCTTGGCCACTTCGCCGGGGCGCTTGCCGGTAAAGATAATGTCGGCCTTCCAGTCTTCCATGGCTTCGAGCCCTTCAAGCTCATTGGGATCATCAATGGCCAGCGTGCCCACCTTGGCGCGGGCTATGCCCTTTTCAAAATCGCCCTGATGCCCGAACTTGGAGTAGATGGAAACAACATCCAGACCCATTTCCTTTTCGATGATGTGCGCCCAGTGCCACAGTTTTGAGCCGCCGGGCCACAGGCAGACCTTCACACCCTTGAGGCGCTTGGCGTACCAGTCGAGTTCCGGCCGCCAGCGGGCGGTTTCTTCATCAATGATGGCCTGCGCCTCTTTTTCCAGCCCGAAAAACAGGCCGATCTTGAGCAGAGATTCGCCCACCATTTCGTGG
>CAYPRZ010000021.1:10194-14650 GCA_964413315.1 uncultured Desulfovibrio sp. | reverse complement strand
AAGCCGTCGATATCTAAACGCGGCGTGCCATAGCGCACGCGCAGCTCATTGCAGATGTATTCTGCCGAGCGGGCGCATTCGAGCACATTGAGCTGGGCCTTGTGCATGGCGCGCAGGTCGTCGTACTTGCCGTTGCCGGTAAATACAGAGAGCACCTGAATACCCATGCGGCGAAAATAATCGCACATGATCTCCACATCGCCCTGAATATTGTAGTCGCCCACGTAGTTGATAACGTAGCGGCTTTTAATTTCAGGCTCGACCGTGCCAACTTTCTGGTTGATCCAGGCAATGTTTATCTTGTGGTGGCCGCCCGACTGGCTGGGGCCAGCAAAACCGGGCGAGTTGCACACAAAGATGTCCACATCGGGCATTTCTTCCATTATTTCCTGAGCCAGAGCGTTGATATCGTCGCCGATGAGGGCCGAGGCGCAGGTTTGGTAGATGGTCATGCGCTTGATGTGCGGAAAGGCCTTAAAGGCTTCCTTGATGCTGTTGCGCAACTGGTCTTCTGCCCCAAAGACCACGTGCTTTTCCTTCATGTCCGAGGCAAAGGTGTACTTGAGCTGAAAGTTGCCGTCGTCGCTGATATAGCGTTTGGTCTGCCACGTATCGTAAGTACAGCCCACAGGGCCGTGGCTGAGGTGGATCACGTCCTTCATGGGCGTGCCAATCACGTGCTTGGCCCCGCAAAAGGCGCAGCCGCGCTCTGAAATACTGCCGGGAATGGTATTCAGATACCCAAGGGGCAGGCAGGTGGAGAGGTCGTCGGTTTCGCCCTTGACCACGGCGTGCTTTTCCCGTTCGGGGATGCATTCGCTGCATTTGAAAAGATGGTATGGCATATCAGTATCCTTTACGCGCGGCCTTATAGAATGGCCGCTGTTCCCATTTCGCCGGTACGTACCCGCAGGGCCTGTTCGATGGGGCAAACGATGATCTTGCCATCGCCGATGCCGCCCGTCTGGTTGATCTTGACGATGGTGTTCACAACCCTGTCCAGCATGTTGGCGGGAACCACAATGGAAAGCAGCCGCTTGGGAACGTACATCATGCCCTTGTAGCTGCCCATGCCACGCACGATGGGGCTTATCTCTACAGAAACCTCTTCGGCTATGCCCTTCTGCTTGCCGCGCCCGAATACGGGAATGACGCTCATGCCCGGAAAGCCCATGCGGTCAAGGGCCTTTTTTGTGGCCGTCACCTTATTGGGGCGGATGATGGCGATAATCTCCTTCATGGCGAGCTCCTAATATGGCCTCAATAATGTGTGTAAGCGCCTATATCTGCGGCAGTACGCAACTGCCCGTTGCCCTAAATACCTTCCTGTCCGGTGCGGATGGTCAGCACCCGCTCTACAGGCGAAACAAAGACCTTGCCGTCGCCGAAATTGCCTGTCTTGGCATAACCTTCGACCAATTGCAGCACCTGCTCCACATGCTCGTCTTCCACCACCATCATGAGCAGGTTTTTGGGCAACTCATCATAGTGAACGCTGCCGCTATCCAGACCTTTCTGCTTGCCGCGCCCAAAGGCCTGAATCTTGGTAAGGGCCACAAAACCCGATGCGGCAAGCCCTTCCACCACGTTTTCAGTGCTCTCTGGACGAACAATGGCTCGTACCATTTTCATTGGCGGCTCCTTTGGAGTTGTTGATGCTGTCTCTTCAAATGTGCTGTGCCAGATCGCACGGGGCATTCACGCGTTGCCAAAAGCGTCTTTTGTTCGCTGGCAAGGAAAGTGCCCGTTTCAGGCCAGGGATAGTACTTTTGCGGTACAGCCCTGGACTGAAACGGGCATTTGACGCAGTCCAGGGGGCAAAAGACGCTTTTGGCACTAGTCGGCAATGCCATACTTGACGACCATCGCCTCCAACTGATCCATCGACAGCGGCTGGGGAATAACAAAGTTCTGGTTGTTGATGATTTTTTCTGCCAAATCGCTGTATTCCTTGGCCTGATTTTGGGTTTCGTCGTATTCGGTGACGGTCTTTTTGTTGAATTCGGCCTTTTGCACGATGTTGTCGCGGGGCACGAAGTGGATCATCTGGGTGCCGATGGAAGCGGTGAATTCTTCCAGAAATTCCTTTTCGCGGTCCACGTTACGGCTGTTGCAGATAATGCCGCCAAGGCGCACGCCGCTCTGCTTGGCGTACTTGAGCAGGCCTTTGCAGATGTTGTTGGCGGCGTAAATGGCCATCATTTCACCAGAGGCCACGATGTAGACTTCCTGCGCCTTGCCGTCGCGAATGGGCATGGCAAAGCCGCCGCAGACAACGTCGCCCAGCACGTCAAAGAATACGAAGTCCAGATCATCGGTGTACGCGCCCTGATTTTCCATCAGGTCGATGGCGGTGATAACACCACGGCCAGCACAGCCTACGCCCGGTTCGGGGCCGCCCGATTCCACGCAGAGAATGTCGTGATAGCCCTTGCGCACGACCTTATCGAGGGTCACTTTTTCTGCACCCACGGCACGCAGGGTATCCATCAGCGATTCCTGCGGCTTGCCGCCCAAAATCAGGCGTGTGGAGTCGGCCTTGGGGTCGCACCCGTGGATAAAAATCTTCTTTCCGTGAAAATGGGCCATGGCCGCAGCCGTGTTCTGGGTTGTGGTAGACTTGCCAATGCCGCCCTTACCGTAAATGGCTATTTTGCGAGGCATAACGCATTCTCCCGCCGCTGTGCGGCTGTTTTGACCAGGGACAAAGCGTCTCTGGCAACGTGTATGCCTGCCCTAGTGCATTGGCTGTGCCAGCGGGCGAATTTTTAACTTTTATATTTAAAATCAGCATATTACAAAAATTCCCCTTGGTCACAATTTGGCATATGCGTACACAAGCGTACATAACACTTATTTTTTGAACATTTTGGTACATTTTATATTTATATGTTTTATTTTAACATGTTACAAAATCACGTTTTACAGTAATTACGCGACTCCCCTTTCAGGATAAAATACCTAACATATTTATTTATATGCATTTTTTAAAATTCAAGTAAAACTCCCGTTTATTTACCGCGCTAGCATTCTGTACGCATGCTGAACGTACCTGCACTGCACAGTGGTCAAGCCTCCCATCAAGCCAGTCACGTGCACATAATACTGTTTTAATTACAACACATTACGATGCCTTTTCGCATAAGCGCATAGATATTGCATACGCTGTGCCCATGAAAGGCCGGACTGCTTCGAGGCCCTGCCACAACAGACGGAGAGCGTATGCAAGGTTTACTCGACGGCTCGCGGATTGCGGTTTTTCACGATGATCTGGGTGCGCTGGCAGCGCCCACGGCGGCCACCACTGTGGCGGTGTATGTGCGGGACGAGCAAAACTGGAATGAGCACACGCGGCACGGCTTTAGCCTTGCTCAAGGCGCGGGCCTTGCCGAACTGCGCGAGCAGATGCAGGGGTTGGCCGCCAATCTGGGGCCCTGCCGCATTGTGGTGGGTGCGGAAGACCACGGCGCGCCTTACGGTGTGCTGGACAAGATGGGATTTTACATCTGCATGATGGACAGATTTGAGGCCGAAGCGCTGGAAGGTGTGCGCAAGGGCGTTCTGGCGGCGGTGCAGCAGGCAACCCGCCCGCAGTGCGGCATGCTGGCGAGCAGCAGACCGCGCGAGATTGCGCCGGGGCGGTTCTTTTTGGACATGTGCGAGGCCAAGCCTACCGACCCGCTGTTCACGGCCAGGGAATCCATACTGGTCTTTATTGAAACCACGCCTTTTGACCAGCTACAGATCAAATGCGACCACGAACCGCGCTGGCTGCCCAGCTTTGCGCTGGTGACAGGGTTGGAAATCACCAGAGAAGAACTGGAATCTGGCCTTATGCTGGTGACCGTGCGCCAGCCCGCTGACCGCGACGCAGACGCCCTGCTGGGGCAAAAGTGGTTTGACGGCACGGGCTGCTCGTGCGGCTAGACTCCCCCAGAATGAACCTCAAACGCCGTATTCCCGCAGCTTGCGCCATAGGGATGAACGGCTGATGCCCAGCATGTCTGCGGCCAAGGTGCGGTTGTCGCCCGCTAGCTCAAGGGCGTGCAAAATGTGTTGTTTTTCCATTTCGGCCAAGGGCAGCAGCGGGGCATCCTGCCCGGCAGTGTGCCCCAGCGCTGTAATTGCGGCCACGCTCTGTGCGGCGGGGGCAATGGTAAGGGGCTGAGCCGTGCGGCCCTGCGCCTCGCGCACTTCAGGGGGCAGGTGGGCAAGGCCTATGCTGCCGCCCGGCGGGCAGAACACCGCTGCCCTCTCCAGAATATTGGCCAGCTCGCGCACATTGCCGGGAAAGGGATAAAGACGCAACGCTTCAAGGGCGCTGTCGTCAATATCCAGCGGCACGGCCCCGCCCTGCTCTGCCAGCCGCGTCAGAAAAAAGCGCGCCAGCAGCGGCACGTCTTCGGCGCGGCTGCGCAGGGGCGGCAGTTCCTGCGTGACCACGGCCACGCGGTAG